>NZ_WASP01000010.1:193585-279883 GCF_009712225.1 Desulfovibrio sp. | reverse complement strand
GCGGGATTCCCCGCCGGGCCGATTGGCTACACCTACAGCATGTCATGCCCTGTTCTGGCTATGAGGTCGTTTTGCAGATCTGGCGAAAGATCCACAAAATAAGCGCTGTAGCCGGCGATTCTTACAATAAGGTTCTGGTATTTTTTCGGATTTTTTTGTGCAGCCAGCAAGGTCTCCCGGTTTATGACATTAAACTGCACGTGCCAGAGTTTAAGGTCGCAAAAGGCCCTGATGAACGATACGAGTTTTTCCGTGCCCGCTTCGCCCTCAAGGCACTTGGGCGTAAACTTGATGTTCAGCATGCGGGAGGCTCGCGCCCGCATGCCCATGTTTTTGGTGGAATTGTTGGACAGCATAATGGCAGTGGGGCCGTTGACGTCAGCGCCGTGCGATGCGGAAGAACCGTCCGACAGCGGAAACCACGCCGTTCTGCCATTGGGTGTGGCAGAGACAACCTTGCCAAAAGGTACGTGCGAGGTAAAAGGCACATAGCGGATGTCGTTGTATATACCCATTTCTTTGCTGTATTTGGCCGAAAATTCAACAGAAACCCGGTCAAGCTCGCGCGCTATGGCATCGGCGTATGGATCGTTGTTGCAGTAGCATGGTGCGGTTTTCAACAATTGCTGCACTTCTTCATATCCTGCAAAATTGTGCTCAAGTGCGTCCATCACCTGATCCATGGTCAGTTTGCGGTCATCAAAAACCAGCCGTTTCAGGGCAGAAAGTGAATCCGTTACTGTTCCGTAGCCCATGAATTCAAGATAGCCAAAGTTGACCCCTTCGGGCACGTGCTCCTGGTGCAGGTCGATGCAGTGCTTCATGCACAGGTCATGCATGGCTGAACCCATGGGTTGAGCAAAGTGCGATGCCCTTGTTTTGTTAACAATATACTGTTGTGTAAATGCCGTGCGCAAAAAGAGCATGTGTTGGGCCAGATAGGCGTTCCACATGTCGCTCCAGCTTTTGAATTCCCTGGCGTTGCCGGTGGGGATGCCCAGCTGAACATCGCCATATTTTTTCATTTTGCCGTTGTACAGCGACATTTCCAGAGCCGCCGCAAAGTTCACGTAGGCTCCGCCCGAAGTATAGGTGTCTCTGTTGGGCATGCGCGCCTCTGTGCAGCCAGACACGGCGTAGTCCAGGGCTTCTTCAAAGGTGGCCCCCTTGGACACATACAGGGGTACTACTTCTTCATCATTAATCAGCTTGGGGAAACCGGAACCGTACTTGATGGTTTCCGCCACATTCCACAAAAAGGCCTCTGACGAGCGCGAATGGATGCGTGCGGCAAGGTCGGGATAGTGCAGGGGGAACTCGCGTTTGGATTGCAGAAACAGGTGGGTAAGGTCGTTGGTTGCGTCACGACCGTCGGGCGTCTGCCCGCCGATGGTCACTGCTTCCCAGTGGGCGTAGCCTTCGTTGAATGCCCCGCCTGTAGGTGAAATGTACATGTCGATGAACTCGGCCATGCCCACCCACATGCATTCAAGCAGCTCCAGGGCCCGTTCTTTGGAAATGGAGCCGTCTTCCAGACTCTTTTTGTAATAGGGGTAGAGGTACTGATCCATACGCCCGTTGGAGATGGTGGTGCCTGTTTTTTGTTCCATGCGCGAAAACATTTGAACAAACCACTGGGACTGCACGGCCTCGTAAAAATCCCGCGCCGGGTTGGCCGGAACATGTTCGGCATTGGCTGCCATAAGTTGCAGCTCGTGCTTGCGCTGCGGAGAGGTCTCCTTTGCCGCCATGGTCTTGGCCAGCTCTGCATACCTGCGGGCCCAAAGAATGATGGCGTCAGACACGATGATGACCGCCTCAAGGAAGGGGCGCTTGTCTACCTGATCCACCGGGCTTGCGGGGTCAAGGGTCGCCAGCTTTTCCTCGGCATCGCGCCTTATGCCATTAAAGCCGCGCTTCAGAATTTTTTCATAATCGTGCACCCACTGTATGGACGACCGGAACGAAGCCGTTTCGTTCACGATAAACCGAGAATTCAGTCCGCTGGTGTCGTCGTAGGTGAGTTTGTGAATCTCTGGTGGCAGGGCTGTGTTCAGAGCTTCATGAAATGTTTTGCCCTTCCAGAAGGGCGCAATTTCTTCAGCAACACGTTTGGCGTCCTTGACGGTTATGGTGGCAGGTGAAGTTTCACGCGTGGGCAGATCCCGCACGGCGATATCCAGAAAGTCGCCATCCAGTTCCGGGTACAGAATGCCGTAACGGCCTATGTGCCCAGCCCTGCCCAGCAGCAGCTGGTCTTCCTGCACATAAACCGAGATGTTCTTTGCGATGTGCATCAGGGCCTTTGCCCACCGTAGAACCAGAGGTTGCCCAACTGTTTGCTGCATTGATTGCGTAAAATACAACGCGCGTTCAATGTCTATGCTGGGTTTTTGCCCCTCAATGCGCTCCACAAGGCGAAAAGCGCGTTTGTGGGTTTTGCGGAAAACGTCTTCCTTGCCGGCCATCTGGTCGGCAAGTCGCCTTTCTTGAGGAGACATGCACTCGCAATCACCATAGCTCATAGTATCCTCCCGCTAGCGTAATTTGTCCGTACTGCTATTGTGCGTAAATATTGCAACCGCCGGTTGACGCATCCATCGGGCAGCCATTGCCGTGGCTGATGCCGGTGGGTTCGTGTGGGCAAATCTGGCTCTCACGGTTTTTTGCGGTTGCTGCCAGATAGTGTACAGTCGCCCCCCACAATCCATTTACGGTGTCTATTCTGCTACCTCCGCGCTTTCGGTTTGGCCTGGTCTTCGCCCATCTGGGAGTAAGCCTCAAGAAAATCGGCCGCATTGACGGCCCCTGTGGCAAAAGACTTCATTGCTTCTTCGTGCAGCAGCTCAAGGGCCTCACGTTTTATTTCAAGATATTCCGGCGATCCCATGATTGAAAAATTGCGTGGGCGCGGCAGATTGACCTCTATGATCTGCTTCACGCGGCAGGGCTGGTTGGTCAGTATGACCAGCCGATCGGCAAGAAAGATGCCTTCTTCCAGTTCCGAGGTAACAAAAAGGTTGGTGTCCTGATATTCCTCAAAGATGCGCACATAATATTCCTGCATCAATGAACGCGTCATGGCATCCAGACCGCGAAACGGCTCGTCCATCATCATGACTTTGGGATGGTTTATCATGGCCCGTACCAGCTCGGCCCGGCGTTGCATGCCGCCGGAAAGCTGCGGGGGGTACTTGTCGCGAAAATCTTCAAGGCCAACCATTTCCAGAAGCTGCATGGTCTTTTCGCGCAGATCGGCAGCAGGCATTTCCCGGCGTACCCGTGGGCCGTAGCTGACGTTTTCGTAGGTGGTCATCCAGGGAAAGAGCGCCGTTTCCTGAAACACCACCAGGCGGTCGGGGCCGGGGCTTGTAACCGGCTGCCCGTCTATCAGAATGGAGCCCGACGTGGGTTTTTCATACCCGGCCAAAAGGTTGATAAGCGTGCTCTTGCCACAACCGGAAGGGCCAACCAGAACTGTCAGTTTGCCTTTTTCGAGGGTAAACGAGCAGTCCTGCACTACCCATTTCTGCATGATATCTGAGCCGTAGGATTTGGAAATGGCTTCAATTTTCATTTCTCCGGAAACGGCCTGTGCGCCTGGGGCTTTGTCTTTGAGCATTTCGTTCCTCCTTCCGCTACCTTGAATGGTTCCAAGGGGTGAAGCGGTTGCCTATCCAGCGAATCAGAGCCGAAGAGAAGTATCCTGCTATGCCGATGCTCATCATCCCCACAACAATCAGCGGGTATTCGCCAGCCACGTAGCCGCGCCATGTCAGGTAGCCAAGCCCGCTGTTGGTAGCGATCATTTCAGCTGCCACCACCACGGCCCAGGTAATGCCCATGCCTACCGTCATGCCCACAACCACGCTGGGCAAACTGGCGGGCAGCATTATGCGCCAGAAAATGTCGTTCTTGGTCGAGCCAAGGGAATAGGCCGCACGCACGTAGCGCACATCTATGCTGGTGATGCCTTCAACAATGTTGAGCACAACGGTAAAAAATGCTCCCAAAAACGTAACAAAAATCATGCTCATTTCTGCGGACGGCCAAAAAATGACTGAAACCGGCACCCAGGCCAGAGGGGGCACCGGGCGCATGATTTCAAAAATAGGAAAGATGACTTCCCGGGCTTTCTGGTTTGCACCAAGAAACAGCCCCAGAGGCACGCCGACAATCTGGGCGATAATAAAGCCAATAAAGATGCGCAGCATGCTGTCGCCCCACGATTGCCAGTAGTGGGGAAGTTTGACCTGTACCATCAGCGAGGTAATGACCTCGGAAGGCGCGGGCACATTGCCGATAATGGGCACATGGAGCATCGCGCAGAATTCCCAGATTATGGTGAAGGCCACAATGGAAATCAGGCCCCGCATCAGGGAAATGGTTGCGATCTTTTTTTTGAAAAAAGTGGCGAAAGACGGAGACGTGGGTGCCATGGCTAATTGTGTCATCATGTCCTCCTACATTTCCCGTTCGCCGGCCTTAAATGCCTTGACCGCTTCTTCGTGCACAGCCGCGATACAGTCATCACGCAGGCGCTGGTATTCAGGCGATGCAAGAATGCGAAAATCACGGGGGCGCGGAATATCCACAGTGAGAATTTTTTTTATGGTGGCCGGGCGTGTGGTCATGATGTAAACCTTGCTGCCAAGAAAAATGGCCTCATCAAGGTCGTGAGTAATGAAGAACACCGTGGTTTTGTTCTTGTCATACACGTCCAGCAAGAACTGGTGCACAACGGTCTTTGTCAGGGCATCCATGGCGCGGAAGGGTTCATCGAGCAGCAGTACGCGCGGATTGTTCATCATGGCGCGGGCGATTTCCACACGCCTGCGCATGCCCGATGAAATTTCGCTGGGATAGTTGTGGGCAATGTTTCTGAGGCCCATCTGGCCCATCATGTACAGGGCTTTGTCCTTGGCCTCGTTTCTGGGCATCACGCCCTGCATGACAGGGCCGAAGGTGACGTTTTCAAGAACGGTAAACCAGGGAAACAGCGCGCCGTTCTGAAATACCACAATGCGGTCTGAGCCTGGCGTGGCCTGCTGGTTGCCAGCGCAGAGCAGCTCTCCGTCAAGGCGTATCTCGCCCTCGCTGATGCCGTGAAAGCCCGCAATGGCGTTAAGAAGTGTGGTTTTGCCGCAGCCGGAAGGCCCCACAACTACGCAGAATTCACCCGCCTCGACTTCCATGCTGCAGTTGTCCACAGCCAGCACCCGCGCGCCGTCCGGATCATAAATTTTCGAAACGTTCTTGATGCTGATTGCGCCGCGGGGCGCATTTTCGCATGCGGTTTCTATTTGCTGGCTCATTGGGCAACCTCCCGAACTTTCCACTGCATGAGCTTGTCGCCTACCAGGCGGATGAGAAGGCTGCTGAGCGAGCCTATGACGCCCAGGGTAATCATGGCGATAATGATGACCGGATACTGCACGAGGGTGTACGAGTTCCAGATCAGATAGCCGAGGCCGAATTCGCCAGCCAGCATCTCACCGGCAACGAGCGAAAACCACGCATATCCCATGCTGATTTGCAGGCCGGTAAAAATGAAAGGAAGCGCGCCCGGTACTATTACCTTGAAAAAGATCTGTTTTTCTGATGCGCCCAGAGACGAGGCCGCCCGAAAATAGCATTCGTCGATCGATTCCACGCCAAGCAACGTGTTGAGGACAGTTGCGAAAAACGAACCCAGAAAGGTCAGAAACACAATGGAGGCTTCGCGGCCGGGCCACATGAGAATGGCCAGCGGCACCCATGCCAGCATGGGAATGGGCCGCAGAACTTCAAGAAGCGGAAATGTGTAGTCCCTGAACTTTTTCTTCCAGCCCATGAAAAGCCCCGTGGGCACTCCCAGACATGTGGCCAGCACAAAGGCCTGAAAAACGCGCCATACGCTTATGCCAATGTGCTGATAGTATTCAGACGTATACAGAGAAATACCGTAGACAGGGGTTTGAGACACCCATTCCGTAAATGTTGCCCTGGGCCCCGGCAGCTTGTTGAAAAGCGGCAGGTTGAGCACTTCCGTTGTCAGGTACCATACGGCCACAAATCCGCAGATACCCAGCACATTGAGGTAGGGAGAAGGGCTCTGCAGCCATTGTTTCACCCTGATAAAGGCAAGTTTTCCTGAGCTTACCACGCCTTCCTCGACGGCACTGACGTCAATGGAATTTGGATGTGACAAAAGACTACCCTCACTGACGTTGGATATTGAATGCACATGCGTCTCCGTATGGGGCCGTCTCTCCGCACTGGAAGAGACGGCCTGCCGGTCACGCCTCAAAGGGGATGGAATTGGTTAATCCATGAAAGGACAATCCTGTGCTTTTTGCCCGTTGATGTAGCCCAGGGTGGCATCGGGCGAAACCGGAGTGTATCCGGCTTTTTTGTAGACTTCGCGGGCCAGACTGTCGTCTACGACCCACTCCTTCAGCTCTGGCACTGCAATGACCTTTTCCTTGTAAAGGAAGGGCGCCACAGACTTGATATTGTCCAGTTCCTTTTGGTTGAAGTAGAAAGACTTCCATTCGCGCACAGGGTTTTCGCGATCAGCAGGAACCTTGCCGTACAGTGAGTACCAAAGCACCTTCTTGGGGATGCCGGTGGCGTACTTGGAAACCATTTCGATGACGTTTACCTGATTGGCGGGGTCAAGAATGTACCGCTGCGCTTCGAGCTCTGACCGAAGGTAGCCGAGGGCTGCATCGCGGTGGTCCTGAATGAAGTCTTCACGCATTACAAGAATACCGAGGTCCGGGTTGCCGCAGGCGCTGCCGTCGGCAACGATACGGGCAATACCTTCGCCCACGTCATCGGCAATGCGCGACACGGTCGGTTCCCAAGCAGAAGCCGCATCCAGCTTTTTGGTGCGAAAGTTGGTGGCAATAACTTCAATGGACTGGTTGAGATATTCACCAGGCTTAACATTATAACGGTCGAAAAAACGGCGGAGGTACTGGTCGGAAGCGCTACCTTTGGGCGCGGCAATGATCTTGCCGTTCAGCCATTGGGCCAGTTCTTCATTGCTTTTAAATTGGGGGGCATCCTTGCGCACAAGTACCACAGAACAGCGCGTTCCGTCAGACATGCCAACGGTGCCCACCATCTTGATGTGCGCCTGTTGGTCCTTGGAGCACAGAATGGTGGCCGGCATCACGCTCATGTAGCCGGCAACGGCTTTGCCAGCCAGCATGTTGTTGGCAACGATGGTGCCTTGCAGTGCGGGGGTAAACTCAAGCTCATATCCGGCGGGCATGTATTTTTTCCACAGGCCCAGCTCTGCGTTAACAATTACCTGGTACGAAATGGTATCGTATGGTTGAAAGCCGATGGTAAATTTTTGTGCTGCCAGCGCGCATGGCGCAGCGCAGATCACAAAAAACAATGCCGCGTACAACAATGAAATTAAACGCTTCATGCCTAACCTCCAACTGTGCTAAAGTCCTATCGTGAATTACACCCCTGTATTAAATAACCAATGGACTGTCCCACATCGTAGCTACGATTTTTGATGTGCATGATGCTGTGTGATTTTTTCCTTGCTTCCAATAAGGAAAAATTTCACATAATGTTTCTTGTAGTTTTAGCAATATGTGTTCCATTTTTGTGGGGTTTTGCTTGTTTTTATAATAAGCTGTTTTTTATGATTATTCTGGAATGTCTCAATAGGAGAGGGCGACTCGGTCAGCTTGCAAACTTGAATGGTGCAAATTTGCCCCATCCAGTTAGATCTATTTACTGATAGGGGATCATTCTTGTCATAGTATAGTAAGTAGATGGTGCGAATATGCACCATTTTAAATTTTACGTGATATATTGCGTTGCAATCACCCGATAGATGCTTGTCGACAAGGTGATATCGGTGTATAAAAAAATAGGGATATTTTTCACAATTGCTGTTGAAGTTGATTGGTTAACTCCTTTCTGTCGACGCTGCATCTGATTTGGGGAAAGGTGTTCTGCTGCAATCGGGGGGTATGACGCCACAGTGCTGCGCAAGTATTTTTTAACAGCCTGTTTATATGAAATATATGCAATCAGTATCGCTGCTCATCAAGCACGGCATCCAAAATTTATTGAAATAGGAGCCGAAATGACCGTTAACCGTATTACCGCACTGGAAGAGCACCTTAACGATATTCTTGACCTCATGGAGGTTGGCATTTTTTTGTCTGACCGGCGGGGTATCACGCTGCGGGTCAACAAGGCCTACGAATCCCTCACCGGAATAGCGCGCGAGCGCCTGGAAGGATTTCATGTGCTGGACCTGCAAAAACAGGGCATTTTTAACAAGGTGCTCAACCCCGTTATTGTCAAAACGGGTAAACCGGCAAGCGCGGTGCAGGAATTCGGCAGAGGAGAAAAAACGCTACATCTTCAGTCTTACCCGATCTTTGGATCCAGCGGTGAAGTCTGTTTTGTGGTAACCTTTGCCCGTGATGTCACAACTATCAGGTCTTTACAGAGCCAGATTGATAAGCAGGCCCGGCTGATTCAGCAATATCAGGCCCGTGTCGAAACCATGCTCGGTTCGCAAAAGAAAATAGACGGCGTTTTTTCAAGCGCCCCCATGCAGATATTGCTGAACACCATGACACGTATTGCCGCAACTGATGTTACCGTTCTTTTGCTTGGCGAAACAGGAACCGGTAAGGATGTCCTGGCCAGAATCATTCATGCCAGCAGCCCCCGAAAGGATTCAGTGTTTATCAAGATTGACTGCAGCAGCATTTCTGAACAGCTGATTGAATCGGAGCTGTTTGGTTATGTAAAAGGGGCTTTTACTGGTGCCAACGCCCAGGGCAAGGCGGGATATTTTGAAAGTGCAGACGGGGGAACGCTCTTTCTGGACGAAATAGGCGAGTTGCCGTTACCCATGCAATCCCGCTTGCTGCGTGTGCTGCAGGATCAGGAAATTATGCGGGTTGGTTCGCCCAAGGCGCAAAAGGTGGATGTAAGAATTATTGCCGCAACCAACAGGGATTTGTCTGCGGACATAGAAGCGGGGAAGTTTCGACAGGATCTGTTTTATAGGCTTGATGTGGCAAAGCTGATTATGCCTCCCTTGCGCGAGCGTCTTGAAGACATCCCGCTACTGACAAAACATTTTTTGGATAAATATAATACGAAATATAATAAATCAGTAACGTTATCACAAAAATCGCTCAAGGCTTTATCGTATTATTCCTGGCCCGGTAACGTGCGTGAACTACAAAATATCATTCAGCATATTGTTATTACACATGATAACATTGTGGTTGAACCGTCGTCTTTGCCCGGCCGCCTGCGCGAATGTCTGGCTGATAAAGAGGATTTTTCCCAACCAGAAGAGTTGACGCCAGCGCTGCCCGACACTCCCACATCTCTTAAAGAAGTGATGGAAGGTATAGAGGCAGAGCTGCTTGCCAAAGCTGTTCAGCACTACGGCTCATTCAACAAGACAGCTGAGATGTTTCAGATCAACAGGTCAACCTTATTCAGAAAACTTAAGCGCAGCCGGGCATACAGCTCTTGTGTTGAGGGCGATGAGTGTCTGTAGTGGGGGTTGAGGCAAGGTTTGTCATCAGGAGCATGGTGTTTTGAGGGAACCAGCATTTAACCCCATGGTTTTAATCTGCTTGGACGGCTTTGCCATGCCGCCGATCAATACGCAGCCCCGGCCTGATCGATGCCACAGGACTTCCGCGCAGTTCCGTCTGTTTCATGATCTGGTTTCCATAAATACAAAAGGGCCGCCATCAGGCAGCCCTTTTTTCGGCATTCTGACTGTTGCCATGCGGCATCCGTCTTTACTCCACAATTTTCTCTGCTGTTTTCAGCGCCAGTCAGCGCCGGTCTGTTGGCCCTTTTTTGTTTGCTCGTTGCCTGTGGCAATGACGCGGGGCCGTCCGATCCGGGGTGCCCTTGGGGTTTTGCCAACATTGGCTGCCCGCTAAAATCGGGGCATGAGTATTTTTTTACAAACAGTCAGGTTTCCATAGAGCCTTGACTGATTGTCCTCGGGCTGGTGCTATGAGCATGTGTGGTTAAAGGTAACCGACAGGGTGGCGGGGTGCAAAAACAGCAAAACCTGTCCTGACAATCCGGATCGCACAGTATCGTTAGATTTTTGGTAGTAGAAGGGTGTGAGGCTGCTTCTGGTATGCTTCAGGGGCTCCCCGGTGAACGCGAAACACCTTCAGGAAGGCAATTAGCCATGAAGCTGACTCAGTTTGATCCATCTGGCGCCACAGGCCTGAGCGAGGCCGAGGCCGCCCTTCGACTACAGAGAGAAGGTTTCAACGAAATGCCTCAGGGTGCCAGGCGTGGCGTGCTCTCCATCGCCTTTGAGGTCATGCGGGAACCCATGTTTCTGCTTCTGGTGGGTTGCGGCAGCCTGTACCTGCTTATGGGTGAACTGTCGGACGCACTTATGCTGCTGGCATTCGTTTTTGTAGTTATGGGGATCACCATTGTTCAGGAGCGGCGAACGGAACGCGCGCTGGACGCATTGCGCGACCTCTCCAGCCCGCGCGCTCTGGTTATTCGCGATGGGCAGCAGCGGCGTATCGCCGGACGCGAGGTGGTTCGGGGTGATCAGATTCTGCTTTCAGAAGGCGACCGAGTTCCCGCAGATGCGGTGCTGCGCTATGCGCTCAACGTGGCGGCGGATGAATCTCTGCTGACAGGTGAGTCTGTGCCTGTTCGTAAAACAAGCTCCCAGAATGCCGCCGGAACAGGCAAGCCTGGTGGTGACGACCTCCCGGAAGTCTTTTCGGGCTCGCTCATCACAAGAGGGCAGGGGTTGGCCGAGGTGGTGGCCACCGGGGTTAATACAGAGCTTGGCAAGATAGGCAGGGCGCTTGAGTCCATTGAGCCAGCGAAGACGCCTCTTCAGAACGAGACAGGTCGTATAATCAAGCAGCTCGCTCTCATAGGGATAGCCCTGTGCGCTGTTACCATCGTGGCCTATGGCCTGACACGCGGCAATACGCCGCAGAGCTGGGAGCAAGCGATACTGGCGGGCATAGCCATGGCCATGGCCGTGCTTCCAGAGGAGTTTCCCGTCATACTGACCGTCTTTCTGGCCATGGGCGCGTGGCGAATTTCTCGCTGCCGCGTACTCACCCGGCGCATGCCTGCCATAGAAACCCTGGGAGCAGCAACCGTGCTTTGCACGGATAAAACCGGTACACTCACCCTCAACCGGATGACCGTGCGCCAGCTGCATGCAGGCGGTCAGAGCTTTGTTGCGAGCGAAGGCGCAAAAATGCCGGAGGCGTTCCGTTGGCTGCTGGAATACGGGGTGCTGGCCAGCAAAAAGGAAATTTTTGATCCCATGGAACGTGCCCTGCATCAGATGGGCAACGAATACCTGGGCAAGACCGAACACTGGCACGAGCAATGGGAAATGGTGCGCGACTACCCCCTGTCACCGGAGTTGCTGGCCGTGACTCATGTCTGGCGCGCGCCAGGCACTGACAATCTGGTTGTTGCCACCAAAGGCGCCCCTGAAGCCATAGCAGAACTGTGCCGCCTCGACGAGGTGCAGAGAATCGCCATGGCCGCTCAGGTGGGCAAAATGGCGGGCGAAGGGTTGCGTGTGCTCGGCGTTGCCCGGGCCATCTGGCCTGCCAAAGCAGATTCACGGGCTCCTTTGCCCGATGGGCCGAATGATTTTGTTTTCGAATTTCTGGGGCTCGTCGGTCTGGAGGATCCCATACGTCCCACGGTTCCGGCAACGATTCAGGAGTGCTACAGGGCGGGGATTAGGGTGATCATGATTACAGGTGACCACCCGGCCACTGCCCAGAGTATTGCCAAACAGATTGGGCTGCGCATCCTACCCGGCGCGGGCATCAAGGTCATTACCGGTTCTGATCTGGAGGCCATAAGCAACGAGGAGCTTACGCGGCGCATCAGGGATGTTGACGTATTTGCTCGCGTGGTGCCGGAGCAGAAGCTACGCCTAGTAAACTCCCTCAAGGCCAACGGAGAGATTGTGGCCATGACCGGGGACGGTGTGAACGATGCCCCTGCCCTCAAGGCGGCGCACATTGGCATTGCCATGGGCGGGCGTGGCACTGATGTGGCACGGGAGGCCTCGGCTCTGATACTGCTCGATGACGATTTTTCTTCAATTGTTCAGGCCATCCGGCTGGGTCGCCGCATATATGACAATATCAAAAAGGCAGTAGCCTACACTGTGGCCATTCACGTGCCCATAGCGGGTCTTTCGATGGCCCCGGTATTCGTTGCCGACTTGCCGCTCATGCTGTTGCCTGTCCACATCGTTTTTCTTGAACTCATCATTGATCCGGCCTGTTCGCTTATTTTCGAGTCTGAAGGCGCTGAAAAGGACGTTATGCTTCGACCACCACGAAAGCCGGACGAGCAGCTCTTTAATGCGCGCGTGGTAAGCATCAGCCTGATGCAGGGAGTCTTTGTACTGGCCTCCATATTTTTTATGTTCTGGGTGGCTGGCATGCAGGGGCAACCGCTGGATGATTCCAGACGATCCTTTGTCTTTGCCACGCTGGTTTTTGCAAATTTGGCGCTGATAATGACCAACCGCTCGTGGAACCGCACGATTGTCACCATGTTCAGGGAGCCAAACGCAGTACTGTGGTGGATACTGGGAGGAGCGGCGGTGATGCTGGTTCTTGTGCTCAATGTCCCGGTGCTCCGCACTCTTCTGCACTTGAATGCGCTGCAACCAAAAGAATTCGGCTTTTGCCTGCTGGCCGGTCTGGCAAGTGTTGGATGGTTTGAAGTGTACAAACTCGTGCGTAAAAACATACATCCATGATGCCGTCAGCTCTGCGAAAAGGCTTCCTTCCGACCGGGTGGTGTCCGCTACCCTGTATACGGCGATCGCGCTGTAACGTGCTGGCATGGCATGCACGCGGGTAAAGTGATTTTATCGGAAGAGATTCTTTTACTGTGGTTCGCAAATGGGAGACGCTTCCGACCCTGCCCGCAATGTACACGCGCCCCTGTGGGTTCAAATGTGGTTTGCAGTGCACTGGTGCCAGCACGGGAGGGGGAACATTTTTACGCATCAGCGTTATGTTTTTGTAGTTTTTTTATAAAAAACAAGAGGGTAAATGCTATGAGGGCCACAATGCAGAAGGTCCCAATACCAAAAAGACTCCAGCCAAGAAGTAGCAGGCCTTTCTCTCCGGTATTGCTGTAGAATGCTATCATACGAAGACCACAGCCCGCCATCGATGCCAGGCCAAACGAAAAAGCCCAAAATGATGGTGTAAAGCCTCCCTCAAGCGCCCACGGCAAAAGCCTGACTAAAAAAATGGCCTGCAGAATGCCATAACCGATCAGCGCCAGGGCAATTACGTCAACTCCCCCCCGTCTATCGACAGGTAGGCAGCGCAGCCGACAAAAGCAGGGGCCAGCTGGATGCCGATCACCGGGCGCGCAGCCGCTGCAAGCGTTTGCATGGTTCTTAACCTGTGCAGTATTGCTGCCTCCAGGCTTAGCCAGGAGAGCATGCCTGCGCCCAAAAACAATGTTCCCCATTGCAGGTGCCCTGTGGCGCTCATTGCTGATGCGCAAACAAAGTTGGCGGCAACCGCTGGTAAATAGATGATGGGCGTTGTTGCTTCAGCCACATGTGTGCCGCGCCACAGTCCTCCCCCTCGATAAGCGGCAAAACCCAGCTGTCCGATTATTCCAGCTGCGAGCAGTAGCCATGCGAGAGCTCTGGAATATGGCAAGACGGTAATGCCCATCAACAGCGTGGTTATAGGGATCAGGCTTATGAAGCAGCATTGGATGACATGGTGTAGTTCTTCAAGAGCAGCCTTTTTCTGGCATACCCATTTATAAATGTATGTGCAGAGCAAAAAGAACCACAAAATTGCACCAATCAGAAGCAGGGCATGCCCAGGCCATGCCGGTAGAAGCCCGACACTTGAGCCATAGCGCCAGGACAGGCCAAAGCTCAACATGCCAAGAACAATGGCAAAGTAGTTAACGGGGACAGGTGAAATACGTTTAAGCATATTATCTGCCCACACCGTGCCGGTTTTGGCTGGTTCTTTTTTGAATTTCGGGTTTATCAGCAAACAACCTGCAAAGCGTCTGTTCAATAATGGTTTGCCCAGATTCCGCGGGTAATCCCATTTTGACCATCATCTTGAGGCCCCATACCTGTACCTGAAGAAATAACGCCGCCTCTGCCGCAGTGATGCCTGGGCGCAAATCTTTTGCAAGGGTAAGGTGCTTTTGAAAAATTGCCCGCAGGTCATTCATACAGGTATTAAGAATCGTCCCGATCTCTGGATCATCGGAATGTGCTTCAAGTATGCTGTTAACAAGAAAACATCCCCTGGACTTGGGATCAGCCAGCCCTGTATCCAGCAAGGTTTGAAGAAAATATCGTATCTGCTCGCGGCCAGGACTGTTTTTTCCCAGAAGCTCGGTTACTTCAGTGCATGCTTCACGGGCGTAATCTTTTATGGTGGCATGGATCATGCCCTTTTTACTTCCAAAAGCGGCGTACAGGCTGGCCGCATTAACACCAGCCTGCTCAACCAAAAAACTCACAGGGGCAGAATGCCCATATTCCCAAAAGCAGTCGGTGAGCTTTTTCAGCAAAACTTCTTTATCGTAACCAGGAGCCCTACCCATGTAATACCTCTTGATTCCGGCATGGTTGCATAATTTGCGGGGTTATACCG
The DNA here is from genome assembly GCF_009712225.1 of Desulfovibrio sp. Classification (NCBI taxonomy): domain Bacteria; kingdom Pseudomonadati; phylum Thermodesulfobacteriota; class Desulfovibrionia; order Desulfovibrionales; family Desulfovibrionaceae; genus Desulfovibrio; species Desulfovibrio sp. The sequence continues at coordinate 265,199 of NZ_WASP01000010.1, read as the reverse complement.
TTACAGCCTGTGCCAGGGTCTTCAGCAGGGTTTCCATTTTTTTCAGACTGGGGTGATCGGGCTTTATCCCCAGTGCCGCACCCTGTTGCGCAGGATCATGGTAGGTCAACCATGCCGCCCCGGAGGCATCTTCATGCACAAGTACCTTGAGCGGCAGGTCCAAAGACATAAGGGGGTTTTCCACCATGAGTGGGGTGCCGACGGCAGGGTTTCCAAAGAAGGTTACCCATGCAGGAAGCTGGAAAAGATCGTGCGCTGTGGCGTTGGCCGCATGGTCCACAACGTAGAAAATCTGGATATTTTTTTCTGCAAGCCAGTTTTCCAGGCGCCTTTGCACTGTGGATGCATCCGACGTCGCTCTCACGGTATGAAGGCCGACAATGTTTTTCATGTCTACCTCTTGCGAAGCTGGCTGAGGGAAGGGGCGGTTTTCGGTATTCATGCTCTGTTCCTTTGCAATATTGGGGCATCCTGACGGGCAGGATGCGTGTTTTACCGTGGTCAAATTTTTTTCGAAAGAGTATGGCCCTCTCTTGTATCTATGCCCTGCTTGTTCAGTAAAATCCAGATGAGCAGCAAGGGCATAGTGTTACGTATTCATTCAGGCTTGTTGTTGCTTGAGATATGCCTTTGCGGAGTCCACCATTGTAACGGCTGCCGCCCCCATCATGATCACGTCCTTGATAACAAGTCTGCCTCTTCCGCTCAAATATGGAAATCCGTGCTCAATATCACCCAAAGCTGGTACCCATGATTCCGGGGTTGTAATCAAAAAAGACAAAGTTACAAAGGACATGCCCACAATCAGTGCGCTGCCGATGGCGGCCACCTGCGGCAGCAGCGGATGCAGGCATAGTGTTAACCCCAAGGTAACGATTATTGCGCCGATAATGTAGGAGGCTGTGTAGGTTCCATGTTGCATGTGCCATGCCCTGTTTTCCGGAACCAGCTTGCCTTCGGGATTCATATGACTTTTATATTCGCCAGGAGCATCCATCAGGAAGCTCATGAATGGGCTGCTTGCAACAAATGGAACAATGCCATCGGCTTCATAGGGAACAATTTTTAGCCCTCCAATCCATAATAAAACAATGATCATGCCAATTCTTGCCATGGTGACAGCAACGGAATTCATTCGTGACATGGCTTCAAATATTTTTTGCACAGTATATTCTCCAGAAAAGCAGTTTTATTGGTATGTTGAATGTACACACGCTGATGGGGATGATCTCACCTATTTAAAGGTAAATGTTCCATTTTTTCCGTAAACAGGAGTTGCGGCGAGGTACCAAAGTTGAGCATGCTGCAGCTCGGATTTTTGCAGCATCAAGTATGCGGCTTCGGCACGTCTTCCCGTACGGCAGACCAGAAGTGTTGGAACATTCGGGGGGATCTCCGCAGACCTTTGGGCAAGATCTTCTATGGGAATATTGATTGCCCCGGGGATATGACCTTGACCAAGTTCTTCTGCCGTTCTCACATCAATAACCAGAAGGTGCTTTCCAAAATCGTCAATGAGGCTTTTCCCCAGGAATGCGTTTACTTTTCCGGCTTCGGGCATCTGTGCCCCCACTGCCAATGGCTGGAATGCAAAAAAGCACGCCAGAAGAATGGCAGTCGCAGTGTATTTCAGGGAATGGTGGTGAATTTTCAAGTTGCTCTCCATTTTTTATTTATCGTTCATTAAAAAATAATTTGTGTCAAGCGCTCGGCTTCATCTCGGATTGGTTGATGTGTTTCGCTGGCTTGGTAGATACTGTCCTGGAGCATGACAAGGGAGTCATTCACAGGAATATGGAGCGTAACATACCGCAATCATTGCCGCGAATGGGGAAAGTAACTGGTGGGGCCTCAGCGCAGGCTAAAATGATTTGAGGATGCCATCTAGCGGCCGAGCAGCTTGTTGACACATTTCATTTGGAGAAGTAACCGGTAATCAAATTATATTGTCAGTACTCAAATTTATGAGAAATGGGATACGAGGGACGTTTTATGCCTATGGTGTCGAATGCTTCAAAAGCTATCGGAACTGTCATCCTTAATTACAAAAGATGGGAAGAAACTATAGCTTGCCTAGAATCAGTTATTGCCAGCACCACTCCCCCGGCCTGGATTGTCATCGTTGACAACGCCTCGAACAACGAATCTATTATAAAATTACGTGAATGGGGAGCGAAAAGCATTGCCGCGAAGGCTGGTGGCGCTACGCACCAGGTTGAGGCAATGCAATTTGACAACTTTATTGACTATGACCATGAAAGCAGAGAGTTGCCCCCGCCTGCCAGTATCATTTTATTAAGACTTCCACAAAATAAAGGATATGCTGCAGGAAACAATGCGGGCATACGACTGCTGCTGCAGTGTGGAGCTGAGGCGGTCTGGATCTTGAATAATGATACGGTGGTAGAAAAATATGCCCTTGAGGCGATGCAAAAGCGCCTTTTTTCTAAAAAACGGCCGGGGCTGTGCGGCTCGCTCATCATATATCGTGGCACAAATACGGTGCAATGCAGAGGTGGAGGAAGAACAACTCCGTGGACCGGGTTGTCCTATCTTGACGGATACAAATTTACCGTATCAGAAGCGTTGGCTGACACTTCTGATGCTGTTGAAAAAAGAATTAATTTTATCTATGGCGCCAGCGTGATGGTCAGTAGGGCTTTCATAGAAACTGTGGGCCTTATGGATGAGCGGTATTTTTTGTATTGTGAAGAGCAAGACTGGGCGTACGCTGCAAACGGGGCCTTTGACCTTGCCTACGCGGCAGACGCCATTGTCCATCACAACGAAGGCCTCACCACTGGATTCTACAGCAAGCAGGCAAATCTGAAGTCGCTCTACTATTTAACGAGAAGTCGTATCCTGCTTACTGCCAAGCATCACCCATGGGCATTGCCCACCGTGGGGTTAAGCATTGTTTTTGCCGCCTTGAGAATGTTCTGGCGGCGGGTATGCTGTCCATAATCGGTGTGCCCTGCAAAACTCCGAGGGCTGTTTCAAATGGTACGGCGGACATCTCTAGGTGGGGATGCTTTGCCTCAAATTCCAGGACAAAAAGATTCAGTACGCCAGTCATCTGGGCAGGTTCAGTCGTGTCAGGGCGTATGACAGCCTCAAGCTCATTTTTAGCGAGCCATATCGGGAGAGACCTGTTTTTCCTCCCAACGTACTCAATTAATAAGGCTGCATTACCTCTGCTAATGATGGCAGTTTTGTATTTGTTTTAGGAGTAAATGTGGAAGAGACCGTAAGACAAAGTTCTGGCTCAGGTTGGTGGATTCCAGACATCAAAGGCATACACCGGGCGCGTGAGGTTTTCTTTATGCTTCTGCGCCGACAGTTTTTGTCCAGATATCAGCAATCGGCGCTTGGGGTCGCGTGGGCTGTGCTCAACCCATTGGGTAGCTTGTTGGTGTTTTGGATTCTGTTCGGCCAGATATTACAGGTCTCCGGCGATGGTTACCCATACGCTGTATTTGCTTTTACAGGCATGATTACCTGGGGAATATTTCAGAACTCCTGCCTTGCAACCGCCTCATCACTTCAGGAGCACATTGGCATTGTTTCCAAAGTCTACTTTCCCCGCATAATTTTGCCTGGAGTAAACTTGGGACGCGCTGGGATTGATGCCTGCATCTCGCTGATAATACTATTTATTTTTAACCTTTGTAATGGTTATGTCTACTGGGGGCGCCTCATATACATTCCTTTTCTTTTAGTGGTCATATTGCTGTGCGGGCTATCAGTAGGTCTCATCTTCGCTGGCCCCTCAGTAAAATTTCGCGATTTAAATGTCCCGCTCAACTATATCATACAGTTGGCAATGTATATTACCCCAGTAATTTATCCTCCCACGCTGGTCCCATCCTCTTTGAGCTGGATATTGCAACTAAACCCAATGTATTGGGTGATTGCATGGGCGCGCTGGATATTCATTGGCCAGCAAACTGAAATCACCATGCTGCTATATTTGAGCATCGGGCTGACCTTGGGATTGTTGGTTATGGGGTGGTACGTATTTGCTCTTACAGAAAGGTATATTGTTGATGTCCAATAATTCCGTAGTCGTTGTAGAAGGGCTGGGCAAACGATATTACACACCGCAGCGTTCATTGGCGGGTAAAAAAAGTATTCGTGCGCACCTTAAAAATATGGGCATTATCCGCAGCGATGCTGAGGAAGATTATTTTTGGGCTTTGAAAGATGTGTCCTTTGAGGTTCCACAAGGGCAGATACTGGGGATAATGGGGAAAAATGGATCTGGCAAAAGTACTCTTCTCAAGATTCTTACAGGGGTAACACCGCCAACAACGGGGCGAGCCGTGCTGCGAGGCAGGGTAGGCTCTCTGTTGGAAGTGGGCACAGGGTTTCACCCAGACATGTCTGGTAGGGATAACGTTTTCATGAATGGCGTGCTGCTGGGCATCCCCAAGGCAGAAATAAAGGCACACTTTGATGAAATTGTAGATTTTTCTGGAATTGAAGAATTTATTGATGTTCCGGTGAAACGCTATTCGTCAGGCATGTATGTTCGCCTTGCCTACGCAGTTGCCAGTATGCTGCGTTGCGATGTTCTTATATTGGATGAAGTGCTGGCAGTGGGTGATGCAGCCTTTCAAAACAAGGCGCGTAAAAACATGCAGCAGCTAGTGAATGACGGCAGAACCATTCTGTTTGTAAGTCATAACGTTCGTGCCGTATCTCAGTTGTGTACCTCAGGGCTAATGCTTCAGCAGGGCAAGCTCACTCACATAGGAGAAATACTTCCTGTCATGCAGGAATATTTGAAAATTATTCAACATATGAATGAACTGCCAACGGAACTTTCTTCTGAGGCAGACTTGCGCACCACAACTCGCTGGGAACATGCATCAAAAAACATTCTGACTCGTGTTCAACTTTTGAATGCCCATGGCGATCCTTCCACAACATTTGAAATTGGCAAGCCTTTTCGCGTAAGAATAGATTATGAAGGTTGCAATACTTCTTTCCCAATATTTGAATTGTTTATAATAAATGAATGGGGTGAAAGAGCAACAACAATTAATAGCACGCATAATAGTGATTTATCCGCAATATCACAATCAGGAACAGTTGAGTGCTATGTCGAAGATTTGCGATTGGGGGAGGGAAAGTATTCGCTTGGACTTGATTTTGGGCACTGCGCAGGATCATTGCAGACATATTGCAGTATAGATTGCGTTGTCGCTCTGAATTTTTATGTGCAAAAGTCCGATTTTATAGGTGGTATTGGCATCAATTCAACTCAAGGTGCAGTTCACAAAAGCCGCTGGCAACAGGTATAGTGGTCATTTCCAATGTTGAACTCGACATACAAAGTAGTGCCCTTTGCAGATATTTCCCCTGAATCATGGGATTCTCTTGTGGCATCATCCCCTGACGGCTTTGCCTGGTCTACAAGTGCGTGGCATGACGTGATCATGGGGGTTGGGGCGTGGGGTTTTGAAGATTTTAGCTTTGGGCTTTATGAGGGCGGTCTACTAGTAGGGGTGCTCCCACTACAATATTCACCCCAAGCTCAAGTAATGTCTTCCAGCGGGTGGGGAGCGAGCGGCCCCGTGGCGGTTGCAGGCGTTACCCCCAAAAAGCGTAAGGATGTTATTGCTGCCCTGCTTGAACATGCTGAAGGTTTGGCGCACTCACGTGGTGCCCATAGCTTGTCTTTTGCTGTCCTCCCGGTGACACGAACATCAATTGCAGCCAGCTGGGGAGTAAACCCATGGATTGTATATGGTTTTAACGATTTATCTGGCGTGTCACGTGTTATAGACCTTAGCCATGAGGAACAGTTTCTCTGGCAATCCCTTGCTAAAACTTCTAAACAGGCCATTAAAAAGGCACAGGCCGCAGGCCTTACTGTTCACTGGTGCGACTGGCTTGAAGAACTGGACAATTATTATAATTTGCATATTGCAACCTATGAGCGCACAGGAGTGACACCGCACCCCAAAGCCTATTTTGAAGGTATTGCCCAGCATTGCGCGCCCGCCGGTTATTCTCGCCTTTGGGTCTGCCGCGATGCCCATGGTGAACCCCTTGCCTATCATAACACTGCGTTACTAGGCGAAGGTGCCACTTTTCATACGGGGTGCAGTAACCCAGAAGCGTTGGAGAATGGGGCAAACTACCTTCTGTTTTGGGGTGCCCTGCTTGGTGCCAAACGCACCGGAGTGCGCTGGTATGAATGCGGTGAGATATTTTATGACGCCAAAGTCGATAATTGGGGGCAGAACAAGCGATTTGGGCTAACCGTTTTTAAAACCAAATTTGGCGGTAATGATCACCGCACATTCCGTTGTCAAAAAACCTGGCACGAGGTCACACAGCTCGAAGAAATCGCTCCTCCACTAAGTGTGAAGAGACACTTAAAAGACTGTCTTCGCTTGGCGAAAAGGCGAGTTGAAGCATGTGTTGGCAAGCAAACAACCGAATGTTTGGCAACAGCATTGTGGCGAGGCTACAGGCTGGTAAAGTCTGTATACAGTCGCTTGAAGTCGCCCCCTGAAATTCAATTTATCAAACCATTTTGGGGTAAAGAAGAAATAGTAAGCCTTGCAAGTATTGCGAAATACCGAAAAGCCAGATCCAATATTGCCAAGGTTTTTTCAAGTCAGTGGCACCTAAGCGCAGACAGCCAGATTGTTTTAACGAGTTCTGGTCGTGGCGCACTTGAATGCGCATTACGTGCTCTTGCAGAAACTTTTCCACAGAAGAAGAAAGTAATTCTCCCGAGTTACGCGTGTAGGGGGGTATACGACCCCATTATAAAATGTGGCCTTACACCAGTTTTCGTGGATTGTGATCAAGATTTGTTGCCAGATAGTGATGTGATCAAAAAGTGCTTAGATAGTAATGTGCTGGCGTGTATTTTTACTTATACGTGCGGCGCACTTCCAGAAATAACTTCTTTGCGGTGCGCAGTTCAAGAAGCAGGAGTGGCGTGGATTGCTGACTATTGCCAAGCATACAGCCCTGACTTGCACATATTGGATGATGATTTTGCAATATTTTCTTTTGGAATTGGTAAAAACATATCTGCAACAGCAGGTGGCCTCGTTTTTAGTTGCAACTATGCAAAATGTCTGAAAAATATAAAGTCTGGCATGAAATATGAAAAAAATGGCATTGCGACTATTCGTCTAATATCCATATTACTAAAATATTTTTTCCCTGGCGCAAGAATTGTTGGAGAGCGCATTGGCTCAATATATAATGGGAATCAATATATTCTTCAACAGATATCGCTTGTTGATGCTTTGCTCTTGCATGCACAAACACAAAAATCCCCAGAAATAATTGAAAAAAGAACACAAAGTACCCAGATTTTTTTAGATTATATAGATAAAGATAAGGCACTTGTGCAGGATGTGTCTAACCACACACACACCAAATTCACGTGCATAATGAAGACAGAACGCTATAGAGATGTTTTTTTTAGCCGCTTTTCTACATCAAGGATACAGCTTGAAGGAATGTATACAGCTCTTCATGTAAGGTTCAATGCACAGTGTGAATCGCAAGGGCCTACGAATTTATCTGAAGTTTTTTCGGGCATGGTTTATAATATTCCAGTGCGACCCAATTTACGGCCAAGGGAAATTGAGCGCATAAAACATGTCTTGAAATCCTTACAATTGGCAGGAGACAGCTAACACAATGGAATCGCCATACAAAAAATCAGAATTATATCAGCCAAAAACTATTTCTGCAAATATACATGATATTATTGATTCGAATCTCTATGCCCACAAGCAACTACTTGAGAAAGTAAATCTCGTTGCAAAATATATCAATCCCACATCCACATTATTAGACCTTGGATGCGGGAATGGAGCCACATTGGCATACTTTCAAGGCAAGGCTGGAACTTTGTTGGGAGTAGATTTTTCTGAAAGGTTTGTGGAGTTTGCCAATGCACAATTTGCGCAAGGCTACTCGAATATACAATTCTTCACCTCGGATATATGTAACAGCTTTGAGCTGCCATCTCTGGTGGACTGTGCATACTCCTTTTCATGTCTATACTATATAACAGATTTTTCGGGGTTTTGCACAAGTCTGTCAAACCATATTAGGCCTAATGGTATAGCTATTTTAGACTTGGGCAATAAGCGTTCACTCAATACTTTCTGCTGTAGGTATTATGAACGTGAAGACGGATATGCACAAAATACAGCAGATAAGATTGAAAAGCAGATGGCCATACTACATGATGCAGGTTTTGATGTTTTGGAACACAGAAGTTTTCAATTTCTTCCCCTATGGGCAGGTAAGCCAAAATTTTTATGGCCATTATTACACCCCAAATGGAATGATTGGCTAAAAGTTCGGTGGCGGGGGAGGATGCTTGACGAGTGGTTGAGTTCGGCCCCCATGCTATGGAGATTGGCCTTTAGGCATCTGGTGGTATGCCAAAAGAGAGGCAATTGACGCTATGTAGTTGCAAGTAACAATAAGGAAAAATCTCGTTTCTTTAATTAGTTATGTATTGTCGTCCATTCTAGATATTTTGACTCAAATTAATTGATATTCAAAGAGATGTTAATTTTCATAACAAAGCAAAAAAATAGTATGAAACTGCGAGAAGAATAAATGATAGAAATACAATACAAACAGCTTATATATCAAAGCTAGCACAAATGTTTGGCATCTACCGCTTTTTCCTTTCTTTGCTTGTAGTCGCATCTCACTTGTTGGAGCCTACAATGTACAAAACAGGCGCTCAAGCTGTGTCATGTTTCTTTGTTTTAAGCGGGTATCTAATGGCTAAGAGCATTGATGCAACATATGGAAGAACATGGAGTGGCTTTTTTAAATATATAACAAACAGAGTATTACGCATCTATCCGACGTATTGGCTTGTGTTGTTGTCGTCATGTCTTTTTTTAATGTTTTTTCCTTCAAAAGTATTAATATCACAAATGGTGCTGACGTCAGATCTGTCAGCTGTATTTGCCAATATTACCCTTTTTAACCTGTATAGTTACGATAATATATTTGTTCCACCAGCGTGGTCTTTGACAATCGAATTGTTGTTTTACATAGTCATTGGTCTTATTCCGCTAGATTTTAAGATGGCTCGCCTGGGTTTTATTTTAAGTGTGCCGTTGTTAGCAGCCGTGTATTTCTTAGGATTTGATACAAACGAACACATAACTCGCCTTGCACAAGGCCAGCTTTGCTTTTCTCTTGGGGCTTTTGTCAACTATTCTTCGCGTCAGATTCGCAAATACAAACTGGTATATTCTATAGTAATTTTATCACTACTTATATTTTCATGGTATATTTTAAGCTATTTCAGCTTGAAGATATATCCTTCAATAATGTATATAGGGGCATTCGCTAGCGGGGCTATGATTATAGTATTAAGATCGTTTTCTTTTGAAAATTTCTCAGCCCCCCTAGGCAGACAGGCTTTAGTAAAGGCTGATAAGTTTTTGGGGGACATTGCATACCCCCTCTTTCTTGTTCATTACTTCATAGGCCAGCTATTGGCTGCAGTGGGTATTCCTCCTTTTACCATCCCATTTTTTCTAAGTTCATTGCTTACTTCTATTGGCATATCAGCTCTGATGGTAAAATATTTTGAAGATCGAATTAATCGGTTACGCGACTTGGTACGAGGACGGAAGGCATTTTCTGCGTCTCAAGGCCGCTAACATGCTGGAGTATTGATGTTTGATCAAGATCCCTACCTGAATACACTTACAGTCGATGAACGTGACACGATAATTCGATATCTTACTGACTTGTACGATGGTGTATTTTCTCCTCAATCAATCGAAAACCATTTTATAAGTTATGTGGGGTTTGAATCTTCAGAATCGTTGATTGAGCTTTTGTTACAGCAGGTACCGGAAAAATCTAAAATACTGGATATCGGGTGCGGCTTTGGAACATTTGTTCTGGCTGCACGTGCACATAGTTATGATGCTTTTGGGATAGAACCTGCGGCTTTTGAAGTAGAGATCGCCAGAAAACGGCTTGGTCGCCTTTGCCCCACCGCCCCGGCAGAAGCAGTTTTTCGTATTGCATCTGCAGATGAGATAAATGATGACGTTCCTACATTTGATGCCATAACACTGTGGAATGTGGTTGAACACATTCCTGACACTTCAAAACTGTTTCAAAAATGCCACAGCCTGCTTAAACCTGGCGGAAAACTTTTTATCATTTGCCCCAATTATTTTGCATGGCGAGATGAGGCTCATTATCACCTGCCTTGGTCCCCGGTTGACTTCTGCTTTGCAAGTCGTTTCGTGAATAAATGCGTGAAACTTGGTAGAAACCCAGAATATTTCTTGAACGGAATCGTCACTGTGACAAATTGGGGCGTTTTGCAAATGCTGCACAGATTGAAATTTTCCTTCATGGATTTTTCTGGGTTAAATTACTCTGTGGCACCCAGATTATCAGTTTCGTCTATCTGTAATTTTGCAAGATTTTATTTCCCATTCAAACAATCTATCTGTCTTATCGCTACAAAGGATTCTTAGCATGCGCCTGCTTGTTATTGTGCCAGATAGGCTTTCAGACATACTTACTAAGGGTGAGTACCAGCCACTTTACTATAATCCTGGCGAAATTGCGGATGAAGTGCACATCCTCATGACCAATGACGACGCACCAGATAAAGAGGCCATGCAACGAACAGTCGGCAAGGCCAAACTTTTTCTGCACAATTACCCTTGTGATTATTCCCTTCCTGCTGCGCGTCTTCCCGTGCTTGACTCGTGGCGTTTGCGCCGCTGGGCACGGGGAGGGGTTGAAATTGCCCGCCGCATTCAACCGGACATGATCCGTTGTCACAGTGCGGACTGGAATGCCTATTTGGCATCGCGCATCAAGAAAGAACTTGGCGTGCCCTACTGCATATCTTTGCATATTAATCCAGATGTGAATACCGTGGCGCGGTATGCAGCCCCCCAATCACCACAGGAACAGCGGCACAATGCTTTTTATGAATACCTAGAGCATCAGGCACTATCACATGCAAGCTACATTTTGCCCGTGTATAAGCCTGTCCTTTCCTACTTGCAGCGCCATAAAATTTCTGAAAATCGAATCAAGGTGTGCTATAACATACTGAATTGTTATAATTTGCAAAAAAAAGAAAACTACTCGGCAGGTAAAACATTCCATTTTATTTGCGTGGGGCGCCTCTTTACTGAAAAAGACCCAACAAACATTCTTAAAGCTATGGTGGACCTGCCAGACGCCAAACTGACAATTGTTGGAGATGGGCCAGCCAGAAATAGACTGGAATCACTGGCAAATCAGCTATCCATTTCAGATCGTGTTGTTTTTTGTCCTGCTATCCATAATGACGATCTCTGCAAAATGCTGCCACAACAGGACGCATTTGTTGTGCATACAGAATACTATGAACTCAATAAATCTGTGCTGGAGGCTTTATTAACGGGGCTGCCGCTGATCATAAACCGGCGCAAAGGATTGCCCGTGCCTGAGCTTGTCGATGCAGATTTTGTACAGTTTGTGGATAATACCCCGGAAAGCTACCGCAGCGCCATGCAACAGATAATAGAAAACGATGTTGCCAGAGAGGCACTGGGAAAACGAGCGTTCTCCCATGCCCGCAAACATTGGGATCCAGCTGTTGCAGAAGCGGCATACGTAAACGTTTATAAGCAAATGCTGAGTGAAGAACATGTTCACTAAAACATGGCCTTGGCTGCGCTGTCCCATCTGTAAGAACCAGCTCACGGAATCCTCCGGTGCGCTTGTGTGTTCATCTTGCAAAGGGCATTACCCTATAATCAATGGCATGCCACTGTGCGTACCTGATGCGAGTAGACATGAAGCGGACATGGAAACTGCCCGCCTGGTAAAACCCATATGGTATCAAGACGAACAGCCCCCGGAGCAAGGTAGCCCATGGCGCCACCACCTGCGCAAACGGCGAGAATACGTTCAATCGGTGTTGCGCTCAGAATGCAATGCTAAAAGAGAACGATTTTCAATGTTGCTTGATTTAGGATGCGGAGACGGCAATAATACTCTCTGGCTACAGGAATTTGCCTCTCAACTGTGTGCCAGTGATTATAATATGGTCAGGCTAGCAAGAACAAAGCATCGCGTTCCATCAGCCCGTTGTTTTTTAGGAAATATTTTACAGTATCCAGTTGCCGATGCCAGTATGGACTGTATTTTTTTTAACCATGTTTTGGAACATATCCCGGACGACATCGCAGCACTCCACGAAGTGCGCAGGGTGCTGAAGCCTGGAGGGTTGCTGATACTGGGCGTCCCCAATGAGGGATGCTGGTGGTGGCAACTGGCATACAAGCGGGATCCAGAATCATTGCGCACCACAGATCATGTACATTTTTATACATCCAAGATCATCACAGAAAGACTTGCTGAAACGGGTTTTACAATCACATCTGTGCACCATATGGGCTGGGGGCCACCAGATTGGTCACTTGATGGTAGAATTCGACAATACAAATGGGTAGATGACTTGTTTGAGCGTGTTGGCAAGATTTTTATTCCCGGCCAGGCTTCGTCTCTATACGTTATTGCACATGCCTTAAGGTAGTTTTTATGCATATCCATATTGTTGTTGCTGCTCGCCCAAACTTTATGAAGGCCGCCCCATTATGGCGCGCACTTAGCAAACAGAGCTGGGCTGATATATCGCTCATTCATACCGGGCAACACTATGATTATGCCATGTCTGATGTCTTCTTTGCAGAGTTGGGGCTCCCCACTCCGCACATCAATTTGGGCATAGCTGGCACAACACATGGACAGCAGACGGGACGCGTGCTCGAGGCGTATGAACGCGTATTGCTCTCAGAACGGCCAGACCTGGTAATCGTTTGCGGCGATGTTAATGCAACCCCGGCAGCGGCCTTGGCCGCAGTTAAGCTTGGCATCCGCACCGCACACCTGGAGGCTGGTCTACGATCTTTTGACCGCTCCATGCCTGAAGAAATTAATCGTATTGTCACAGACAGTATCTGCGACATTCTTTGGACTCCATCATCTGACGCAGACAAAAACCTTCTTAATGAGGGAGTTGCAAAGGATAAGATACATAAAATTGGCAATATAATGATTGACACCCTAACATTGCTGCGCCCCTGCATAGAAAAAACATCCTTGCCTGCTGACTTGGATATAGCAAACAAGCCATATGCTCTTGTTACACTGCACCGCCCCTCCAATGTCGATAGCCAAACAACGTTGAAAGAGCTTTGTGATGCCCTGCTTAAATGCGCCACGCAAAAAAATCTTGTCTTTCCATTGCACCCCAGAACGCGCAATCGACTGGAGCAGTTCGGCTTATTTTCAAAAATTCTTTCCTGTCCCTCCATTAAAGTAACTGCGCCTCTGCCGTATTGCACGTTCATGCGGCTACTGTTTGGAGCTGATGCCGTAGTTACCGATTCTGGCGGCGTTCAGGAGGAAACCAGCTTTTTGGGGATACCCTGCCTTACATTACGTGAGAATACTGAACGGCCCATAACGATTACCTCTGGCACAAACCAGCTATTGAACGCGGCCTTACTGCCAGAAGTGCTTGCAAGCACCCGGCGCCCCCCGGTTGCCCCCTCAATTCCTCTATGGGATGGTTGTGCAGCACAGCGAGCACTAAAAACCATTCAATCTTTGTTGTAAGTTAACGACCTTTGTGTTCACAGGCGGATCGATAGACGGAGAACACGACCATGCCATGGACAAACAAAAAAATATAGTAATCACGCAGACGTACGGCTTAAAAATCTATGCGGATCATGTACAGATTGCTTGAACTGTACTTTGTGACGTCTATGAGTTCTGATACAAACCATCTGTCCACAAGAGACGTTTTCAAACATCTCAACCTTCTAACATGGCTACATGATATTACAGAAGAAAATTTTATTTGCATTTCATTTGTATGCAGCTTGCATGCGCCGCAGCCTTTTTAAGAGAATATCATGTTGAGGTAGCTCCTTTTGACAACATTTTTAGACAGGCAGATTAAAACTTTATTTTATGAAATATTCACACCGTGACAGTGATGATTATTTTTTATACATCTTTCCCTTAGTTGAACTACAAAACAAATCGATTTTATGGGTTAGTTGCGGTGTGTTTATAGCCAACCTGTGGGCACAGCACGGGACAAACATTACTGCTGTTGATTTTAATTCCGTTGCCGTTGCCGCAAAAAGCAGTGTTTTAAATTATCGGCTAGCAGGTTGCGTACAAGCGGCAGGCGGCGAGCCGTTGTCTTTTGCAGGCTCGGGTTTTGATTGTGTTTATTGATGAGGACTATTGCATCATTCGTCCTGTATCCAAACCTCGGGAGGAGAGTTGTTGCGAATTCTAAAGCCAGGCGCTAGAACTTGAGTCACGCTTCAGCAGATTTTCGTTTTTTTGTAAAGAATCGTAGAGTGTTGAACACATCAGCATAGAAACGTTTGGAACTGACGAGCCTGGACTGTTGGGATACTTTTTACCACCAGCACTCCTTACCTTGCCGCAACCGCTTTTAAACGTTCTTGCCAAGCGCTGGGTTTGGTGCTTTTAAATTACTGCCCATAAGCCGGGGGAATCATGCTACAGTCTTTTTTAAATTTCTTTCGCAAGCCCGCAGAAAGTCATCCCTGGCAGGGGTATGCGGAACATATGAAACGGCTTGGTATTACTCAAACTTCCCTATTTCTCTCATTCGACTGCGATACAGACCTGGATGCTGAAGCGACTTTATCTTTGCTGCCGTTGTTAGAGCAACGTGGGATCAAGGCATCTTTTGCCGTGCCTGGCACACAACTTTTACGCCAAAAACAAGCGTACACAGAAGTTGCTTCACGAGGGTATGAATTCTTCAATCATGGGTTGCGGCCCCACACCGAATGGGATGGTCAAAAGTATGTTGGCCGTACCTTTTATAACGAACTGACACCCCAAGAAGTAGAAAACGATATTCGCGAGGCAGATACCACATTGCGGGAGGTGCTTGGCATTACACCCCACGGGTTTCGCGCTCCACATTTTGGCTGTTACCGTGAGCCGGATCAGGTTGCATTTATGCATGCCGTATGCGCTGATCTTGGCTATACATACGCATCAACTACGATCCCAGCGTACGCGTTGGAGCACGGCCCAGCCTTTATTTCGCAAAACATTGTGGAACTCCCCTTACTGGGCTCATGGAATAATCCAACATCCATACTGGATTCGTGGACCTATCTTGCAGATCGCGTTCACTACCGACTGTCGGAAGAATACTTTACCCTTTTCAATGAAACGATAGCTGCATCCACAAAGCACCGCGTACCATTGTTGCTTTCATTGTATGTTGACCCTGCCCATGTATTGGGGCAGGCCCCCTTTATGCGCATGCTTGATATGGTTCGTGAATTGCGTATTCCGAGTTACACAGGCAAAGAGTGCGCACAATTCTTTCGTGGCAGGCTGGAAGGGACATGTGCGGCATAGCGGGCTGGTATGGCTGGACAATCTCGCCCGATGAGCGACACAGCCGACTGCAAAAGATGTGCAATACTTTGCACCATCGCGGTCCAGATGACAGTGGTTATTTTGTGCATGATCATGTCGGGCTGGGGATGCGGCGGCTGACAATTCTCGACAGAGAAGGCGGGCGTCAGCCCATGGCCAGCCATGACAACATGCACGTGCTCGTTTGTAATGGCGAAATTTATAATCATCAGGAATTGCGCCAACAACTGATCACCCTTGGGCACTCATTTTCCAGCACCCACTCTGATACGGAAGTGTTGCTCGCCATGTGGCGGCAATACGGAACCAGCGCGCTTAAACAGTGCAATGGCATGTTTGCGGCCGCCATCTGGAATGCGCAAAATGAAAGCCTGCATCTGGTCCGTGACCGCCTTGGCGTAAAGCCCTTATACTATTATTATGATGGCAAGCAGCTGATATTTGCTTCTGAAATAAAGGCAATTCTTGCATCGCAGGCATTTACCCCCGAGGTCAATGAACGAGCCATTTGGGACTATATGACATTTCGGTATGTTCCTGGACCTCATACTATTTGGAAAAATGTATATAAACTCCCACCGGCACATTATCTTGTTTTTAAGCAGGGAATGGCAGAGCCATTGGTACAACGTTGGTGGGATATTCCTTATACCAACCCGCCCCGATCCCTTTCATTGCAGCAGGCTGCCTTGGAAGGAGAAGCATTGCTGGAGGATGCTGTTAATTTGCGAATGTTAGCCGACGTCCCTGTTGGCATTATGCTCAGCGGGGGCTTGGACAGTTCTGTAACCGCCGCGCTGGCGGCCCGTCGTTGGGGAAAAGGCATAAAAACCTTTTCAGTTGCGTTTGCTGATCCGCAGGCCATCGACGAGCGGCCTTTCGCCAGGGAAGTGGCCGCACACCTTGGCACAGATCACCATGAAATAGTCTTGAGTCAGCAGCAGTTTTTGGAAGCTCTGGACTCGTTTGTCTACGCTACGGACGAACCACTGGCAGATCTCGCTTCCATCCCCCTTCAGCATGTGTGCGCTCTGGCGCGAGACCATGTCACAGTAGTGCTTTCGGGAGAAGGAAGTGATGAGGTGCTGGCCGGGTACAACTTTGAAGAAAATGTGCGCCAGTGGGAACTCTCGCGTAAACGCACCGGGATTGGACAAATTTTAGACAGGCTTTGGCCGCGACCGGCGCCTGACATGCGCACCTGGGATACCCCACTTTCCATGACCAACTACTATACCTCTGCGGACAAGGCCGCCATGTTTCACAAAAAAGCAACATG
Source organism: Desulfovibrio sp. (assembly GCF_009712225.1). NCBI lineage: Bacteria > Pseudomonadati > Thermodesulfobacteriota > Desulfovibrionia > Desulfovibrionales > Desulfovibrionaceae > Desulfovibrio > Desulfovibrio sp. Next base: position 248,425 of record NZ_WASP01000010.1, on the reverse strand, counting down.
GCCAGACAGTTTTGATCCTTCAAAACATGATTTACAGCGCCTGGGCGATCAGCACACGCTGGATCAGGCTCTGTATCTCTATTGCCAGGGGTGGCTCACAGAAGACCTGCTGATGAAAGCAGATCGGATGAGCATGCTGCACTCTCTGGAGCTGCGTACTCCCTTCCTTGATTACCGTTTTGTGGAGTGGGCCGCGCAAATCCCCCCACACTTCAAAGCAGGGCAAGACTGCAATGGGGTGTGGACCAGCAAACTCGTCCTGAGAAAAATGGCAGAACATCTTTTGCCTGCATCCATTATCACGCGCCCCAAGCAAGGTTTCCCAGTGCCTGTATATGAATGGCTGGCAGGCCCCCTAAAAAACTTTGCTCACGATATGCTGGCTGGAGAGGCCACGCGCTTGCGGCAATGGTTTACGCCAGAGGCTCTCTCTAACCTGCTGCGCGCGGCCACGCAAAACGGAGCATCATGGCTGGAGCAGCACCGCCTTTGGAATTGCATCATTCTGGAGCTTTGGGCGCGGAGATGGGGCATATGAACAAACATTTGTTAGCCATAAGTTGGGCTATGCCACCCATTCTGTCACCAAGATCAATACAGGTTGCCCGTCTTGTCGCATCCCTGCAAAAATATGACTGGGACACTTCTTTTGTCTGTGCAGATCCCCCTGAAAGCGACACTCTATTTTACAAAATGGACGAGTCTTTTGCTGCGCGTTATGCCAAGCATTATGCATTGCAAAAAGTATCATACTCCAGCACAAGCACATGCCTTGAAGACCGCTGGGTGCAAAGGGCAACAAACGCCGCTATCAAGACAATGGGAGAGCGCACGTTTGACGCTTTTATCACGTTTGCGCAGCCCTTCTCAGACCATCTTGTAGGCATCAACCTTAAAAAGAGGTTTCCAGGCCTACCCTGGGTTGCGCACTTTAGCGACCCGTGGGTGGACAACCCCTATTTAGAACCCTTGTGTCAGGATTTTGTTGCGGAACACCTGACGATAGCACTTGCAGATGCGGTTATTTTTACCACGGACAGAACTCTACGCCTTGTGATGAAAAAATACCCTGAGTCATGGCGCAGTAAATGCCATGTACTGCCGCATGGGTTTGAAGGGGAATGCACTCCTGCAAGGATACGTCCCCCCAAACAGGATATGCTTCTGGTGCATACAGGCAATCTGTACGGGAGGCGCATTCCTTTTGCCCTGCTGGATGCGCTGGCACAATTGCGCAGTGAAGGAATATGCTGCCGGGCACGTTTTGTGGGGGAGGCGCAGAAATCCTTCTTTCAACATATTCAAGATCTGCGCCTTGAAAACCTGGTGCAGTGTGCCACCACGGTGTCTTCCAATCAGTTGACGGCATATTATAACGATGCAGACATTCTGCTTGCTTGCGATGCCCCAGCTTCGGAAAGTGTTTTTTTGCCCAGTAAACTTCTGGACTACATGACATTGGGGCTACCCATTCTAGCACTCACCCCCGAAAACGGCTCATCTGCAGATTTCCTTAGGGAAGTCGGTGGAATAATAGCTCCTCCAGATGATGCATCGGCTATAGCTAGCGTGCTTCGATCTTGCAACGAGCATGCAAAAACGGGAACGCTGCATAGCCTTGCCCCACGCGAAGCCGCAGCACTAAAATACTCCATCACAAATGCGGCCAGTAGTATGAATGCCATTCTTTGCAATACCACAGCTCAGCCTGCGTCTTCATTGCCGCACTATTGCAGCAAATTGCACGAAACGATGGTGACACTTGAGGAGGAACTTGTTCATCTGCGTTCCAGTGTTGCAAGCTACCGAGAAATGGTAGCTGATTTGCCAAGCGAATGCTTGGCAGCGCTTCGCGAAAATTCATTTATTTCCAGAGTGTTCAAAAAATTACTTCGTATCTATGCTGCTTATATAAAAAATGAAAGTTAGCAATACCTGTGCGCTGTAACATTTCGTTTCTTGCTATCTTATTAGTTATATAATTAATTTAAATTTTCTAATTTAGTTAGCTGTTTTTAAAGGCTAATATCGAAATGTGGGAGAATGCAATGTCTGAACGTTTTGGATTTGGTAAAAACTGGAAAAATTTTGTCGAAAAACATTTTTCTGAAGAGCGTGCGACAGCTGCCTCTAAAAATTTATTACATTCGCTACAACTACAACAACTGCACGGCATGAGCTTTCTGGACATTGGGTGCGGTAGTGGCTTGCACTCTTTGGCTGCATGGCGAGCAGGTGCCCGCAGCGTTTACAGTTTTGACTATGATACAAACTCGGTGGAAACCACAAAGGCTCTATGGCAAATGGCCGGCCAGCCAGAAAACTGGATAGTGAGGCAGGGGTCGGTGCTGGACACTGACTTTATGCGCGGACTTGAAAAATTCGATATTGTCTATTCTTGGGGAGTACTTCACCACACCGGCGACATGTGGACAGCGATACGCAATGCAGCATTGCCACTCGCTGATAATGGCGTTTTTTTTGTGGCCTTGTATAGCGATACCAGCTACCGAGACGCTTCTTGGCATAATGCCCCAACCCCAGAACAGTGGCTTCATATCAAGCAAATCTATAATGCGGCTTCCCCCGCACGCAAACGGTATATGGAATATGGGTATGTATGGCGTACGTTTTTAGCACCTATGCGCCGCAACCCACTTAAATTAGCGAAAGCAGGAATACGCCTTGCGCGCGATATCCTCTCCTACAAGCAAGCTAGGGGTATGGAATTCTGGACAGATATCCGGGATTGGATGGGCGGATGGCCAATGGAATTTGTCAAAGAGCAGGATTATGTTCGTCTATGCACCGAGGAGCTCGGGCTTGAGCCTTTGTGGATCAACTCTGGCGAAGGTAACACAGAATTTCTCTTTCGGCCCAAAGGCGCCCATAATTATTGGGATGTCATACTCTCAGGCCGACAGTTTTTCCCCCTTCCCGAGCCTTTCAACCATGAGGCCGGGCAAATGTATAGCAGTAAGCTTTTCCACCTGAAGAACAAAAGCAACAACGAGCAGGCAGCTCGAGGTTCAACGTTAACACTATTCGAAGATGGCGTCCCTCTTGGGTATCGCCATGCGCAACAAATTGGCATCGAAAAGAGTGGATCGGGAAGATACCTGCATTGGGAAGATGCCGTGTATTTTTCCAGCTCAGACTTGAGCGACCCTCGTCATAATGGCCGAAAGTATACCTATTGCTTGGAGCCATAGCCATATGCCACGCGTCAGCGTTGTCATCCCGTGCTATAATCAAGGGCACTATCTTCAAGAGGCGATACAATCTGTATTGAATCAGGACTATGATGACATGGAGATCATCATAGTCAATGATGGTTCCACAGACATCGCAACTCTCGAGGTGTTACAGACATATACCTTGCCCCACATTCATGTGCTGCATACCGACAATCAGGGCCTGAGCAGCGCACGCAATAACGGCATCGCCATGGCGCGGGGACAATACATACTGCCCCTCGACGCCGATGATGCCATTGCAAAAGATTATGTACGGCGGGCGGTTGCAGAGCTTGACGCAAATCCGCAAGTAGGCATTGTCTATGGGGAAGCTGAATTTATGGGAGCGGCAAGCGGACGTTGGAACTTACCGCCTGCTTCTTTGCGACGCATGTTGACGCGCAATGTGATTTTTCATGCGGCATTCTTTCGGAAAATGCACTGGGAAATGGTTGGCGGGTATAAAACCAACATGCGTTATGGCCTTGAAGACTGGGATTTCTGGGTTTCCTTGCTTGAGCAGGGGGGGGCAGTAACGCGCCTTGACGGACTTGTTTATTTTTATCGTATTGCAGAAGTCTCCATGACAACACAGCTGCGCGCGAAGCTGTCGCATTCTCTTTATAGCTATACAAGACTGATGCTCAACCATAAAAAACTATACATGCAACACCCGTTGCAGCTTGCAAAGCTTCTGGCCATAGTTTTGCGAAATTGTATATACCACACCATAGGCTACAAGGTACAGCGATGAAGCCATTGCACCGTATTCGTTTTTTTCTGACGCAATACGCTCCGTGTTTACTCCCACTGGCACATTTCCTCTTGAATGCTGCGCGCCTTGCACCATTCAAGGTGCAAGGCGTTCCAGCTATAAACAGTAAGAGCTATGCCGAAAAATTGCGTGACATCATAAATACGGCAAGACATGCTCCAGAGCAAACCTCAACGCATCTCTTACTATATACGGGAACTCTCTGCAGTGGGGGCGCTGAACGTCAATGGTGTTATCTTGCCAATGAATTGGCTTCGCGAGGATATAGAGTAACCCTTCTGGTGGACGTAATCACTGGAGAGTGCGGGCATTATGTGCCGCTGATACATGACAACGTGCAACTGATGGGCCTGGATACCATGAAGGTATCTTTAAACACCGCCTTAACTTGCACCGCGCAAGAGTTTCCCTATCCTTTGTGTGCAACTCTCCTAGCTATTCTATATCTGCGCCCAACCCATGTGCTCTGCCAACTGGATCAAACAAATATCATTGGAACCACTGCTGCACTCCTGACAGGGACGCAAAAGGTACTGATGTCCTTCAGAAGCGTAAATCCATCACATTTTCCCTATATCTATTCAGAATGGTTGCTTCCGCAGTATAAGGAACTCATTGCCTCACCCCGTGTGGTTTTGACCGGCAACTCCAGGGCTGGTTGCGACGATTATGCACAATGGCTTGGCATTGACAGCAGTCGCGTTACTACTATCCGCAACGCAGTCAGTATTCCTGAAGTACCACTTCCACAACGCAGACAGGCCATACGCCAAAGTCTGGGCATTGAGCCAGGGAAAAAGATTATTCTTGGAGTTTTTCGCTGGACCAAGGAAAAAAATTTCCATCTGTTTCTGGAAATAGTACGCGACCTGCACGCCAGATTTCCAGATTTACTAGTGCTACACGCAGGGCAGGGACCATATGAGCATGAAGTTCGCCATGCTCTGAAACGCCATGGCCTTCAAAATGTCGTGCGCCTTCTGGGGCGGCGGGAAGACGTGGTGGATCTGATGCATTGTGCAGACTTACTCTTGCTTACCTCAAATAACGAAGGCCTGCCCAATGTTGTGCTGGAGGCGCAAGCCGCCGCGCTGCCCGTGGTGGCCACCAGGGTTGGCGGAATTCCAGAAGCCGTTCAGGATGGTAAAACAGCCTTGCTTGCTCCCAGAGGAGACAAGGAGACCCTGATGGCCCACTGTGCAGAATTGTTGGATAACGCTGCGCTGCGCCAGAGCATGGGACAAGCCGGACGAGAATTTATCCAAAAAAAATTCAGCCATGCAGCTATGGGTGACAAGATGTTGGACCTCATAGGCCTGCCACACAAATCCGAAAACCCAGCAACGCACGACCTGTCCTCTCTGGCTGCCGAACTTCCCATTGCAGAAGCAATTGCCTGGGTTGGCCTGAAAAAATATTTTTCAGAGCACCATGAGCCTGTCGTTTGTTTTTCAAGACATTTTTCTTCAAAAGAAAACTCCATTCTCCCTGACGGCTCGGTGAGGGTATGCCCCCAACAAATTGCAGATGCAGACAAGAACACTATCAACTTTGATTGGCACATTGCCAGTGATTGGACCTCGTTAAAAAACAGCATTCCGCACTGTCGCACAGCAGTTTTTCTTGACAACGCGTGCTGCGAAGCAAAAATCCGCAACGGTCTCAATCAGTGTGGCTTTGAACACATTCTGTTTCATGACCAAGGGAATTTATACCTCATACCAACAGTGCACCCTTCCCTGTTTCGCCGGTTGTGGATGTTGGCGCGTTCGTCATTTCGACGGAGAGCCTGATGGAACCCATCATTGACGTGCTCATGCCAGCATACAATGGCGCGCGCTTTTTGGCCTCTATGCTGGATTCAATACTGGAACAAAAGGGGGCTGCTGTTCGACTGCACGTGAGAGATGATGGCTCTTCCGACGCAACCCCAATGATTCTAGAGCGGTACGCGCGTCAACATGCTCGCATACAAACGCAGTGCGGGCCACGACTAGGTGTTGTGGGCAATGTTAACGCCCTCATGACGCATTCCAGCCAAGGCGAAAGCGCATATTTTGCCTTGGCGGATCAGGATGACATCTGGTTTGCAAACAAGCTTGAGCAGCAATACTGCCTCATGTGTCGCCTTGAACAGCAACACGGAAAGGAATGCCCCATACTGCTGTATTCTGACGCGCACTGCATAGATGAAAATGGACGAACGGTTACTCCATCTTTTTTGCATCAAATGGGCATCCCGCGTGGATGGGGGCAAACATTGCGGCAATCACTAGTCATGTCACCCGCTTTGGGCTGCACATGTATGGGCAACGCGGCATTACGCCGCCTAGCCCTTCCCCTGCCGCAAGGCGAAAACATTTTTATGCATGACTGGTGGCTGCTGCTTGTCGCCTGCTGTTTTGGCGTGGCTCGCTGCATGCCAGAGCCGCTTGTGGCTTACCGACAGCACAGCGCCAATGTGCTTGGCATCCCAAAAAAACGAGGTCTGCGGCAAATGCTGCTGGACAGCCAGAAAAATGCACAGCGCACGCAAGAACAGGCTGCGGAATTTTTTAAACGATATGCGGACAGGATGGACACGGCGCAACGGGAAATTGTTCAAGGTTGGGCACAGATGCCCTATGCCCCGCGCATACATCGTTTATGGCGATGCTGGCGCTCTGGCTTTGGCAAACCGGGAATGCGCTGGTTAACAACATAAGGGTGATGTATGTGCGGCATTGCAGGGTTGTTCTCACCTTCTGCGAATATTAATGCAGAACGTTTGCAGGTTTCGTTGGAAGGAATGACTAAAACGCTGGCCCATCGTGGACCAGATGCTGAAGGCTTATGGGCCGATCCCGTTCACGGTATAGGGCTTGGGCACAAGCGCCTGTCCATCCGTGATCTTTCACCCACTGGTGCGCAACCCATGCAGACTGGGCATGGCCGCCATGTCATCGCCTACAATGGCGAAATCTACAACGCAGAAGAACTACGTAGTGAATTACACCAGCAGGGTGTTTCTTTTGATGGAACTTCCGACACCGAGGTGGTGCTTAAGGGCTGCGCCTTGCATGGTGTGGAGGCCTTTGTTCCACGCATGATCGGCATGTTTGCTTTTGCCTTTTGGGATGCAGAAAAGCGGCAGCTAAGCCTTGTGCGCGACCGATTGGGAGTAAAACCTCTTTACTATGCATGTTTTCAAGGTGTGTGGGGCTTTGCCTCGGAGCTGAAAGCACTTTACAAGCACCCCCATTGGAAGGCGGATATCAACCGTCAGGCAGTAACACAATTTTTGCGCTATGGTTACATTCATGGGCCTATTTCAATTTTTTCACAGGTATACAAATTGTTGCCGGGCAGCCTGCTGCAAATCGATGCCAGCGGAACCACTCAGGAGCACGTCTATTGGGACGCGCGTGAAAAGATGCGGGAAGGGCAGCGCACTCTGTATCGAGCTAGCCATAACGAGCTGGTGGAATCTACACACCGGATGCTCAGAGATGCGGTAAAAAGGCGTATGGTGGCGGATGTATCGCTGGGGGCTTTTCTTTCCGGCGGCATTGACTCCTCACTCGTGGTTGCGCTCATGCAGGCGCAAACATCACAACGCGTGCGTACCTTTTCCATAGGTTTTTCCGAGTCGGAATACGATGAAGCCCCCTACGCTAAAGCCATTGCAACGCATTTGGGCGCAGATCATACCGAACTTTACATGGAACCCAAGGATGCATGGGATGTCATTCCACAGCTGGCAAGCATGTATGACGAGCCTTTTGGTGACTCATCCCAGTTGCCCACCTACCTGCTTTCAGCCATGACGCGCAAGCATGTGACTGTGGCCCTGTCTGGTGATGGAGGGGATGAGGTTTTTGCTGGATATGCCCGCTATTTCCTCTTTGAGGATACAAGCTCCATTGAAAAAAAGTTTTGGAAGCTGGCTTCGGACATTTTGCAGCGCACGCCCGCATCCCTGCTGCAACTCATTGCGAGGTGTGCTCCTGCCCGGTATAAGCAAGACTTTGTCGGCAGGCTTACACGCATGGTAGAGCGCCATTACGTTGACTATTTGTCGCGTTATCGGCAGGTGTGCCTCACGCACTGGCCTGCGCCGGGAGACCTTGTGGTTGGCGGAAGCGAACCCCATGACGTGCTTGACGACAGAGGATTTCTCGACGCGCTCGCCGGTAAGGTGAGCCAGATGCAGGCTGCAGATACCCTTTGCTATTTGCCAGATGATATCCTCGTCAAGGTGGATAGAGCCAGCATGGCCGTTTCCCTGGAAGTGCGCGTGCCATTACTGGATCACCGCCTGTTTGAACATGCGTGGCGGTTGCCCGCAGATATGAAGGTTCGCAATGGACTCGGCAAAATAGTGCTGCGTGAAGTATTGTCGCAATACGTGCCACGCCAGCTCTTTGAGCGCCCCAAGATGGGCTTTGGGGTGCCCATCGACCATTGGTTGCGCGGCCCGCTGAAAGACTGGGCGCAAAGCCTGCTTGACCCGCACACAATGAAAGGGCAGGGCCTTTTGCGGCCAGAAGCCATTCTGCCTTCTTGGCAGCGGCACCTCGCAGGCGAAAATTTTGCCTATCCCATCTGGAATGTGCTGATGCTTGAAGGTTTTTTGCAGAGCTCAGCGCATGCAGTCTGTGCGGATTGACAGGCGGCAGGCTCAGTAGTCGTGCGAGCGGGATTTGACAGCAGGCTCGGATGTTGCTGATTTTGGAATTTTTGTGCCCCTTGAAGCCATTGTAACAACAGAGCGAGCCTCTCCAGAGGCCAAAATCTCATTACCATCTCATGCCACTAGCTAATGGCAATGCCATCCAGAGTGGTTATTTGATTTTCTCTGACCTTAACAAGCAAGTAAAAAACAAGATTGACACCGACAATGATGGACTTGTTCATTTTTCAGAGAGTAACGGACAAAAGGGTATCATGATCGACAGAAACTCAGATGACTTGAACAGCAGAAGAACAACGCAGTCTATGCTGGCAGTTACCTGACTAAAACTAGAACCATAGAATATAGCCCCTAGGGGTCAATGGTGCCATCTTCATCAAGGATAAAAAAAGCATGACAACTAACAATCACTGATCTCGCTGAGGTTGATATGCCCAACTTCATGGATAGCTAGATCATAAGAAAAATTATCAAGGGTTTATGTAGGTTGAGCGCCCTATTAGAATACTCTATCGCTCCGTTATAAGTATAGAAAAGGTGAGTGTTGGCTTCACGAGCAATACTCACCTTCATTTTTTATTCATCAAATTCATTACTCCGGCAGTCGCTGCCACCAAGTTGATCAATGCTTTCTTTCAATGTTCGGTAAGTAATTCAGCTAGTTCATAGAAAGATAGCTGTTTGACGAAGGTTACATAAATAAACCGGAAACGGCATGTACTCCTTTCCGGTAATTGAGTTGGCACCAATCCAAACTGTATGCGGTGAGAATGATCCACTCATCGCATCAGTTCAACCGTCAGCCAAATTTGCTGAATAAAGGCTTCTTGTTTATGAGCAGGAACTCCTTCTAACGTGGCCTGTAGTCGGCTACTGGCCCCAAGCACGTCTCCTTTAGGAGATGGTACAAATTCGCAACCGTACATTGCAGGGCTCCAGCCAATTCGGGTAGCTTGATAAGCTTGGGGGCAATTTCCCCCTGTTCCATCCGAGCCAGAGCCTGTTGTGTGATTCCTATTTTCTCCGCCAAAATCTCCTGACTCAACAGAATAGTTGCATTGACAGAATGGCTGGACATCAATATCAATTTATTTAGATATTGTGATAAAAAACGGAAGGCCGTGAAAACCTGCCGCGGGCGCGCAACTGTAATCGGCATTACCTGAGTCATGGTCACGGTTTGCAGCAGATGGGTAGGCCTGACTGACACAGGCCGGAAGCTAGGAGACGACTTGTCACAATTGCTGCGACTGGCGCAGCGTGGCAGTACTGTCTCGCGTGCAGGCAAATGCCCGGCCTATCGGATTTCACGCATCCGGTTCTGGATGAACGTGAAATGGACTGCTCTTTCAACATTTATTGAAAGGAGCATCCCTATAAAAACCCACATCCTCGGGTTTCCCTCAATCGGCAGGCAAAGAGAGCTGAAGCAGGCCCTCGAGTCTTTCTGGAACGGATCCCGTTCTGCTACCTCGTACCAGAAATTACAGACAGTACACCATGGCATCCGGGTGAGCACCCTGTACTTGCGGACACCCTACTTGCACATGATCTGGTTTTTTCGCCCAAGCCAACCCTGATCGGTCCGTTTACCTGGCTGCTACTGGCAAAATCTCAGGATGAAACTCTCAAATGGGCGCAGCTTGAGGGCATTGCCATGGCGTACGCCGATCTGTTGGCCTCGCTCGCCCCTCTCTGCGACAGTATCCAGATAGAAGAACCCGTGCTGAGTACAGAGTTGCTGCCCCCGGCTGCGGTCAGGCGCTTAACCGAAACATACGCTGGTCTCAACGCCGCCAGCAGTAACAGGCTGATGGTCACAACATACTTTGGATCGCTTGAAAAAAATTTCCCTCTGGCGTTGGAATCCGGCTGTGCGGTGCTGCATGTGGATATGGTACGAGGCAGGGATGAACTGGGCAATATCCTGGCCGCCATCCCTGACAATATGGCGCTTTCGCTTGGAGTCGTGAACGGGCGCAATATCTGGAAGGCGGATTTTTCCCGGATATTGCCGTGCATTGAGCAGGCTACAGCAGCTTTGGGCAGCGAACGGGTTTTGCTCGGTTCAAGTTGCTCTTTGCTGCACTCGCCCGTAGATATAGATGCGGAAACAGCCCTCCCAGTGCACATACGCGGGCGCATGGCCTTTGCAGTGCAAAAATGCGCGGAAGTTGCAGCCCTTGGCAGAATTGCCGAGCAAGCGACCTCGCAAAAAATCCTGAACAGAATCGCAGATCGGCAAGAAGTCGCTACTCACCCTGATCTGCATATTGGAGCGGTGCGGCAGCGGGCTGCTGTCACTTCGGCGCAATTGTCCCGCCAATCCAGCTATCCCTCCCGCAAAGAAGCGCAAGGCTGGCTTGCCTTGCCTCATTTGCCCACTACGACCATTGGTTCATTCCCTCAAACTGCAGAAATACGCACAATCCGGCGCGACTGCAAAAACGGTAGCATAAGCGAAGCCGTATACATGGCAGCCATGCAACGTGAGATTTGTCAGTGCATAGAAAAGCAGGAACAGCTGGGGCTGGACGTGCTGGTGCATGGCGAAGCGGAACGCAACGACATGGTTGAATACTTTGGTCAACAACTGGGCGGCTTCTGTTTTACGCAGAACGGCTGGGTGCAGAGCTACGGCAGCCGCTGCGTCAAACCACCCGTAATCTACGGTGATGTGTACCGCAAACAGCCCATGACCATAGACTGGATACGATATGCACAGTCGCTCACGCAAAAGCCGGTCAAGGGCAAGCTCACCGGCCCGGTGACTATCCTGTGCTGGAGCTTTGTGCGAAAGGATCTTCGCCGGGCAGATGTGTGCAAACAGATTGCCCTTGCAATCCGTGACGAGGTTCTTGATCTGGAAAAGGCCGGAGTGCGCATCATCCAGATAGACGAAGCCGCCCTGCGCGAGGGCATGCCCCTGACTCGTGCGGCAGCAGAAGACTATTTTCACTGGGCTGTGGATGCTTTCAGATTGGCTACCTCGGGCGTTGCCGACAGCACGCAGATACACACGCACATGTGCTACAGCGAGTTCAATGCCATTCTGCCGTGGATTGCCCAAATGGACGCCGATGTCATCAGCATTGAATCCAGCCGCAGCGGTATGGAGCTTCTGGATGCTTTCGAGAGGTTTAACTACGCCAACGAGGTCGGCCCGGGCGTGTACGACATCCACAGCCCGCGAGTGCCCGCAACGGAAGAAATGGCCGAACTGCTGCACGCGCACTTAGGCACATTCCAGCGGAGAGACTGTGGGTTAACCCGGATTGTGGCCTGAAAACAAGGCAATGGGATGAAGCATACCCGTCGTTGAAAAATATGGTTGTGGCTGCCGCAATCGTCCGCGCCTCAGTGGAGTAACAGCATGGAAGGTACAATCAAATGAAGACTGATAAAACCAACGCAGACTTTGGGAACAAACCACCTTTTCGTGCTGACCATGTGGACAGTTTCCTGCGTTCAGAAACCATAAAAAAGGCCAGAAAGCAGCTGCAAGACGAAGAAATTACACTTGATGATCTGCGCAGTGTGGAAGACAAAGCCATCAGGCTTCTGGTTGAAAATCAGAAGCAGTGCGGGCTGGAGGCTGTTACCGATGGGGAATTCCTCTGCAGCTTGTGGCATCTGGACTTTTTTGCCGGGCTTGATGGTATTCAAAAAAAACAACCACCTGCGAGGGATTTGTCTTTTATGGCGTGCATGCCAAGGACGAAAGTGTTGAGTTGGCTGCCCTCGTGGGCTTTTCCAACCACCCCATACTGCGTGATTTTGCCTTTCTCAAGTCCTGCGCTGGCGACAATACTGCTAAAATGACTATTCCATCGCCCGCCATGCTCCACTTTGTTCTGGCTATCTGCAAAGAGTAGTTTACGCTGCCCGGTTTCTATCGTTCCGAAAACGCGTTGCCGGAACACATTGCAAATACATACATAGAATCCCCTGAAGGCTTTCATTATGCTGGCTAACGCTATCTTCAGCTGGATGACACCATTTTTTTGGGGGGGCTGTGCTCTGCCGAATAGCGTGACGGGCTGAAAAAAAGATATTGATTCTGCGTCACTGGCGGAAAAATACGTGGACGTTGTGAACGCTGCCATTGCAGACCGGCCTGCAGAAATGCTGGTAACCATGCACATCTGCAGGGGTAACGTTCGTCCTAGGTGTTGATGTTGAAAAAATATCTAGAAGTAATACATTGATTTATGAGGTATGATGGATGTATTTAAATGTAACTATGAATTGTATTATGCGGCGGAATATAATTACAACAAGATATAAATAAGATGCAAAAGTATTATTAATCGGCAATTTATAAAAATAATTTCGCTGAAGAAAAGTTAATAAACATACTTAAGGCCTTTTTCCGCCTGTCCAACATGCGTTGGGCAGGCGTTTTTTGTTGATTTAAAATAATGCGAGCCATGAGACCTATTTATATCAGCCAAATGTGTGATTCAGAATTATAATTTAACCGTTCTTTTTAGTATAACTAGCTGTATATATAAAATAAGGAAAAAATTACGGCATAAAACTGTGGCACTAATTTAAATTTTGTACTACTAAGTCGTAGCACGATTTGTTAAAAAGTAATTTTCACCCATTGACGGAAGTTCCATGCAGTCCTGCTTGCCATGCTCAGCAATGTTTTTAGCGCACCGTGTGCGCAGTTGTATGATTTTGTTCTTGTTGTTGGGTTTTGTTGGTTGCGTGTTTGTGTTGGCCGTGGGGCTTGGCCCGCATGGATGGCAGTGGCCTTTGAGTCATGGCTCTGAGATGCAGAACAAAATTTTTTTGAATCTGCGTTTGCCGCGCGTGATAATGGGCATGCTGGTGGGCGCTGGCCTTGCCATGGGGGGGCTGCTCACTCAGGCCGTTTTGCGTAATCCGCTGGCGTCACCATTTACGTTGGGTATTTCATCTGGTGCTGCCTTTGGCGCATCTCTGGTCATTCTGGCCGGAGGTTCGTTTGGGCTTTGGCACATGGCTGGCTGCGCCTTTGTTTTTGCAGCGCTTACCGCCATGGTTATTCTGGGGGTGGCGACCCTGCGGGACAGCCGCCCTGAAACTCTCATTCTTGCTGGTGTGGCCGTGATGTTTCTGTTTTCTGCGGCAACATCTTTTGTGCAGTTTTTAGGCACAGAGCAGCAGGTTTCGGCCATCGTTTTTTGGAGTTTTGGCAACCTAGGCCGGGCCGGATGGGCGGAAATAACGGTGGCCGCCTGTATGATTTTGCTGCCCGCGCCTTTTGCGCTGCGTCTGGCCTGGGATTTTAACGCGCTGGCCTGCGGCGAGGAAAGCGCGGCGGCTCTGGGAGTGTCTGTGCGCAGCTTGCGCACCATTGGTATAGTGGCCGCTTCGGCCATGACCGCAGGAGCTATCTGCTTTACGGGCGTGATCGGTTTTGTGGGGCTGGTGGCCCCTCATGTGGTGCGGTTTTGCCTTGGCAGCGATCACCGTCTGCTGTTGCCGGGGGCTGCCCTGTTTGGCGCTGGGCTGGTTACTCTTGCAGACGCTCTTGCCCGGCTGCTTTTGCATCCGCAGGTATTACCCGTTGGCATTGTTACGGCATTTCTTGGTGTGCCATTCTTTTTTTGGCTTTTGCTGCGCAAGGGGCGTGGAAAGGATGGCATTTTTTAATGTCTGCCTGTCTGGAAGCAAATGCCGTGTCGTTTGCATATGCGGCAGAAGCTGCGGTGCTGAGCGGGGTTGATCTAAAACTACATCGCGGTGAAGTGTGCGCCCTGCTTGGGCCAAACGGCGTGGGAAAAACCACGTTATTGCGGATTTTGCTTGGTTTGCTGCGCCCTACATCTGGCGAAATTGTGTTGGAGGGCAGGCGCTTGGCGGGCATGCCAATACGCGAGCGCGCCCTGCGTATTGCCTATGTGCCACAGGAAGCGATGCCGCGCTTTCCCATGACAGTTTTTGAAGCCGTGTTGCTAGGCCGCAAGCCACATATGCGCTGGGGCCCTGGCAAGAATGACGTTGCCCGCACGGCCTGTGTGCTGGAGCGCATGGGGCTTGAAGCTCTGGCGCAAAAGCCGGTGGCGAACCTTTCTGGCGGGCAGCGGCAAAAAGTGGCGCTGGCCCGGGCTTTTGTACAGGAAACAGACTGGATAGTGCTGGACGAGCCTGTAAGTAATCTTGATTTGCGACACCAGCTTGAAGTGCTGCAACTGGTGCGCGACGCGGCAGAGAATAACATGGGTGTATTACTGTCGCTGCACGACATAAATTTAGCTGCTAGATACGCGCATAAGGTGGCATTGCTGCGCAGGTCAGAGCAGGGTGGTTGTATTGTCGCACACGGCAAGCCGTATGAAGTGCTTACTGCTGAGCGCATAAGTCATACATACGGTGTTGTTATGCAAACATACCACAGCACATGTTCAAAAAGTCCGTTGTGGTTTCCTTCATCCCTTCAAGCCTAGTGGAGTGGTTCTGTGAAGTTTAGCCGGTCATTGCACCTTGCCTGCCTTGCTTGCTGTAGCCTTTTGCCATGCTCTGCCTTTGCTGATTCCGACAGCGCGGCAGAGGCCGATATGGCCCCAGTTGTTGTTACTGCAACCAGAACAAAGCACAGCCTCGGGGATGTTCCCGCTGCTGTTTCTGTAGTTACCCGTAAAGAGATTGACCAGATGCCAGCGCAAAACGTGCTGGACGTACTGCGCACCATGCCCGGCGTGACGGTTGATGCCGACCGCAGCATGTTTGGCAGCAGTACCTACAACAAGGTCATCATTCGCGGTATGGGCGGCGATTCACAGGGGCGCGTGCAGGTGCTGATAGACGGCATGCCGGCCATGCCCCCCGGCTCTAATATTTTCGAATGGAACAGCATCAACCTTGATGCTGTTGAACGTGTTGAAGTTGTGCGCGGCCCTTCATCCGCCCTGTACGGATCAAACGCCATGGGCGGCGTTATCAACATCATTACGCGCACACCCCCCAAGGATGGCTTTACAACTACAGTCGATACAAAATATGGCAGCTACAATACCTGGGATTCCAGCCTGTTCCACGCCGGAACAGCAGGGAAATTCAGCTATTCACTTTCTGGCAGCTACCTTACATCGTACGGCTTCAACGGTATTCCCGAGCACAGTTCAAAAGCTTCCAGCAACCAGAAGGCGGGCTATAACGACGATGGCACCGGTATACGCAACGCCACCGGCGCTGCTCGCGTAGGCTACAAGTTTGATAAAACAGCCGATGTCACGTTCACAGCCGACGTGGCCTCTAACCTGCGAACGGGGCAGTATAATTTTGACAGTGATTACCGCCTGTACGAGTACCACAAAACAGGTTTTGGCACACGCCTGCACAAAGATTTTGGCGCAGTAGACAGTTCGCTGGCTTTTAGAGCCGACCTGCTCAATACCGATTTCGATAACATCGGCGGTACAATGGCAAAGGGTTACAGGGTCGATTATGTCAACCCCACAAAGCAGGAGCAGTACACTCTTGATCAGCAAAACACCTATGCCCTTGGCGATAACCAACTGGTAACGGCTGGTATAAATGCGTCTTACGGCCAGTCGGACAAGCATTACGATTATTCCCCTTCGTCCACGGGCAAAAACCGCGTGCGCGAAACCGGCGGCAAGCAGTACACCATGGCCGGATACCTGCAAGACGAGATCAGCTTTTTTGACAACAAGCTGCTGATCATTCCCGGTCTACGCTACGACGTTATCGGCACCAACGGTTACGACAAGGATTCGTCCAACAAAAGTCGTCCCGGGCGTAAAGAATACGGCATGGAAACCGACAGCCGCCTTTCGCCCAAGCTGGGCGTGCGTGTGAATCCATGGGATGGTATGCTTGTATTCAGGGCAAATTATGGCGAGGCATTTCGTTCTGCCAGCCTGGATGAGCGTTTTGGTGAATATATTTATGGCTCCACCCTGTATCGGGGCAGCCCGGATCTCAAGCCGGAAACCTCGCGTACCATTGATGCCGGGTTTGATTTTACGCCTGTCAAAGACCTTACATTCGGCATTACTGGCTATGTCACCTGGGCCGACAACTATATTGCTTCGGTGCAAAGTTCGACAAAAAACGCCCAAGGGTATTACGTTTCGCAAAAGCAGAATCTGGACAGCGTGCAGATTGCCGGTCTTGAGGGCGAAGCCAGCTGGAAGGCAATGGATTATCTGACTCTCTTTGCCAACGGCACCATCCTTAATCCACAGATGACCTCGGGCAAGTATCAGGGCAACCAGATTCCCTTTACGCCAACGTCAAAGGCCACTCTGGGCTTTACCTTTGATCACCCCGACTGGTTTACCCTGCGCGTGGGCGAAACCTGGACCGGCCCCATCTGGACAGATCAGGATAATACCGAGGCCTTTCAGGAAGGTAATTTCTGGCTGACTGAGGTTCGCATATCCAAACGCTTTACCTTCAAGGATTACTGGGTTGAACCCTACGCAGAACTTCAGGCGGCTACCACCAAGGAGGAGGTGCGCTACACCACCACCTCTCGCGTGCCCACCAACCTGGTCTTTGTGGGTGTAAAGGCCGGATTCTAAACTAAGGATTCTGGCAGTCTGCTGTACTTGGGCAGCTGACTGCCAGAACTTGTTCATTGTGATTGCCAGGCGTGCAGGCTGATGCCGGACCGGGCTTTTGAGGGGCATCCTTATGAAACAGCAAACAGTACTGACATTTATTGTCTGGTCCAGTCACATGGCCGCCTTGCAAGAGGCTGCTGCCTGTCTGCCCGGCGATGTATGCGTGCGAATTTTGTGCTCGCGTGATGTAGAAGAGCAGCCCGAAGCATGTCTGGATGCCATTGACGCGGCCAGGGCTGTTTTTGTTTTTCGGGGGGCAGACGCAGCATGGAACCTGCTGGACGACAGACTTAAACTGGCGGGTGCGAATGTACCTGTCGTTTGTGTGGCGTCAGATCCGGGGGCTTGGGCGCTTTCTTCCGTAGTGCCGCAGACAGCGGAACGGGCCTATCGGTATCTTTCATACGGCGGGGCGGAAAATGCTGCCCGGCTCATGCAGTTCATGCTTATGCTGGCGTACGGTCAGCCTGTGGAATCTGTGGCAGATCCTCTGCTTATGCCGTGGGAGGGCCTGTGGCATCCCGAAGCGCCGGAGCCATTTTTTGAAAACGTGAATACCTACAGCGCGTGGTACAACGATTTCGCACAGCGCAAGGGCTTGCGCGGGCACAGTGTCGGGTTGCTGTTTGGCAGGCACTACTGGGTAAACTCCATGACGCAGGCCGAAACAGCTCTGGTTCAAGCTCTCGAAGCAAGAGGGCTGCGAGTGTTGCCCGCATTTAGCAATTCGCTTCATGATGCCGCACTGGGTAACAAGGGCGGGGTACGCTGGGCGCGGGAAGTTTTTTTGGACGCAAGCCAGCAGTGCAGGGTTCAGGCACTCATAAAGCTGTTGCCCTATTTTTCTCGTGAAAAATGTATGGAAGACGACCCCGCCGCTTTTGTGGGCGACGATTCCCCGGCCAGAGACAATGTGCGCCTGTTCAGAACAATGGACGTGCCTGTTTTTCAGCCAGTTTTTACATCTGCAAAAACGGTGGAGGCCTGGCAGGCAGACCCACAGGGCCTGGGATCAGAAGTAGCGTGGGCTGTGGCCTTGCCGGAATTTGAAGGCGTTGTGGAGCCGTTTTTTCTTGGTGGTACTGCGCCGGAAAAAAGCCTGGATTCCGTGGCCTACCGCGCGCCAGTGGCCGAGCGCGTGCAAAGGCTCGCCGCACGGGTTGACCGGTGGCTTGCCTTGCAAGCCAAACCTGTGGCGCAGCGCCGCGTTGCGTTCATCTTGCACAACGATCCCTGTTCCTCTGCCGAGGCCACAGTTGGTGGGGCTGCGGGGCTGGATACCCCGGCATCGCTGTGCGCCCTGCTGCGCGATATGCGCGAGGCCGGGTACGATGTGCAGGTTCCTGAAAACAGCAACGCCCTCATGCGCATGATTCTTGACCGCAAGGCCGTGAGCGAATTTCGCTGGACATCCGTGCAGGAAATTTCCGCCAAGGGCGGCGTGCTGGCGCGGATTCCGCTGGCTCAGTACGAGCGATGGGCTGCCGCCTGGCCAGCAGAAGCGCACGAGCGCATTGACGCCGCATGGGGCAGGCCGGGTCAGGGCAAGGACGGGCTTCCCCCAGCCATGACCCTCGACGGTCATCTGCTTGTGACGGGTATTTCGCTTGGCAATGCAGTGGTGTGCGTGCAGCCCAAACGCGGGTGCGCTGGTTCGCGTTGCGACGGGCAGGTTTGCCGTATTTTGCATGATCCCGATATCCCTCCGCCGCACCAGTATATTGCAACGTACCGCTGGCTACAGGATGGTTTTGGGGCCGACGCCATCGTGCATGTTGGCACGCACGGCACGCTGGAATTTTTGCCCGGCAAGGCCTGTGGACTCTCTGCCGCCTGCCTGCCCGACGTGGCCCTGCATGAGGTGCCACACCTCTACATATATAATGCCGACAACCCGGCAGAGGCCGTCATGGCCAAGCGCCGCAGTTATGCGGCCTTGGTCAACCACATGCGCCCCCCTCAGGTTTCTGGCGGGCTGCATGACAAGCTGGAGGCGCTGGACAATCACCTTGGTCAGTGGGGCGAGGCGCGCAGGCGCGACCCCGCGCGTGCCCACCAGCTTGAGCATTTGATACGCGAGGCCATGGCAAGCGCAGGTCTGGCGGATGTGGAAAATGACCTGCTGCAAAAAAATCCAGATGCACCGTTTTCAACCCTTGCGGCCAAACTGCACGAGGTGCTCAACCTGCTGCGCAATACCCGCGTGGACGATGGCCTGCATGTGCTTGGTCAGTTGCCGCAGGGCAAGAGCCGGGCGGATTTTATCTATGCGCTTTTGAGGCACGATACTGGCGCAGCTGCAGACCTGCGCCGTCTGATCTGCGCAGCAAAAAAGCTTGATCTGGATGCACTGCTGGAAAATACCCCTCAAGCAGAAGAACAGGCCAACGCCAACAATGGTCAAATTTTGCAGCGCATTGACGCCCTTGGGGCAAGCGTTGCGGAGGCCCTGCTGCTCATGGCAACTGATGGCGGCAACCCTGATGACGAACATCTGGCAGCGCTTTTGCCCGGTTTGCCCGCCAACCGTCTGCCCGATCTGTATGCGCTGCTGGCGCGGGTGTGCAATCTGGCCGAGCGACTGGATGCCTCACAGGAACGCGCGGCATTTTTGCACGCTCTTACTGGTAGTTACATTACCCCAGGGCCTTCAGGGCTGCTTGCCCGTGGGCGCGACGATATTCTGCCCACCGGACGCAACTCGTACACGCTTGATCCGCGCCGCCTGCCTACCGAAGCGGCCTGGCGCGTGGGCTGCAACCTTGCACGGGGCATACTCGACAAGCACCTTACCGAAGAAGGCCGGTATCCCGAAAATGTGGCCATGTTCTGGATGTGCAACGATCTCATGTGGAGCGACGGCGAAGGCCTGGGGCAGTTGCTTGCCCTGCTTGGGGTGCGGCCAGTTTGGCAGGGAGGCGTTGTAACCGGCCACGAGGTTATTCCGCTGGAAGAGCTTGGTAGACCGCGTGTGGACATAACGGTTCGAGTTTCTGGCCTGCTGCGCGATTCGTTTCCCGAAGCCGTGCGCTATCTTGATGCTGCTGTGCTGGCGGTGGCCGAGCTGGACGAGCAGGAATCAGACAACTACGTGCGCATGCACAGTTGCCAGCGGCTTAAGCTCTGGCAGCAGGAAGAAGGGCAAAGTGCGTGGCGCAGGGCGACACTGCGGATATTTTCGTCACAGCCCGGCGTGTATCAGGGCGGCGTAGACCTTGCCGTGCACGCATCGGCCTGGCGTACAGAGGCTGACCTTTCTGACGTTTTTGTTCGCTGGAACAGCTATGCCTACGGTGAGGGCGTGTGGGGGCAGGAAGAAGTCTCTGCGCTCACGGCAAGCCTTTCCAACGTGGACATCACCTACAACAAGGTTGTGAGTGATGAGCACGACATGCTCAACTGCTGTGCCATTTACGGTATCCACGGCGGTATGACAGCCGCTGCCAAGCATCTGAGCGGCCACGACGTGCGCGTATATTATGGTGACACGCGCGATCCGCAGCATGTGCAGGTGCGCGACATGGCAGACGAAATACGGCGGGTGGCACGCGGCAAGCTGCTTAATCCCCTCTGGATCGAGGGAATGAAGCGTCACGGCTACAAAGGCGCTGGCGATATGTCCAAACGGGCCGTGCGCCTGTACGGCTGGGATGCCACCACTGGTCTGGTGGATGACGGCATCTTTGACGACATTGTCCGTACCTTTGTGCTGGATAAAGAAAACCGTGCCTTTTTTGAAGAAAACAACCCTTGGGCGCTGGAGGAAATGTCCCGCAGACTGCTTGAGGCACAAGCCAGAGGGGTGTGGCAGGCCGACAAGGATGTTTTGAAAGCCTTGCGCCAACAGTATCTGGATATGGAAGGCTGGCTTGAGGAACGCACCGAGGCGCACGGCGGCAGTTTTCAGGGCGGCAGCATTGATATTTTTGTCACCCCGAATTCCGGTTTGGCGGGCAATGAGGGCAAACAATGAGCAGGTCACAGCAGTATTTCTATCCATTTTCAGCAATTGCAGGGCAGGAAACCTTGAAGGAAGCCCTGCTGCTCAATGTGGTCAATCCGGGCATCGGCGGGGTGCTTGTGCGGGGTGAAAAAGGCACGGCAAAATCCACCGCTGTACGGGCACTGGCGGCCATTTTGCCAGAAATGAACGTGGTAAAAGGCTGTCCGTGCAACTGCAACCCTGAGGCCGCCGACACCCTTTGCCCTCTGTGCCGCGACGAGCTTATCGACAAGGGCGAGCTGACAAAGGAAAAACGCCGTGTGCGCGTTACGGAACTGCCCGTGTGCGCAAGCGAAGACCGGGTTGTTGGTTCGCTTGATATGGAGGTTGCCCTTGCCTCTGGTCGTCGCCGTTTTGAACACGGCCTTCTGGCGTCGGCCAACCGGGGCATACTTTATGTGGACGAGGTCAACCTGCTGGAAGACCACATTGTTGATGTGCTGCTGGACGCTGCGGCCATGGGCGTCAACACTGTTGAACGTGAGGGGCTTTCGTGGTCGCATCCTGCCAGGTTTACCCTGGTGGGAACCATGAACCCGGAGGAAGGCGAGCTGCGCCCCCAGCTGCTGGACAGGTTCGGTCTTTGCGTGCACGTGCGCGGCATGGCCGAGCCAGAGCAGCGCATGACGGTCATGAAGCGCCGCATGGATTTTGAACGTGATCCGGCAGAATTTTGCGCAACATGGCAGGAGCAGGATCGCAAGCTGGCAGACAGGATCATGCAGGCACGCCGCCTGCTGCCCATGGTACAGGCAGACGATGTCTGCATGCACAGGGTTGTGGAGCACGCCATCGCCGCTCAGGTAGACGGTCACCGCGCGGATATTGTGATGCTCAAAACAGCCAGCACCTTGGCCGCCCTGAACGGGCGCGCCGATGTTGCCTGCGAGGATGTGGATAAAGCTGCAAGTCTGGCCTTGCCGCACCGCATGCGGCGTAATCCTTTTGAATCTGTGGGCGGGCAGTCTGCATGAAAGTAAACGGGCCGACCCGGCCTGTATTTCCTTTTGCGGCACTGACCGGGCAACCGCTTATGACGCGGGCCCTGCTTGCCAATGCGCTGTGCCCCGAAATCGGCGGTGTGCTTTTGCGCGGGCAAAAGGGTACAGCCAAATCTACAGCAGTGCGCGCATTGGTGGGGTTGTTGCCGTATGTTTCCGTGGTGCGCGGGTGTGCATGGCATTGTTCTCCCACAGGGCCGCTGTGCCCGAGTTGCGCCGCCGCCGCAAAGAATGGCCCCTTGCCCGTGGCGCAGGTGCAAACTCCTCTTGTGACGCTGCCGCTTTCATCCACAGAAGACCGGCTGGTTGGCAGCATGGACATGGAATCAGCCATAGGCAGGGGCAAAAGACGCATGCAGCCGGGGCTACTGGCACTTGCCCACAGGGGCATGCTGTATGTGGACGAGGTCAATCTGCTGCCCGACCACATGGTTGACCTGTTGCTGGACGTGTGCGCCAGCGGGGTGAACAGGGTTGAGCGTGACGGCTGCGCCTTTGTACACGCATCAAGCTTTGCACTTATTGGCAGCATGAACCCCGAAGAAGGGCCGCTACGACCACAGCTACTAGACCGTTTTGGCCTTTGCGTCGACGTGCTGGCCCCACAGGACGTTGCAACCCGTATGGAGGTTTTGCGGCGGCGCATGGCTTTTGATGGGGATATCGCAACCTTTTTGGCTACATGGCAGGAGCGGCAGCAGGCCGTGGCCGACATGCTTATGAAAGCCAAGGCATTGTTGCCAGAGGTGCGCGTTTCCGAAACCTTGCTGAAAGACATGGCTACGCTGTGCGCAGAGGCTCTGTGCGCTGGCCATCGCGGTGAACTTGCGCTGTTGCATGCCGCCCGCGCCCTTGCTGCTCTTGATGGCTGCCCGGCTGTGCGTGATGAGCATGTGCAGGAGGCGGCGGCCTTGGCTCTTGTACATCGGCGACGCATGCAGGCACCGCAGCTGCCAGAGCAAAATACTGCCGGGGCCGCTCAGTCGCAGCACGAACATGAAGAGCAGACGCCCCAACCCTCAGCGCCGGGGCAGACACCTTTTGCGTCGCAGGAGCCTCTGGATGCCAGCCAGATGGAAGTTGCCCCGCAGGATCAGGACAATGCGGAGGCGACAGCCGATTCTTCCGGCATGGACAGGGAAGAAGTTTTTTCGGCTGGCGATCCGTATCGGGTCAAGCCGCTGCAAACCGCTGCCGACAAACGCCAGCGCAGCGGCAGTGGGCGGCACAGCCGCTCGCGTACGGCACAAAAATGCGGCCGGTGCGTGGGCTATTCACACCGCCCCCTGCAGGGCAATGCCTCTCCTGATATCGCGCTGGAACCCACAATTATGGCTGCGGTCTTGCGCATGGCTGCAAGCATGAGAGGAGGCGCGGGCTATCCGCTTCAGGTGCAGAGGCAGGACTGGCGCTATAAACGCCGCGAACGAAAGATTGGCAATCTTGTGGTATTTGCTGTGGATGCCTCTGGTTCCATGGGGGCTGCCGGACGCATGTGCGAGGTCAAAAGCGCAATTCTGTCTTTGCTGCTGCACGCGTATCAAAAGCGCGACCAGGTCTCGCTGGTGGCTTTTCGTGGGCAGCAGGGCAAGGTTTTGCTGCCGCCCACCGGCAGTGTGGAGCGCGCATCACGCGAACTGGAAATACTGCCCACAGGCGGGCGCACACCTTTGGCAGATGGCCTGAAAGAATCGTTTCGCGTTATTGGCACTGCCCTGCGCAAAAAGCCCGATACTCGCCCCATTCTGATTGTGGTTTCAGACGGCAGGGCCAACTTGACGCCCCGTTTGGAGGAAGGTTCCGCTCTGGATGCCGCGTTGGCTGAAGCTGGCCGTATTGCGCAGGATGCGCGCGTGCATTCGTTTGTGATTGATGTGGAGCAGGCCGGTTTGCTGCAATTTGGGCAGGCGCGTCAGCTGGCAAAGGCCCTGCGGGCCGAGTATCTGCCGGTACAAAATCTGCGGGCGTCCACCCTGGTGGGGCTTGTGCGGGAGATGACGGCGTGAAGCTGCTTTCTGCGCTGTTTTGCTTTCTGCTGGTCTTGGCGCTTGGCGCAAGGCCGATTCTGGCGGAACACCGAATAGTTGTCTTGCCGCAGGACGTGTTGGAAGTGGTACGCCTGCTGGGTGGCATGCCACAGGTTGTGGGAGTGTCACACCATGCGGTTGACCGCCGTGCCCTGATGCCCGAGGTTGCGGCCCTGCCCAGCGTGGGGAGCGGGTTTTCGCCCAATTTTGAAAGCATCGCGGCCCTTTCGCCCGATGTGGTCATTGCCTGGCGCGAGTACCCCGGTATGGAACTGGAGCAGCGGCTCAAACCTTTTGGTATCCGGGTTGTGCGCTTGGACATGCACCTGCCGGAAAATCTGGAGCAATGCGTGCATGTGTTGGCAGATCTTTTGGGCGGCCATGCGCATAACAAGGGCGAAGTTTTTCTGCGGTGGGTGCGTCAGGCAGAGAGAAACCTCAAGGGTTGCATTCCTGTCAACGACAAACCGCCCACCGTATTGGGCCGGCACTTTGTTGCCGAGCGTGTGGCCGGGCCGGGGTCTGCACTGTTTGATCTCACCGTAGGGGCCGGGGGAAACAATCCCGCCAAGGTGCTGCATGCGGCTTCTTCAATCATCAATATGGAATGGGTTGCAGAGCAGAACCCAGCTGTGATCATACAAAGCGTTTCGCTCTGCACGCTTGATACTGATAAGGGCCAGGAACAGCTGGCACAGGCCAGAAACCGGCTCATGGGCCAGACAGACTGGCAGGGCATGGCGGCAGTGCACACCGGGCGGGTGTACGCTCTGGCGTCTGATATACTGGGCGGGCCTCGCTGGGTAGTAGGCTTGGCGGCCATGATTGAGGCCCTGTATCCCGATGCCCAGTGCACCCCCAGTGCTGTGCAGTTGCACGATGAATATCTGCGTCTGTTTCAGGCGGGGAAAGCTGGAGGCGCCATTGTTGCCCCTTGACCCGCCGCCACGCCGCGGCCATCGGCATCCAGTCCGTTGGGTTGGACTTTCTGCCGTGCTGCACGGTCTTCTTGTCTTTGGAGTGATCGCGGCCGCCAGGTATTTGCCGGAGTATTTACCGGTTCAGGCTGGGGGAGCGGTGATGGTCAGTCTGGCCAGTCTGGGGGGCGCTTTTTCTGGAGGCGACATTGCACAAGACTCTGCCATGCTGGAAAAAACGGTTGCTGCTCAGGTGAAATCAACCTTAGTGGAAAATGCAAAGCCCGATCCCCCAACCAGAGATGCGCCGCAACGCGAACAGGCTGTTCCCATAAAAAAGCAGGCCGCCAAACCAAGACCTGTAGAAAAAGAGCCTGGTGACAAGCAGAATGCCGCTGTGCTGAGGCCACACGTACAGCAATCTGGTACCGCGCCGCCTGCAAATTCCACAATGGCAGCAGGTAGGCCTTCTGCTTCTGGAACGAGCGATGATCAGGGGGCTGCAAACGGTGGAGCAGACACAGTAAATGCTGCACGAGAAGGAGCGGCTGGCAGTGGAGATACCCAGCCACAGCTTGTGCCCTGGAACAGCACCGGAGGCCCCCGGTTTTTGCATCAGGCCCCCCTGCGTTATCCCCGCTCAGCCCAACGCCGTAACCTTGAAGGAAAGGCGGTTGTGGAGGCGTATCTCGATATGCAAGGCAAATTACTCCGCGTCCGCGTGTTGCAGGCTGATCACGAAGATTTCGCCTATGCGGCACTGGCTTGTGTGCAGTCGTCATCGTTCAAGCCTGCCCAGCGAGAAGGCAAGGCCATTCCCTGTGTGGTGCGTATTCCCATGTTTTTTGTACTTAAGGGGATTTAATGATTAATCTGATTGCTCTGCTCCACAGGGGAGTCCTGTTTAATTCGGTGAATTTTCTTTGGCGAAAGGATCATGGCGGCAACCAGTATGGTGGAAGAACCCAGCACAATAACCGCCCCCGGCGGTACAGCCCAGTAGAATGAAAGCCACAGGCCCGCTACTGAAGCCGGCGGCCGAACAGGGCAGCCAGCAGAAACATGCGGCTCAGGCGATAGGTGTTCTGCAATGCCGTGGCTGCGGGTGTAACAATGAGCGCATAGATCAATAATCCGTCGATGGCCTTAAGGGCAAAAGCCACCACCAGCCCCATCAAGACAAGGCAGGCATAGTATATGTCCTTAACGGGAATCCCCGCAGCCACCGCCGCATGGCTTTGCCCCATGATTGCCTCTATTTCCTTAAAGAACAGAAAGTCAAAGCCAAACAGAAGCAAGGCCGTTACGGCCACAAGTTGCAAGTCAAAGCGTGTGACCGTGAGCAGGCTGCCCCGTATGAGGCTGAGTCCTTCTGTCCGCAGCATGGCCAGACTCATCACCACCGAAAAAACAACACCCATGGCAGTATCAAGGCTGAAGCCTGGCTTCTCGGCAAGCGGCCCCACAGCAGAAGCAGCCCCTAGGCTGGCCGCAAGCCCCCAGGCTAATGGTGGACACCAAACTATAAGGCAAGCAGCGCACCTGCAAAGGCGGCGTGCGAAACGCACATGCCCACCAGGCTCATGCGCCACAGCACCACAACTACACCCATGGCCCCGCAGACCGAACCGCCAAACAGGGCCATAAACAGTGTGCGCTGCAAAAAGGCATACTGAAAAAAGTCTTCCATATTCCACCCGTGGGTATTTGCTACGTAGGGCCGTCCTGTTCAAAACAAGGCCGCCATGCGCTCGCCACTGTATTCTATCTGAATAGGCACGGCATACGGATTACTCAGCAGGTCAGCATTAATGGCATCCTGAGCATCACCCTGCCAGAACAGGCCGCCAGCCCGTAGCATGGCAACCTTTTGAGCCAGTGCAAACACTGCGTTGGGGTCATGCGTTACCATGATGGCGAAGAGGTTGAATGTTTCTCGCAGTGTGGCAACTGCATTGCAGATGTCCCTCTGCACCCGCCAATCCAGCGCGGCAGTCTGTTCGTCAAACAGCTGTTCCGGCTCCTCCGCAAGAGCACGGGCAAGCGCCACCCCTTCGCTGCTCTTTGCGGGTCAGCATAGGTTGCAACCCACCATAAAGCCGAAGCCAACGATGTCCCGCCTGGAGTCCGAATATCGAACAAATCTGGCACCGCTTGTCCGTGCCGCATGATGGGAAATACAGAGTTCGTGCCCGCGGTATCAGGGAAGGCCATCACTGCCGGATTCTCGCCATGGACATGGCCCCGCGCAGTTGCCACGGCAAAGCAGGTTCGATTGGCGAGGTTACGTGGCCCGATTTTAACGGGCTGAGGGAATCTGCCCGTTTTTTATTCCAGAATACCACATGTTTTGGCTGATGGGGATAAGTTGAAGAACTTGATCTAGGCGAAGAAACCCCATCGATGGCGTTTGTTGGGGCAGATTGGCTTTGGTATCAAAAGTAGAATCTCCTTGGCTTTTTTTGAGATTCTACGTTTTGAGCAAAATAAAAAATTGGGCAGAGCTAAAACCATGAAATTTTCTTTACGTGTAAAGGACAAAAACGCACATAACTAATTAGCATTTTTTTGTTTTTTATGGTCACGGCTTGCCACTATTGTCTTTTAGGAGGTCTTCCCTTTCCTGATTTAAAAAAGATTGCGGATAATGTGTTTTCCCACATTGGGGCATTAACCATTACTTGTAACTCTTGATCGCTATTTTTTGTGTGCAAATTATGTGCACACTTTGCAATTTTTGACTCAAGTTCAGCGATGCGCTTTTGTGCATGATCGAGCTTAATTCGTAACTTTTCTGCATTCCCAACTGTGCTCGATAAGTCCATTACAGTTTCAGAAAATTGATTCTGGCTATCGCGGCGTATGCCTTCTCAAAGCATTCAATATCAAAGCATTGCGCTCCCCCCGTGGGGGTATCGGTGAGGTGCGGAGAGGTGGAAGACGGGAAATGTTGAGAAACAGGCGGCCAGCAATGCTTTGCGCTCTGGGGGTATTGAAATGGCTTCCAACCGGCTTTTTAGTCTTCGTACCCCCAGCCAATATTGGGGTATGTCAAAAGACGTAGCTGAACTTGGTTGGAGCCTTAAAAAGCAGAAAACCCGCCAAGCTGTTAGCTTAGCGGGCTTCTTTGAACTCTCTTGGAGTTCAAGATGGTGCCGAAGGGGAGAATAGGCACCGCGACACCATCGAGTCCAAAACAACCTGATATTATTGATAAAATTTTTCGAGATTTTTGTCTATGCCCCCGCACTTTGCCCCCATAGTAGCTGTGACTTACGTGAAAATTCAGCACAAAAGGTAGCCGGGACGAGAACCGCTTACGCCGACATGGCAAGATAAAGGTGATCAAGCTCGTCAAACAACTTTTGGCGAACTTCTTCAAATTCAGGCATAATGTCTTGTGCTTCTCTCTTGTTACCTTGTTCGACCAAGGCTGCTATGCGGATAGCCAAAGCATGTACCTGTTCGTGGAGTTTTCCTATTTCCTGAAAGATTGGGTTGTTACCCCAATTGCGTTGTCCTTCACCGTCATACCATTTACCGAAGGCGCACTGGTGGTGATCGATCATCTCTGCTGACTTCAGGAACATATGTCCTTGCAGTACCGCTTCCAAGCGTGATCGCCATGCCAAATGCGCAGTTTTGATGGCACCTACATCAAAAGGTTCATCGCCAAGATTAAATTCGCAAATGGATTTGTTCATCCCTTTGGTCAAACTGGTTAGTTCCCTGGCCGAAGAATTGACCTGAATGGTGCTGGTCGCCATCTCTGCAATTGTAGAATTAACAGAATTTACATTTTGAGATATATTTTGAACTGAGAGATGCCCTTTGTGGGCTCTGTCGCGCATGTTGTCCGTTGTTTCAGTTATAGTTGTCATCATTTTTGAAATGTCTACAGATGCTTGTGAATGTTCACCTGTGGCTTTTGAAGAACTAAATATCATGTCTTTGAGGGCATTAACGTCAGAATTAATGCTTCCGACTTCTTGACTCACAATGTGCATAGCTTCCATAAGGCTGTCAGTTTCACGAATCTGCTCTTCGGCCACACTCATACTTTTTTCGATTGCAGTCACGGCATGTTCCGTTGAAGCAAGATTGCTGCTGGCCATTGTTTGGATAGATCTTATTGCCGTTTCCACATCTTTGGTTGCATTCATAGTCTTTTCTGCAAGCTTGCGTACTTCATCGGCAACAACTGCGAATCCCCTGCCTGATTCTCCAGCCCTGGCGGCTTCAATGGCTGCATTTAACGCGAGGAGATTCGTTTGGTCTGCGATGTCAGCAATAACACCCAAAATCGCACCAATAGACTGACTGTCCTGGCCTAATGCTTCCATATCCGTTCTGAGAGATACTGCCTGTTCCCGTACACCTGCGATTGAATCGTTGAGGTTGCGTAAGCCAACAATGCCTTGTGCGGCCTGTTCTCCAAGTGATTCAATGCGAAGAGAGTTTTCACGGGCGGTATGTGATACCTGCTCCGCAGCTTCCAGAGCGCTTTCCATATTACTGGCAATGGATTGGCTTGATTGACACATTTGGCTTACGCCTGTAGCAATCCCGGCGACATGGCTAGCAACTTCCCTGGCGGACAAATCCACAGATTCCATCTCACCCAAAAGAAGCAGAGTTTCATCATTAATGGCGGAAGTGTCACGTAGAGCTGTCTGGGCTTTAGTGCTGGCTTGGTCAGAGTTCTTTTCAAAATCAAAGCTGTAAGCGGAGATAGTCGAGATAGCATTTCTATCTTTAATGGCGTAAGTACGCATCCGCATAATCGCGGAACAACTTTCACTGGAACTATGGCAGCCGCTCAAATTACCAGTCGTCAGTCGGTCTATTGCGTTTCGATGTATACTAAGCTGGTGTGCCATTGGGCGCAAACAAGAAAATCCGAACCATATGCACAATGCAGTGAATACTGTCCATCCCGCAGCAAGTGTTGGCATTAACGAAAAATTAGAGGAAAACACAGCATAGATAGTTAGGACACAATTAATAATAAGAAGACTAACAAGCGTGAGATAGAACTTACTGTAACTCCTAGGTACGTTATGCATGACTCTCTCCTCATTCAAAGCGAAAACAATGTGCCTCAATAAATTTTTTATTATCCTATAATCGGCTTATAGCTGTATATCTTTAGGGTAGTGCGCAAGGCACTACCCTAAAGTGTTATGGACTGTTGCAGAAAGATTGCGATTCTGTCGAATAATTTCCGTAATGGGATGGAACTAGATTTTTTCTGCCGGAATATCGCAAGCTCGTGCCACTCCCGCTCCATATGCCGGATCAGCTTTTGCGCAATTCCTAATGTGTCGCAGCTTTATTTCTTCGGGGGCATCTCCAAGGGCGCGGGCGGTATTGCCAAACAATACCTCTTGCTGCTCAGGACTCATTATTCTGAACAATTTTCCTGGTTGCTCGAAATAGTCCGCATCATCGCACGGATATGACCAATGGTCAGCATCTCCGCTGATTTTTAAAGGCGGTTCGATAAATTCTGCTTGTTCCTGCCATATCCCATGGCTGTTAGGCTCATAATTGGTGAGCCCCCCATAGTTGCCGTCTACACGCATCTGACCATCACGGTGGTAACTGTGGAAGGGGCAGCGCGATTTGTTTACAGGAATGAGGTGGTGGTTAACGCCCAGCCGGTAGCGTTGGGCGTCCCCATAAGAGAACAGCCTTCCCTGTAACATTTTGTCAGGAGACAAGCCTATGCCCGGTACAATATTGGTGGGGTTAAAAGCGGCTTGTTCAACTTCTGCAAAATAGTTTTCCGGGTTACGATTGAGCTCCAGAACGCCAACCTCAATGAGAGGGCAATCCTTATGGTACCACACCTTTGTCAGGTCAAAAGGATGGTAGGGAAGTTTTTCTGCTGCAGCTTCTGGCATGACCTGAACAAATAGCGTCCAACGTGGGAAATCACCTTTTTCAATATGTTCGAAAAGGTCCCTTTGGTGGCTGTCGCGATCCTTACCAACTAGTTCCTGCGCTTCGGCGTCAGTGAGGTTTTTAATGCCTTGCTGCGTGCGAAAATGGAACTTCACCCAATAGCGCTCATTCTGTGCATTGATAAAGCTGAATGTGTGGCTGCCGAAACCGTGCATGTGCCGATATGAAGCAGGAATGCCGCGATCACTCATGACGACGGTAACCTGATGCAACGCTTCTGGCAGAAGCGACCAAAAGTCCCAGTTATCCGCCGCACTGTGCATGTTGGTGCGGGGATTGCGTTTGACCACATGGTTGAGGTCAGGAAACTTTAGTGGGTCTCTCAAAAAAAACACAGGGGTGTTGTTGCCAACAAGGTCCCAGTTGCCCTGATCTGTATAAAATTTGATGGCAAAACCGCGAATGTCCCGCTCTGCATCGGCTGCCCCTCGCTCACCAGCAACGGTCGAGAATCGAACGAACAGGTCTGTTTTTTTACCAATTTCAGAAAAGACAGAAGCCTTTGTGTAATTCGTGATGTCATGTGTGACAGTGAACGTGCCATAAGCGCCGGATCCCTTAGCATGCATGCGACGTTCCGGGATCACCTCCCGATCAAAATGAGCCAGTTTTTCAAGAAACCAAACGTTCTGAAGAAGCATTGGCCCTTGGGGCCCGGCGGTCATTACACGATTGTTATCGGCAACAGGGGCTCCGGCGTTGTTGGTAAGTTTGTTACTGTGATCATTTTTCATGCTGTTCCCCTTTTAATATAGGTTAGTAAAACTGCAGCCATCTCACATGCGGGCAAAGAAGTGCTGCTGTCGCACGATCAAAGCGCCACGCTAACGGTAGCTATTTTGTTGAGATGTCTTACAAATATTACAACTGTCATGGCGCGTTGTTTTCAACTCAACTGGCTTATGATAGCTAGAATAGTTGTCCGTGTAAATAATAATAGTATTTATTATCAATATTTTTTGCTACAGTTGATTACATCTGTTCTCTTGTATCTCCCACGTACTTGTCGGGTGAATCCTAGAGGGAAGTATTACTACGCATCAACCGTATGGTTTTGTAACTTTTTTATAAAAAACAACAGGGTAAATGCTATGAGAGCCACTATGCAGAATGTTCCCATGCCAAAAAGGCCCCAGCCGAGGGCTAGCAAATCATTCTCACCGGTTTTGCTGTAGAATGTTATCATCCGAAGACCGCAGCCAGCCATTGAAGCCAGGCCAAATGAAAAAGCCCAAAATGAGGGTGTGAAGCCTCCCTCCAGCGCCCAAGGCAAAAGCCTGAGTAAAAAAATGGCCTGCAAAATGCCATAGCCGATCAGCGCCAGGGCAATTGCGTCAATTTCCCCTCCGTTTATCGATAGGTAGGCAGCGCAACCGACAAAAGCTGGGGCCAGCTGGATGCCAATCACCGGGCGCGCAGCCGCTGCAAGCGCTTGCATGGTTCTTAATCTGTGCAGTATTGCGGCCTCGAGGCTCAGCCAGGAAAGCATGCCAGCGCCAAAAAACAATGTTCCCCATAGCAGATGCCCTGTGGCACCCATTGCTGATGCGCAAACAAAGTTGGCGGCAACAGCTGGTAAATAGATGATGGGCGTTGTTGCCTCAGCCACATGCGTGCCGCGCCACAGTCCTCCTCCACGATAAGCGGCAAAACCCAGCTGTCCGATTATTCCAGCTGCAAGCAGTATCCATGAGAAAACTCTGGAATATGGCAAGACGGTAATGCCCATCAACAGCGTAGTTATGGGGATCAGGCTTATGAAGCAGCATTGGATGACATGATGCAGTTCTTCAAGAGCTGCATTTTTTTGGCATACCCATTTATAAATATATGTGCAGAGCAAAAATAACCACAAAATTGCGCCAGTCAGAAGCAGGGCATGCCCCGGCCAAGCCGGTAGAAGCCCGGCGTTGGAACCATAGCGCCAGGACAGACCCAATCCCAACAAGCCAAGAACAATGGCAAAGTAATTAACCGGGACAGGGGAAATACGTTTAAGCATGTTGTCTGCCCCCACATTGCCGATTGGGGGCGGCTTTTTCCTGAATTTCGGGTTTATCCGCAAATAGCCTGCAAAGAGTCTGTTCAATAAGGGTTTGCCCTGATTCCGCAGGTAATCCCATTTTGACCATCATCTTGATGCCCCATACCTGAACCTGAAGGAATAGCGCCGCCTCTGCCGCAGTGATGCCGGGGCGCAAATCTTTTGCAAGCGCAAGGTGCTTTTGAAAAATTGCCCGCAGGTCATCCATGCACGTATTAAGAATTGCCCTGATCTCCGGGTCATCGAAATGTGCTTCAAGTATGCTGTTAACAAGAAAACATCCCCTGGACTTGGGATCAGCCAGCCCTGTATCCAGCAAGGTTTGAAGAAAATATCGTATCTGCTCGCGGCCAGGACTGTTTTTTCCCAGAAGCTCGGTTACTTCAGTGCATGCTTCACGGGCGTAATCTTTTATGGTGGCATGGATCATGCCCTTTTTACTTCCAAAAGCGGCGTACAGGCTGGCCGCATTAACACCAGCCTGCTCAACCAAAAAACTCACAGGGGCAGAATGCCCATATTCCCAAAAGCAGTCGGTGAGCTTTTTCAGCAAAACTTCTTTATCGTAACTAGGTGCTCTACCCATGTAATACCTCTTGATTCCGGCATAGTTGCATGATTTACGGGGTTATGCCGTTACAGCCTGTGCCAGGGTTTTCAGCAGGGTTTCCATTTTTTTCAGGCTGGGGTGATCTGGCTTTATCCCCAGTGCCGCAGCCTGTTGTGCAGGATTATGGTAGGCCAACCATGTCGCCCCTGAGGCATCTTCATACACCAGTACCTTGAGAGGCAGGTTCAAAGACATCAAGGGGTTTTCCACCATGAGGGGGGTGCCGACGGCAGGATTTCCAAAGAAGGTTACCCATGCAGGAAGCTGGAAAAGATCGTACGCTTTGGCGTTGGCCGCATGGTCCACAACGTAGAAAATCTGGATATTTTTTTCTGCAAGCCAGTTCTCCAGGCGCTGTTGTACGGTGGGGGCATCCGACATCGCTCTCACGGCGTGCAGGCCGACAACATTGCTCATATCGACCTCTTGCGAAGCAGGTTGGGGGGAGGGTTGGTTTTCGGTATTCATGTTCTGTTCCTTTGCAATATTGGGTTGCCCTGCCTGGCAGGATGCGTGTTTAACCGCGGTCAAATTCTTTTTCGAAAGGGTATGGCCCTCTCTTGTATCTACGCCCTGGTTGTTCAGCAGAATCTGGATGAGCAGCCAGGGCATAGTGTTACGTATTCTTTCAGGCGTGTTGTTTCTTGAGATATGCCTTTGCGGAGTCCACCATTGTAACGGCTGCCGCCCCCATCATGATCACGTCCTTGATAACAAGTCTGCCTCTTCCGCTCAAATATGGAAATCCGTGCTCAATATCACCCAAAGCTGGTACCCATGATTCCGGGGTGGTAATCAAAAAGGACAAGGTTACAAAGGACATGCCCACAATCAGTGCGCTGCCGATGGCGGCCACCTGTGGCAGTAGCGGATGAAGGCACAGCATTAACCCCAAGGTAACGATTACTGCGCCGATAATGTAGGAGGCTGTGTAGGTTCCATGTTGCGTGTGCCATGCTCTGTTTTCCGGAACCAGCTTGCCTTCGGGATTCATATGACTTTTATATTCGTCAGGAGCATCCATCAGGAAGCTCATGAACGGGCTGTTTGCAACAAATGGAACAATGCCATCGGCTTCATAGGGAGCAATCTTTAGCCCGCCAATCCATAATAAAACAATGATCATGCCAACTCTTGCCATGGTGACAGCAACGGAATCCATTCGTGACATGGCTTCAAATATTTTTTGCACAGTATACTCTCCAGAAAAGCAGTTTTATTGAGATGTTAAATGTACACACGCGGATGGGGATGATCCCACCTATTTAAAGGTAAATGTTCCATTTTTTTCGTAAACAGGAGTTGCGGCGAGGTACCAAAGTTGAGCATGCTGCTGCCCGGATTTTTGCAGCGTCAAGTATGCAGCTTCGGCTCGTCTTCCTGTGCGGCAAACCAGAAGTGTTGGAACATTCGGGGGGATCTCCGCAGACCGTTGGGCAAGTTCTTCTATGGGAATATTGACTGCTTCAGGGATATGCCCTTGACCAAATTCTTCTGGCGTCCTCACATCAATAACCAGAAGGTGCTTTCCAAAATCGTCAATGAGGCTTTTCCCCACGGATGCGTCTACTCTTCCGGCTTCGGGCATCTGTGCCCCTGCTGGCAATGCCTGAAATGCAAAAAAACACACCAGAAGAATGGCTGTCGCGGTGTATTTCAGGGAATGGTTATACGTGTTCAAGGTGCCCTCCTTTTTTATTTATCGTTCATTAAAAAATAATTTGTGTCAAGCTTTCTGTCTCATGTCGGGTTTGTGCGTAAGGCCTATGGGCTAGCTTGTTGCCTTGGGAAAAGGCGAGACTATGGTTTCACCGAGGGCTGGCGTTATCAACGGGAAAGCTCCACCCTTTTTGTTGGTTGCTGCCTGGTGCATGGTTCTGATCTTGAAAGTGAATATCAGGAGACACAGTTAAAATTTTCCATCATTCTGGCTGGGGTATGTCCAGATTGGGAAAAAATAAGCCAATGCGAGTTAAAAATCGTGACGTTATTCTTGGAATGAAAAAAATAAAATTCAATCGAATTATGTGAATCGTCAGAAAACTAAGCAGTGGGGCAACTACTTTTTGCTGTGGTTCTTGAAAGGCTCTCCCCCCCCCTTTTTTATATATAAAAAATGAGTTGTTACAGGATGTTGTTGTCTGTAAAGAATCTAAAAATATGATGAAGCGGAGAATAGGCACCGCGACACCATCGAGTCCAAAACAACCTGATATTGTTGATAAAATTTTTCAGTGATTTTGTCTATGCCCCCGCACTTTGACCCCATGCTTTGACCCCACTTAGGTGAAAGTGAACTTAAGGCTAAGTGTTCTTTGCCAACCATTGTAGCACGATAGCATTGTTTTAAAGAGAAGGCGTTTGTTGACGTAGCTACATTTTTTCGATCAATTGCTGAAAATTGCATTGCACCTGAAAAAGCCTTTCGTTTTCTAGCTCTTCGATTTTGAATTTCTTCCTTGCTTTTCAATATCACCAATATGCTTTGCCAACTGCGTAGTTTTCAACGCAGCGGCGCATTACTCTATATACCCATGAACAGATCACTAGAAGCGAGGCTTGTGGCGTGGCTTAGAATCTGGAATCAAATTCGGATCAAGGCCTTCTACAATGATCGATAACTGACTCAAATTGCTTTCTTGGACAGCAGACACGAAGCTCGGTCGTTTGTCACCGTGCTTACAAGCAATGAACATCTCAACGATATAATTTTGTAAAGAAATCTGCTGTCCCGATGGAGTAATTTCAGAGTCACTTCGCAGTCGAACCATGGGAGATGCTCCGCTTATCATCGGCGTTTCTAGAATCAAGTACTCCTTTGTGTGCTTCGACATTTTGCTACACTGCTCATCAAGGCGTCGTTTTTCGCTGGTGCGGAGTTTTTCGATTTTTCCGCGCTTACCTTGGCCAAACACCGCCTTAGATACATTGTAATCCCGCCCCGTCATTTCGAGGCTTATCGCAAAATCTGCGCCGAAGCGACTTTCCGCGGATTTTGGCCCTCGGTCATCAATAACAGTAGTTTTAAATTTTACCAAGGTACCGTCATCATCTTCCCAAGCAACCCCCCTCAGTCTTCCCATCAATGCAGCCACATACGCGGGTTCTTGCGAAAAACTCTTTGGATCTAATTCTGAAAATGCATTTTGAATATAACGGGTAACTGCCGCTGTCACCTTGTTCATATCCGACACCTCCTATTTTAAAAAGGCCAAAAGAACTACCCAACATGGCGATATTTTATGTCAAATATCTTGCGAGCACTAGTGTATTTCATCATTCCTGCAGCAAATTCCTTATAGACAGCTAAATACCTTTAGGAGCATCTGTAGAGTACCCTCCATTTCTACCGGACACCCCTCTAACTAAGGAGGAGATGCTGGAACTATGCCTGAAACTAGTGCTAAAATAAGCTCAACGGTGGAGATAATGAGCATAACTCACCGCCGTTGTTGGTCTGTCTGTGAGAAAGTTCGCTTGATAGAGAAATGTATTCGGGTCCCGGTTTGGGACCCGAATTTCTAGTCACAGCTTATCCATCGTTAAGGCTACTCTGCCTCAGGCAGAGCAAGTATGTTTTTGTTTTCAATTGTGCCATCCCTGCCGGGCTGTTTGCGAGCATCAAACTCTTCAGCCGCAAAAGCCGCAGCAAATACCCCTGCAATTCCCGCCACCATGCCACCGATAAATACCCAAGTCTTGCTCATATTCCTGCTCCTTTTGTGTTCACGAAATGACAGAAGGCGGGTATTTCCCACCTTCTGCATACCAGCACGATTGTTAGCTAGTCGTCCCAGTTGTCCTTGATAACCTGCAATACGGCGATGGCTACTGGTATCCAAGCCAGTGGGTTCATATGACCTCCATTGTTTTCAGCAGCGCGGGATGCGCCGCTTTTTGTTAAGCGTAAAGAAACGAAATGCCCCCGACCGATACCGATGGCTGAAATCAAGCGGTACCATCATACTGCACCGCTTTTGAGCAAGGCTACCTGCAACATGGCAAACATGGCAGGCACCAGATCAGGCAGATCGTTGACCACCTTGCTGGTATGCGGCAGCAGGCGTGTTATGTGTTCATCCCGAATGCCAAGGCCATAAATTTCAAAGCCGAGTTTTTGGGCCACCCCGATGGCATTGTTTGCGGCCAGCGGGTTGTCCGGCATGCCGTCAGTGATAACCAAGATCATCTTGCGTTGCTCTTTGAGGGGCAACATGGTTTGCAAAATCCACCACAAAGCCCCAGCCAAGGGTGTCCCGCCAGAAGTTCGAATATCAAACAGGTCTGGCACCGCCTGCCCGTGTCGCATGATGGGGAATACGGAATTGGTCGCCGTGGCAGCAGGGAAGGCCGTAACCGCCGGGTTCACGCCACGGATACGGCTCAGTGCCGTTGTCACGGCAAAGCAGGCTCGCTTGGCAAGGTTAATTGGTGCGCCAGCCATGCTGCCGCTTACGTCCAGCAGGATATGGACAGCCGTATTGAGGCCCAGTTGCACAGACTCTTTTTGGAAAACACGAGCATTGCCAACCTGCAGACGGTATAACGAATTGGCGTGCAGTGTGCCCCTGCGCCCAATACTGCATCGCCTTTGCGTTTGCGCCTGCAGAAAGCCCTGAAGGCGAGTGCGCAGGGCAATGCTGGCCTGAAGCGCTTGCATCTTCTGCCCTGCTGACAAGGGGGCTGCTTGTCGGGTGCCTGCCACAGCGATGGTCAGCGCGTCACCAGCGGATTCTGTGCTGCAACTGGTAAGCTCAATCGCCATAATTTCCCCAATGTGTTGGGGTAGGTCCTGGACCTCAGCATGAAACAGGGCCTTGAGTGGTAAGGCACTCAAAGCCCTCGACTGTTGAACCGGCGCAGAGTCACAAGCCGATTCAGGTTGTTGGTCGATTTGTGAGGTAGAATCGTTGGTTTCCCCTGTAGTTTGACGCACGGCGCTTTTATCGTTTGCGTTCGAGCAGTTGCTGGTTGCAGTTGGCTGAGGCGGTTTCCACTGCCGGATGCACAGGGCGATCTGTTTCGCGTATTCAATTGCTGCCTTTGTATCAGGGCAATAGATGTAGACCTTGACCAGGATGGCATCCATGGCCTCTTTTAATCCGGGGAAGTGATGCTCAATGATGCTCGCCGCGTTTTGGCGCGCCGGGGTCACCTCGTCCACATCCCAAGCCCTCACCGTCAACAGCACATAGTCCAAAACAGCAAGGACCGGGGAATCGTCCCTGGCCCTTGGTTGTGTTTGCTCTACAAAGAATCGTCGTATGAGCCAGTTCAGGTTTCTCCAGCAGCCGGGGAAAATGCCCGACAGCTTCTTTTCAACACGCCAATCTTCGAGGCAGTTGAACAAATTAAAGGTCACAGGATCAAGGTTTGCAGCTTTCAGCATACTAAAATCTGTATCAGTTCTCCGCCGTTTTCCGCTATGCACAGGGGGGAGCCGTCCAGCACGCTGTTCAAGCCTGCCGCAATTTCAGGGGATGTTAGGTCGATCTCATTCAGCAGCAAAAGTGCGCCGCAGCGTATGGCAAGCGCAAGCGGGCCATATTCAAAGGTCATGTTGCTGTTTTTGACTGTCAGGTGACCAACCAGGTCGGCAAATTCCAGCCGCCCGTGTCCGGTAACCTCAAAGACAGGGTAGTTAAGTCTGGCTGCCAGCTGCTTGATGCAGCTGGTTTTGCCGCAACCAGTGGGGCCGAAGACGTACAGTGGTTCCTGTGGGTTGAGAAACCAGACCACAACATCGCGGCTGGACTCATGGAAAATATAGTCGTGGTTAATTGCCGGGGTGTAGGCCGAAGGAACAGCGTAGCCCCTGACCGTGGTGCCGGAGGGCTTGCCGCTGAAAATATGACCGGCATCGAGGTCGATGGGGGTAAGAGAATCAAGCTCATCAGTAAGGGGAGTTTGCATTATTACTCCTGTGTGTTCTATTGACACGTTTGTCTTGAATGTACACAATAATGACAAAGGAGATTCCCATGTCTACGGTAACAGCGCGATTGGATGCGGATACGCAGGCGCAGCTTGAAAAGCTTGCCGCTGCTACCTCACGGTCTCGTTCCTGGCTGGTGGCAGAGGCGGTAAGGCAATACGTGGCCGAACAGTCCTGGCAGGTCGAAGCCATTCAGGAAGGTGTTCGGCAGGCAGATGAGGGGAAGTTTGCTTCTGACCAAGAGGTGACGGGAGCCTTTGCTCGTTGGGGCGTCCATGCAAAATAGGCCTGTGCGGTGGCTCGCTCTAGCGCTTGAGGATTTGCACGAAATTGCGGGGTATTGGGCTGAAAAGGACTCAAATGCAGGGGAACAAATAGCCCAATGCGTATGGAATGCTGGGCAAAGCCTTGCTTCTCTTTCTTCACGGGGAAGGGCTGGAAGAGTCGCTGGGACTCGTGAGCTTGTGCTGGCAGATTTTCCGTATTTTATTGCATACCGCGTTGTGAAATCGGAAGTACATATCCTTCGTGTTCTACATACCGCCCGACGTTATCCGCAATAATCACAAAAACGCAATCTTTCTTGCGACATACATCCCAAACGGCTTGCCACAGAAGCTACCGCGAGTTTCAATGTCGTCATAATCTTCGCCAAGACGGATGAACAGGAAGTCTTGGTCGGGCAAGCTGTCCGTTAGCTTTGCTACAAAGGCCACTTCATCAAATTCTGCGTACCACTTTTCTCCCTCCCAAAGAAAGACAGCGGAGCCTGAGCCTTCATCTATTTTGATGGGTTCGCCACCTATGAGCATTTTGATTGCTGCAAACTTGTCGGGATTGTTCCTTTCTGCCTCAGCAAGAGCTGTTTTTAACTGATCCATGCCGTTTTTTGTCAGGCACAGGGCCACGTCAGAATAATACCCCATGATAATCTCCCGAAGTTCAGTTTATGGGCGAAATACTCAATTTCTCAAACGGTGACCCTGTGCGCTCACAGCGAGCTAGCAAGGTATCCACGTCAATGTCACCCCGATGCTCAGAGTGAAAAATCTCGATCAACTCCTCCCGCAGAGCATCCTTGTCCAAAGTGGTGCGCCCCGCTGCCACCGACATGCGGAAGCGGTAGTTTCCCGTGTCTACCCAATCCCGTGTGCCAGCCTGGCGGTGAACCAGCTTGAGTACCGTTTCCATTTCTTTAATTTCAGCATCCAAAGCAGTACGCTGCGCCTTAATGGCCGCCAGCTTTTCAAGAGCTGGCTCCCATTGTGGCATTTGCACGCCCTGCGGAAATTTAGGGCAGT
This sequence comes from Desulfovibrio sp., assembly GCF_009712225.1. NCBI lineage: Bacteria > Pseudomonadati > Thermodesulfobacteriota > Desulfovibrionia > Desulfovibrionales > Desulfovibrionaceae > Desulfovibrio > Desulfovibrio sp. The sequence goes on along the minus strand of NZ_WASP01000010.1, from coordinate 207,352 downwards.
CGCCGTTGTGTTCGCAGTACGAGCACAATGGGTAAAAGCCTTGAGCGCAATCCACATGTGCCAGAGTTATGTGCCCGGCGCGGAATGCTGCAAGCTCACCCCAAAGCTGCGCCGCATGGTCAAGGGCCGTATCGAGCATGGCCTGATTGAAACCGTAGGGGCCGAACGCTTTAACCTCCTTCATGGAAAGGCAGAGCAACCATGCCTCCATACTTGTCTCGGCAGCCGTTGCGTGCAGCTGAAGGCCAAGTTGGGCATGGCAAAGTTGTGGAAATGTCATTTTGTCATGCATAAGCGTGCCGTCCTCAGCTCGGAGGCTGAAGACGGGTTTGTTCCAAGCTTTTGTCAGAAGATCGATTTGGCAATGCAATTGCAGAAGATGAGAATCATGCGGCGAAGCTGGCAGCTTGTCTGTGCTTTTCACTTTCAGAATGCGTATGGCATTGACCGGTGCGCCCCAGACCAGCACAAAATCGAGATGAGCCTTGATGGGCACGCCATGATGATGCCAATTGATCTCAAGCTGGGGCAAAACATGCAGGCCGAGCGATACCAGAGCTTGTCCAACCCCAGATTCAAACCAGTGCCCGCGCTGCAGAGTAAGCAGACGCTCCAGGCTGTTAGTGGTGGGGAGCACCTTTCTTGCCAGTGCTGCCCGTGGGCATTCCCAGTGCTGGCCAATGTCGCTCATACCGATGTAGCTGGAACTGTCGCCCAGATGGGCAAGAGTATCTTTGTGGGCAACGGCTTGTAGGCCCTGTCTGATTAGAGCCCGCAATCCTTCCGTGCGGTTCATCTGTTCCATGGGTTAGCCTCCACAAAAGCAAGAGGGCCGCCATCAGGCAGCCCTCTTACTTGGTATTTTGATTTACATTATGCGGCATCAACATACTTCCACCACAATTTTCTCTGCGGGTTCCAGCGGAAGCCCGAACCGGTAAGCAATTCCTTTTTCGCCTGCGTGTTGCCAGTGGCAATGATGCAAGGCCGTCCGTCCTGAGCGGTAACCTGCTGATAGGTGATGCCTTCTAGCGGTGGGAGATTTTCAAGGCTTGCTAGCGGTCGATTTGAGGGGGCTGAAATGTTGTTTGTGGTGGATGGGTCGCGTTGGCGTGCTTTTTGTGATTCAGGGGGAATTACGGGCAATTTAGGCCGTACAGGCGATTTTTTACCATTTTTGGCCCCTTCGCCATCGTCATCTTCAGTTACCATGCCCAACATGGCGGTTAGAGCATAGCGCCGGGCGTATGTCATTGCCGACCCCATCCCTTGCGGGTCGGCCTTCGGCAGAGGAACCACGGCAAGAGAGCTTTGCCACTGACCAGACTCTGCATGCGTCAACTTGGTAACCAGCCCTAAGGAGTTGGGCTGCTCCACAGGCACAGGATACTGGCACAGCCAGATGCCGTTTTCGATAAGTGCATCACGGCAGGCATCCATGACACTGTTGAGGCTGGCGTACCAGCTTTTGGTGAACGGATTTTCAGCGTCTTTTGTAACGGGTTGCACGGTTCGCTGTACGTTGAGCAGGGCCTTAGCCAAATCGGTAATGTTTTCTGATTGGTATTCGTGCATGTTTGCCCCCTAAAAATGGTAAAGCCCTGTCCAGCTTAGTGCTGGACAGGGCTTTCAAGTTGATTTGAAGCATTACTCTGATGTTCTTGAAAGAGTAATATATTCTTAAGGTTAGATGAATAACAATTTTAGCTATCTGGGAATGCTTTCGTAGGTGTATCTTCTTCGTTTCATTTTTGGGCTTAGATATCAGAAATACTAATTCTTCACTGACATACCGAGCGGGGGAGGGCTCATTGCTGACCCCGGTGGCGTTTACTTTTCTAGACTTTTGTGTTGTCCTTATTAAGGGAAAAACAATGGCCACAGCAACACAAGTTACAACGCTCATACGCGCCTTCAAGGAAAATGACCGTGATAGGTTTATTTCCACGGCTATCCAGCTTGCAGCACATGAAACGAAGCTGGGGCATGGCACTGTTGCGCTTGAAATTCGTCAGCTTGTGGACGCTATCAAAGGGCAGCCCCTTCACGCCAAGGTTTTATCCTTCAAAGACAATGCCGATGCCGAGATAAGCGATCTTGTTATCGTTTCTCACCCCGAGGAGCGTTTGCCCGAGGCCATCCTTCCATCGAGAGTACTTTCTCAGATAGAGCGGTTGCTACTGGAGTACAAACAACGGGCGAAACTTCACGCACATGGCATGTTACCTCGCCGTAAAAGTTTGCTTGCTGGGCCTCCTGGTACGGGTAAAACCATGACCGCTCGAATTTTGGCTGGCGAACTCCATCTGCCTCTTTATACAGTGCTTATGGATAAATTGGTGACGAAGTTCATGGGTGAAACCAGTGCCAAATTGCGGCAAATATTTTCCCATATGACTCAACACCGGGGTGTTTATCTTTTTGACGAATTTGACGCTATCGGGGGAGAACGTACGCGCGCCAATGACGTAGGTGAAATGCGTAGGGTGCTGAACACATTTTTGCAGCTTTTAGAGCAAGATACGTCTGAAAGTATTATCGTTGCCGCCACCAATGAGGCGACCATCCTTGATGCGGCCCTTTTTAGGCGCTTTGACGATGTGCTGTACTATGCAAGCCCTGACCGCGCAACCATAGAACAGCTTTTGCCGAATAAGCTGGGACTTTTCTGGCGAGCCCCAGAGTGTATGGACAGTGTCGTCAACGCAGCAGAGGGATTGAGCCACGCTGAAATTTCCGAAGCCTGTGCCGATGCAATGAAAAATAATATCCTGCAGGATAAGACAGAAGTGCAGCAGGACGACCTCGTTGCTGCCCTTCTTGCACGTAAAGCCAAATATGCAAGGTAGCCCATGCAAGAGTATCCTCTTCTGTTTATCCCCACCGAACCTGAGTTAAGGCGCTATAAAGGCAATGGAGGGGGTGATCCCCAATACCCGTTCCGTACCCCCAGCGATCATGCCGCCCGCATCCAAACTCTTTTTGACGCCGCATGGGCCGCTAATGAGCAGGCCGTAGAGCAATATGTTTTACCATTGCCAGTCAAGAAGGGAATATATCTTCAGGTGAAGGGAGCGGCAGGCAAAGATCTTGCGACGAAGAGTCTTGATAGTAGCCGCGGCGATTACACGTTGCTTAACGTGAAGCAGCTTGTGGAAAATGATGCCAAGACTACGGTTGCCACCATATTCATTCCTAACGAGAAAAAAGAAAACTTCACGAAAAAAATTCAGTCTTATGCAACGGAACTGACGATAAAAGGGAACCCAAAGAACGGCGAGCTTATCGGTGGCATTGAGGGAATTCGTCTCGCCCTTTTGGATGACTTTTGGACAGAAGATTCAGCCGAAATGCCACGGGAAGTGCCGCAGTGGTGTGAATTATGGTTGAAGGATGACGAAACCGTTGAGGCTGTGAGGCGCTTTGAGCATCAGGCTGAATACCTTCAAATTGAATATAGTAAAGCGTCTCGCCTTTCATTCCCCGAGCGGACTATCATTTTGGCTAAACTCAACAGAGAAGCCTTCCATAAGCTATTGCAAATTTCCAGTGATATAGCCGAATGTCGTCTTGCACGTGAGCCCGCTGAATTTTTTCTCGACCTTACCCCCAGGGAACAGGCTGATTGGGCCTCTGCGCTTTTGGGAAATTCCTTTTTTGGCGCAGAACCCGTCTCTGTCTGTATTTTGGATACTGGTGTTAATAATGGGCACCCCTTACTTGTACCCGTCTTGGGTGATGAGGACATGCATGCCGTGTGCCCTGATTGGGGCGCTCATGATCATGCCGGTCATGGAACTGGCATGGCGGGTATTGCAACCTACGGAAATCTTGCAGAGGCATTAGCCAGTGCTGATTCGATAACTATTTCGCATTGTTTGGAATCGTGTAAAATTTGTCCCCCTCGAAATGACTTGCCAAAAGAGCTCTACGGTTTTGTCACGGTGAAAGCCGTGCAGCAGGCTCGAGACGCCGCCCCTGAACGCAAGCGGCAGGTGTGCATGGCTGTCAGTGCACCCTCACCTTTTGCTAACAAGGGTGAACCAACATCGTGGTCTGCAGCCATTGATCGTCTTGCGGCCGGTGTGGGCGATGACACAAAATACCTCGTTTTGTTGAGTGCGGGGAACGTCCGCAATCGCGAAGATTGGGCTAACTATCCTGACTCCAACTTAGCTATGAGTGTTGAAGATCCCGCACAATCGTGGAATGCCCTTACCGTAGGTGCATTTACAAATTTTACGCAACTTGGGAATCAAGCAGACGATCCTGTAGCTGTGGCTCCACAAGGTGGATTGTCTCCGCTCAGCCGCACATCCTGCAAGTGGGCTCCGCAGCGGCCTCCTAAGCCTGATGTGGTTTTTGAGGGAGGCAATATAGCGCGCTCTGCTGACGGATTCTGCTGCACGCATGATGCGCTCAGTGTTTTGACGACCTCATCCCAGATGCCGCATCGCCTATTCGCCAACTTTGACGCCACTAGTGCCGCAACGGCCGAAGCCGCGTGGTTTGCTGCCCAGTTGCAGTTGGCCTATCCTGAAGCGTGGCCAGAAACCATCCGTGCGCTTATGGTGCACTCTGCGGAATGGACACCTGCCATGCGTGAACAGTTCGCACCTGGTGCCAGTAAAACCGAGATTGCAAAGCTAAAGCGTATATGTGGGCACGGTGTCCCTTCTTTGCAACGAGCCGCGCGTTGTTTGAATAACAGTCTGGTATTAGTGGCAGAACGTGAATTTATGCCCTTTAGGTATTTTGATGAAAATGTAGGCAAACTCGCTGAGGGCATGCAACTTCAGATGTTCGATTTGCCATGGCCAAAAGAAGCCTTGCAGGATCTGGCGGAAACTCCAGTCACCCTGCGGATTACCTTGTCCTATTTTATTGAACCCAGCCCAGGACAGCGGGGGTGGGATAGTAAGTATCGCTATGCCTCGCACGGGTTGCGCTTTGAGGTATGCGGCCCGCATGAGTCGCTCCAAGATTTTGAAAAGCGCATAAATAGGGCTGCAAGAGAGGAAGAAGAGGACGTGCCCGCTCCACCCCGCGATGCCGCTCTTAGTGAGCGATGGGGCATTGGTCGCAACGGACGAAATTCTGGTTCTGTCCACTCTGACTATTGGGAAGGTACTGGAGCTGAAATCGCGGCCTGCAACCGTGTAGCGGTCTTTCCCGTTGGGGGCTGGTGGAAGACACGTACCCATCTCAAGAAGGCAGATAGCCTTGCTCGCTATAGTCTTATCATTTCCCTACACACAGAAGCGCAAGACGTGGATATCTACACCCCCGTGAAGGTGGCCATTGACAACCAAGTTCAAATTCCTGTTGTCATCCCTGTATAGCGTCAACCTGAACCCCATTTACGCTTGGAGGTGCTAGTGTGCCAACCACGCTCCTTGCATGTGCGTATGCTTTGATTCCAGCAGCACGAAAGGCCGGAGCAATCCCGGCCTTCACAGAAAATTTTTGTAATGCTGGAAATAGACTTGCCATCACGCTTCGTGACGCCAACCCCAGTCTCGGTCTCTCAGGCGACCAGTTTGAAAATAGTCACTCACTTGGCCTACAAACTCTTTGAAGTCGGCATTTTCCACAAGCAAACGATTGATGGACTGCCAATCTGCCTCGGGACGGCTGATGGCTGGCAAAAAAATTTCACTTTCCGAAGGGTTGTCGGGCACCAGTATAATCACACCGATGCCGTGTAAAGCCGACAGCATGCGGAGTTCCTGCTCCACACCGCCGTCAGATGCAATGGCGGTGGTTACCAGATATCCCTCATTGGCCCAACTGGAGTTGCTGACAGCCTGAAAAAAGCATTCACGCACATTGGACGCGGTCAGTTCTTTCTTTACTTCAAAAGACCACAAACGAACGCTATTGCTGCCACTTTTTTGGACACAGTTGCGTACAAGGCCATCCCATCCTCTGTCCAGAGGCTGCATGGCTACAATATCCGGGTGCAACCATTTGTTGCCGCCAGCGCCGCGCGTATTGCGCGAGCGAGATTCATTGATGCGTAAGCAGTATAATTGTAGTTCTGATTTAAGGTAATCCATAAGCACAGGATACAGATCGTGCTCACTAAGACTACGTATGTCTTGGGAAAAAGATGCAACTTCTCGCTCTTGTTCGTCTTCTTCCGTTTCATGTGTGTCGATGACCGTCCTGCCACAACCGGAAGCATCGCCATCCACTTCCCAGAAATATCGGCGCGGCTTTGGCCTGTCCTGCCAGACCACGCCAGCGCGTTGCAACGCATTCTTGTGAGCACCAATTTCCGCTGCCACCTGCGCAGTAAAACTGCGCTCGTCGGCAAACCTTGGATTATTCCGCTTGGAAGTGTAGTCATCCGCAAACTGCTGGGTAATGGCGGCGGCAATTCCCTTGGCTGTAAATTGCTCACCGGGGTGGGCCTTGAGAAAGGCCAGCACACGTTCCAACTGTGTCATGTCATCACTCCATTCTACCAGCTATTGAATTCCACCGAAGTTTTGGATGCTGCAACAATGAAACTGTATTACGCAACCGCTCCAGTATCTCCGCGCAGGCGTTCATACACGTCTTTGACAAGTTGCTCTTCAACAGTTTTGCGGAAGCTCTTGTCGCTCATAACGCGGTCAAAGATGCCTTCGTTGCCCTCCATGCGGGCGATGAACAAACGCTCCAGAATGTCGGCGAACACAAGGCCAAAGGCTTCCAGCGAGTTAACCTTTGATGCCCGCCTGAGGGTTTCATCTTCAGCGGCGGCCTCGGCCACCTGATCAAAAAAGAGCTGATCCGCCGGGGTAAAGGCGGTGCCAAAGCGTTCATTGAGCGCGTCCACCAGAGTGGAAAGCGGCACTTCTGTTTCATCTCCCTTGCTGCTGCCCGTTTCCGTGGGGCCTTTCAGGGGGGCAGCCTCGCCCTCGTCCAGACGTATTTTGCCTTCTTCCAGCTTTTCCAAACGATAAAAGCGCAGGGCTACTTCATCATCCAGCGCAAAAGCCGCGCCGCCATCCTCTGAAGGAAGTTTGGTCAACAGAAATCGGCTGTAAGCATAGACCTTTTCCAACTCGGAGTCGCCATAGGGGATAATTTGCGACAAGAAGGCGTAGAGATTGCGAAAGGCTCCCAATTTACCCCGAAACAGATCCTGCTCTTTTTCCGCAAGAGCTGTAAAGCGTTCCACTGCCAGATCAATGAGAGCATTGAGCTTTTGGTGGTTCGCCGTGCCGTCTCCGCGCTTACTGAACCAGATGGCGCAGAAGGCCTGCACTTCTTCACTGTTTACGACCCCGCTTTCCAGCAATTCACGGTGCAGCGTATAGAGCCGCTGCGGGTCAGGGGCATCGCCCATGTCGGCGCGTTCGTAGTAGGGCTTGAAAGCCTTGTAAATGTCGGCACTCTGGTCGCGGAAGTCGAGCACAAAGGTATCACTTTTGCCCGATGCCCGGCGGTTCAGGCGTGAGAGCGTCTGTACGGCCTGCACGCCGCCCAGCTTTTTATCCACATACATGGTGTGCAACAAAGGCTGGTCAAAGCCGGTCTGGTATTTGTCGGCCACCAGCAGCACGTTGAATTCGTCCGTTTCAAAGCGTTCCGGCAGTTCCTTTTCTTTGATATTTTTGTTCATGCCGGGTTCGGTGTATGATTTGCCGCTGTCCGGGTCATGTACTTCGCCGGAAAAGGCCACCAGCGTGCGCACATCCGTATAGCCTTTTTCAAGCAAATAGGCATCCAAGGCCAGCTTGTAACGCACTGCATGCAGACGCGATTCTGTGACCACCATGGCCTTGGCCCTGCCGCCGATCTTGTGCATGGTGGAAGAGCGGAAGTGCTCCACCATGATTTCCACATGCTGGCGGATATTGTGAGGATGCAACCCCACAAAGCGGGCCAGCGCGCGGGCGGCTTTGCGCTTGGGCACTTCCGGATCATTCTCCACGGCCTTGACTAGAGAAAAATATGTTTTGTACGGCACATAGTGGGCCAGCACGTCATGAATGAAATTTTCTTCAATGGCCTGGCGCATGGAATAGAGATGGAAGGGCGGCTGGCCGCTTGGCCCCGGCTCGTTGAACACAGCCAGAGTTTTGTATTTGGGGGTTGCCGTAAAGGCGAAGTAGCTCAAATTGGGCTGTCGCGTGCGGGCTGAAAGTTCCCGGTAAAGATTGGCGCGGGCGTCTTCACTCAGGTTTTCGTCATCTTGCGTATCCAGCACCTGTTCCGCCACCACCGCTTCAATACCGTCTCTGTTAAGCACCCGCCGCAGCTCTGTGGCGGTTTCGCCACTTTGGGAGGAGTGCGCTTCGTCGATGATGACGGCAAATCGCTTGCCTTTGGTCGCCAGCGAAATATCATGCCCTTCCTTGGTCAGGCGCTCCAGAGAAGCGGCGATGAAGGGAAATTTCTGGATTGTGCTGATGATGATGGGCACGCCGGAGGCAAGGGCTTCTACAAGCTGGCGGGTATTCTGGTCAATTTTTTCCACCACGCCGCGCTTGTGCTCAAACTGGTAGATGGTGTCCTGCAACTGCCTGTCGATGACCACTCGGTCTGTCACTACGACAATGGAGTGGAATACTTTTTCATTGGCGGCATTGTGCAGGCTTGCCAGATGGTGGGCCAGCCAGCCGATGGTATTGGATTTGCCGGAACCCGCCGAGTGCTGCACCAGATAGTTGTGCCCCGAACCATGCTCACGGGCATGGCCCGTGAGCTGGCGCACTGCGGCAAGCTGATGATAGCGCGGAAAAATGAGGCTTTCAGTGGTGATGGTCTTGATGGCCTTGCCAGACACAATTTTTTTGCGTTTCACTTCAAGGTGAATGAAGCGCGCCAGCAGGTCGAGCAGACTTTCACGGCTCAGGGTTTCGTTCCACAAATAGGCGGTGCGGTACTGCCCGGCAGGTGAGGGCGGGTTGCCCTTACCGAAGCCATTCCCCTGATTGAAGGGTAGCCAGTAGGTGTCTTTTTTGTTCAGGCGGGTGCACAGCCACGCCACGTCCGTATCAACAGCAAAATGCGCCAAGGTTCGTTCTGGCCGTTCATTGAAGCGGAACAGCGGTGCGCCGGGGTCGCGGTCGTTTTCGTATTGTATCTTGGCATTATCTGCTGTTTGCCCCGTCATCTGGTTTTTAAGTTCCAGCGTCACCACGGGTATGCCGTTGATCGCCAGCACCGTATCAACGGTGTCTCGTGTACCGGGCTTGCAGGGAATCTGGCGGGCCACGGCGCAGATATTGGCGTTGTACAGGGCTATGGTTTCGGGGTTGAGACCGGAGGCCGGGGCAAAGGCGGCCATGCGCACCTTTTTGCCATAGCAGGTAAAGCCGTGCCGCAGCACATGCAGACTGCCGGAATCCGCCAGATTGTCCTTCAGCGCCTTGAGCAGATGGGCGGCAATGTTGTCTTCTGTACCCAAGGCTTTTTGCAGGGCGTTCCAGACCTTGGGCTGAGAATTCTGCACCCAGGTCAGCACGTCCGCCGTAAATAGGGCCGTGTCCGCGTCATAGTCCCGCGCCGAACGTTTTACATAGCCCAGAGCAAGAAGTGTGAGCTCAATGGCTTCCTCAAAACGGCGCTCCGTGTGCATGGCGGGCATGGCAGCTCCTCGGCTGGCTTGAAAACGTTATTGAAGGGGCGCAACATCGCGCACGTCAATCTTTCCGGTCACCGCATGAGTAATAAGGGATGCCCTATACTCACGCAAGAGTTCAATGGATTTTTCCAGGTTTTCCCGCTGGCTGTCCATGGCGGCGCACTGGGCGTCAAGGTAATCGGCGATGGCCTGCTGTTCGGGGAGGGGGGGGAGAGCTATAAGATGGTTACGCACCATTTCAGAATTAAGTCCCGGCTGTGCTGCTCGTGTAGATAGACGATTGAGATTAAGATGCTCGAGAAAAAATGCCATGAAGTGCACATTAAAAACCATGAATGGAACGACGCGGAATGCATGCTCTGTCGCCCAAATCCTATCTGGGGAGATTTTAATATTTCCGCAGAGAGCTCCATAACGCCCAATAATAATTACACCCTTATTCGTATTCCATTTATCAAAATATCCCCTAAACCCATTCCCGCCAAATACTTGAAAACCCTCATCAAAAAGGTCTGTTGATGTCGTCATGTCGCCACTTTTTACACAAAATAAGCGTCGCAAAGAAAAAATCTCCCACCCTTCCGGCACCATGCCCAGCCACTCCACGCCGGAATTCTTCATGGGCACAGTGGGATCAAGACCACGTGTGACGGCCTGTGTAATGACGGCGCGACGCTTTTCGTCCAGCAGGTCGAGCATGCGTTGTTTTTTCTCGATGAGCGAATCTATCTGGGCGCATTGCTGATCAAGAAATGCGGCGATGGCGCGTTGTTCGGGGAGAGGGGGGATTGGCAGTAGTAGATTACCAATGAACTCCCAGTTTGCGCGAGGCATTTTGGCACCGTAAGTAGATGCAGTTATGCAATCAATAGTGTCTCGTGAAAGCAAAAAGCGGTGCAGGTATTTGGGGAAAATACCATGCTGGGCACGTAAAACTAAAAGTTCAGAAGTGCAAATTCCGTTGACTTTGGCCAAGTGAACTTTTGCCAGATACGGACGCAATTTACAAAAAAGCACATCATCAGATTGGTAGCAGCTTGGTTGTCCGTCACTTTGAGAGCTTTCATCAACCATGAGCTTGCCAGTCCATGGCTCAATGTGCTCTAACGCTACAAAAGGGGTGAGGGGTGCTTCTTCAAGGCATTTTTGATTGATATCATCAACTCCAAACTTCAACCTCTTTACCGCCCACCCCTCCGGGACCTCTCCCAGCCATTCCGCGCCGGAATCCTTATACGTTGGGTAGGGCTTCCAGCGTTTTCCTGCGCCACTCATGCGTGGCTCCCGGCAAGGCCCGTCATGGTGCTTTGTTGTGCGGCGATTTCAGCTTCCAGCGCCGCCATCTCCGCTTCAATGGCTTCCAGCGGGCGCGGCGGCTCATATACATAAAAATGCCGGGTCAGGGGAATTTCGTAGCCCACCTTGGTCTTGTCGTAATCAATCCAGGCATCAGGCCAGTGCGGCTTCACTTCGCGTTCAAAATAGCTGTCGCAATGGGCTTGCACCAGCGCAACAAGCTTGCTGTTGTCCACCTTGTCGCCCTTGCCGCCGTATCCCAGGGGCAGAGGGAGAGGTAAAGTTTCCGGCAGGGGGACGTTTTCCGTGTCGCGCAGGTCGCTATCCGGCTCCGGATTGCCCTTGGCGTCGCGCACAATTGCGGCGTTGGGGTCGCGCTCGCTCAGGGCGGATAGCAGGGCCTTTTTCATGGGGGCTTCTAGCTTTACGCCTGCTTTTTTGCATGCTTTCTTCAAGTCTGCCTCAAACTCAGCCCTGTCCATGTACAGCTTGCCCGCGTCAAAGATGCTGAGCAGGTTGCGCAAGCTTTGCTGCATTGCCTGCCCGGCCTGCACGTCTTTTTCTATGGCTTCTTTGTTTTTGCGTTTTTTGCTCTCCACCAGCGAGGCAAAAGGCCCACTATCGGTAAAGCGTGCCATACGCTCGGGGCTCACCTGCACATTGACGCGTAAGGGGCGCTCCACCGTCAGCTTGATGTAGCCAAAGGCCTGATTGGGCAACACCTTGGAGCACACACGCTCTTTGGGCTCGCCCGTGCCGTTGACCATGCTCGTACCGTTGTGGGCAAATTCGCCGTACAGGCGGGCAATCTCCGCAATATGCTCTTCTGAAAGCTCATTGCGCTTATTGCCCAGGCTTTTTTTCATTTTGCGGAAATGCCGCGTGGCGTCGATGAGCTGCACCTTGCCCTTGCGTTCTGCAGGTTTGCGATTGCTCACCAGCCAAATGTAGGTATAGATGCCGGTATTGTAGAAAAGCTGATCCGGCAGTGCTACCACGGCATCCAGCCAGTCGTTTTCGATGATCCAGCGCCGTATGTTGCTTTCTCCGCCGCCCGCATCACCGGTGAACAGGGGCGAGCCATTGAACACAATGGCGATCTTGGAGCCGTCACCCGGCTGACCGCCTTCGGCCTCCGAAGGGTGGCGTTTGGAAAGCATGTGTAAAAGAAAGAGCAGTGAGCCGTCATTGATGCGCGGCAGGCCTGGGCCGAAGCGTCCCTTAAAGCCGAAGGTCTCATGCTCCTTCTGCACCACTGGCAACTGGTCCTTCCAGTCCACACCAAAGGGGGGATTGGCCAGCATGTAGTCAAACTGTTCGCCCTCGTGCTGGTCCTTGCTCTTGCCGTCGCCCAGCGTGTCGCCCAGAGCGATATTTTCCACGTTCTCGCCCTTGATGAGCATGTCGGAACAACAGATGGCCCACGATTCGTCGTTATAATCCTGCCCACAGAGCACAAGGTGTGCCTGTGGGTTATGGCTGCGGATATAATCTTCCGAAACGGACAGCATGCCGCCGGTGCCGCAGGCGGGGTCATAGATGGTCTTGGCTATGTCTGGGGTGTAGATGTCGTCGTCGCCCGTATAGACAAGGTGCGCCATGAGGGTGATGACTTCACGCGGGGTAAAGTGGTCCCCGGCTTCCTCATTGGCCTGTTCGTTGAATCGGCGGATGAGGTGTTCAAAAATATAGCCCATCTGCAAGTTGCTCACCCTGTCAGGGTGCAGGTCTATCCTCTCGTCGGCGAATTCTTTGATGATGCTGAACAGGCGGTTTTTGTCGTCCAGCACGGCTATTTCCGCATCAAACTTGAATTTGTCGAAGATGATGCGCACGTTGGGCGAAAAAGCGTTGATGTATGCGTTCAGATTGGCGGCCAGCCCATTGGGATCATGCAGCAGGGTGGAAAACGTGTACGGGCTTACATTATAAAAGCTCACCCCGTGCTTCTGGTTCACAAAGTGGCTCAATGTCTTGGCGATGGTATCGTCAGACATTTTTTGCTTTTCATTGCCCTCATTGGCTTTCTGTATTGCCTTGAGGCGCTGGTATTCGGCGCATACCTCCGCCTTGCTATCCTCCAGCATCATGTCCAGACGGCGCAGAACAATCAGTGGCAGCATAACCTTGCGGTACTGCGGCGGGCGATAGGGGCCGCGCAGACGCTCGGCAATGCTCCATATGAATTCGACAAGTTTGCTGTGCTGTTCTGTAAGCATGGACGTTCCTCTAGCAATACGGAAAATTGGGACGGCGGCACTAAGCTGCCCTCAGCAGTGACAATGGACAATGTGAGGGTTTGGTATAGCAGCAACAATTGTGCTTGCCAATCGGTGGGGGGTGTCCTTGTTCATTAGAAAATAGCCAGCAAGGCCTAACCCTCCTCTGAGAGAGGAGAGCCTTCAAGAGCGACACATTGGGGAAAGGGGGCATCGTTCGCCCTTTGCACGCAGCCCTGCGAAAATTTCTCGAGGGGGCGTCCCTTGCCCGCCTCAAAGCTTTTGCCTGAAAGGCTGAGGGCCTTGAGCAAGGCAAAAGTTTTTTGCATGCGTTCATATTCATGAATGCCCATGAGTACGGCCTTGGCCTCGCCATTCTGGGTGATCACAACGGGTGGCGCAGCTTCTTCGCTGAAAGTGCGAATGATTTCTTCAAGGTGCGCCTTGACCGCACTAATTGGGCGTACTGCTGTGCTGAGTTGCATATTCACGATCCTTTAGCCGAATAAGTGCTGAATTTGGTTCTATCGGTCAAGCTGGCTTCGCGGCATCTTGCTCTGGATTGTGCTTGCCAATCGGTGAAGGCTTGTCCTTATTCATCAGAAAATAGCCTGCCATAATGAAGAGGGCCGGGGGAATACCCCGCCCGGTCCGCGGGGCATCACCTTT
>NZ_WASP01000010.1:42667-193575 GCF_009712225.1 Desulfovibrio sp. | reverse complement strand
AGGGCGGCGCCTCTAACTCCCCCGCCCCTCTCCTCGGTCCATCAATTATCCAACTAAGCCATACCTAAAACTCATACCGCAGCGAGCCAAATACGCCATGCCCAGTGCGGTGTTCCGAGGCCTGCAGGTTGTAGTTCAGCCCAAGGGTAAAGTCGCCCTTGCCAAGCTCAAAGCCCAAGCCGCCGTCAAATGTGGCGTAGTCCACCACCTGCATTTTCATTTCGGCCTGGCTGTCCACACCGGGAATGCGGGCCTTGCTCCTGGCCTTAACGTCTCCCGCCGCCGGAATAACGCCCAGATCAAGCTGCGGCTTGATCTGCCAGCCGCTCTCAGTTTCGAAGGCTTTGGCAAAGCTCACGCCTACGGGGAATGTCCAGATGGACTGTGTGCTCTCGTCCACCTCAAAGACCGTGCCGCCGCTCTTCACGTCATAGCCATCAGTCACAAGCCCAAGGTAGCGCACCCCCACATGCGGAATAATATCCAGCGCACCGGCGTTGAATTTGTATTCCGCCTTGAGGCCCGTATTCCAGGCATGGCTGGTTACGTCGGCCTTGAGGTCGCCCATTTGCATGGAGGCTGGCATATCCTGCTCTACCTTGCTGTAGTTGCCGGTATAGCCCACATCGGCAGAGAGGCCGAAGTTGTTGTACACCCAACCTCCGTAAAGGCTCACGCCCCAGAAGTTGAAGCGGTTGTCTGTGCTGTTGAAATCGCCGTTGGATGTGGCGTACCCGGCACCGACGTTGAACGCGGCACCGAAGCGGAACATGTCGTTAATGGTGTAATCCGCACCCAAGGCAATGCCGCCCAGGTTGCTGTTGTAGCCGGTCTTGAAGCTCTCTGCCTTCATGCCCCAGATGCTGTTGGACTGGTAAAGCGGCATGATCCACACCCCAAGGCCGTTTTTAAGTCCGTCACCGGCACTGAGGCCGGAATCAAGGCTGAGGCTGCCGTCTGTATCTTGGCGCACAGCCACGGCTTGGCTCATATCCGTACGTGGCAACGCCATAGATGTGCGGTTGAGCACCGCACCGGATGCAGCCGTCGCAGCGCTCAGGGTGCTGCCCTGCACGGCACCTATAGCAGCCATCTGGGCTGCCCCTTCAACAGTTGCGGCGGCCTTGTTGCGGTCTGTCGTGCCGATGTAATTGTCGCTCATGGCACGGGATACGAAGCGCACGCCCGCGTTGGGCGAGTTCGGGTTTACTCCGGTCTGAACCACCATGCGATCTACCAGTGCCCCCATGCTGTTCGACAGCATGGGGAAGGACGAAGACGCCGCATTGGCCTTAAGGCTCACGCTGTATGCGCCATTGGCTGTATCAAACGTGCCGCCCGTGGCGGAAAGCAAAGCGGTGCTTGTGGTCAGGTTGCTGCCTGTCCAGCTGGCAGCATCCTTTGTGGAAGCGCCAAAGCCGCCAGTGACGTTCACCGTTTCTCCGTCCTGACCGCCTACAATGTGCAATTTTGCACCGGAATCCACAGTAAGGGTGCTGGTGCCCCCGGTTTCACCGGAGAGGGCCACGCCGCTGCCGATGCCCAAAGCGTCCACCACAAGCAGAGATTTATCGGCAAAATGTGCGGTGTTGGCCGTGGCAGCTGCGCCGCCCGTGACCCATGTTCCATCCACATTGATGCCGCCTGCGGTGCTCAGCGTCTGCGGCGTGCGCAGGGCGAGCGCAGCAGTTATGTCCTGCCCCCACAGGCCTTTTCCGTCATTCTGGTAACGCTGCACTTCTGTGCGCAGCCATTCTGCGTCTGTGCTGCCAAGCGAAACCATGCTGTTCTGCCCCACGGTCATGAGGGCATCCACGGTATTAGCGGTGAAGGTCAGACCGCCCATGGAAGCGTTTGAAGTGTCACCAGCGGCAGCGAAAGGCGGGTCAAAGTTGAGCTGACCGCCGTTCATGCTGACGCCAGTGGCAACAAGGGTGCCGCTGCCGGAGCTGCTGCCCACGGCAACCGTAGTGGTTGCGTTGCCAGTGAGACCCCCGGCAACGGTGTGCGTGCCGTTGATCACATTGATAGTATTGGTGCCGGTTGAGGCGTCAATGCCGCCTTGTAACGTGCCGCCGGTTGAGCCGCCCGCAGGATTGCCCAGCGTCAGTATGCCGCCGTTGAGCGTAACGCCGCTGTCTGCATGGACATTACCTGAAGCCTGTCCCGTAAGGGTCAAGGCTGCGTTGCCGCTGACAGTGGTTGCGCCAGTAATGCCGCCAACCGTTGCTGCCCCGGAAGCGAGCCCTCCGCTGCCGTTGATGACGGCAGTGGGCGTGGCAAGCCGGGCGTCGCCCACATCCTGCAACGAAGCACCGGAAGTGCTCACCGTGATGCCCTGTACTGTGCCCGTGCTGCCAGCAGCCAAGAGCTTGTCTGACAAAGTTTTGAATTCAGCCAGCGTCATGCCTGAACCGGCATAGCCGTTCAGCAGCAGGGTGCCGCCATTGGCAACATTCACGGCGTGCTGCGTGGCAGAGTCTTTGAAGTCATCGCCAGTGGCGTTGACCAGTTCATCGTACTTTACCTGCAAGGTGCCCGTACCCGTTACTGCCACGCCCGTGGAACCGGCAGCGTAGGCTGCATTGGCTACACTGCCATTGACCACAAGTTTGCCTGAATTGGTGGTGCCGCCCACAGTCAACAGGCCACCGGTCTGATCAAGGTTGTTCACGGTCAGCACAGAGTTGCCGCTGATCTTGGTCTGTCCGCCGGTTTGGGTCAGATCGCCAGTCTGCCAGTTGCCATGCCCAACCTGAAGTGAGCCGCCGCTCACGGCCAGAGATGTGGTGGAATTCTGGTCGCCGCCGGGGCCGGAATCCGCCCCAAGAAAAACGTTGTTGCCCGTGCCAATGCTGAGGCTTGTTCCTTGCAGGAACGCCGTGCCATCAGTGGTGCCTAGCAGTGTGAGCGTGGCGCTGTCGCCGCCTGCAACATTAAAAGCAAATGTGCCGTTGCGCATGTCCAGCGAGTTCAGCATGAGCATGCCTTTTTTCAGGGTTGCCGTTCCGCTGGGGGCCAGCCCCATGTGCTGGGCGCTGACAGTGCCACCATCCAAGGTGAAGCTGCTACCCAGCAGCCCCGTGCCCGGCTCAGGGCTGAAAGAGCCGAAGTGCAGATTCTTCGCAGAAGTCAGCGTCCCGCCGGTGTTAACGGTTACATCTGACCCGCTCACCTTGGCGTTGCGCGCAATGGCCAGCGTACCGCCATTGTTCACGTCAATTGTGGTGTAGGTTTCTGCCGCACCGTCCGCTACCTGGTGCGTGTCGCTGATGGCGATGGGCGCAGCGGCAACTGCCATGCCAGCACCTCCCATCAAAAATGCGCTAACTGCCACTCCGCCAAGTACATTGAGCATGTGACATTTTTTCAGAATTCCCCTGTAGCGTTGCACGAGCATGCCCAGGGCGCCTTGTGTAAATCGCATGCAATCCTCCTCAGAAATTGTCTGGTTGTGTCCAACCGGCTTCCTTCGCGGAAGCTGGAACAACTTTGTTCTTCCCGTTGTGAGGATTATGTAAAATTAGCCGTCGGTCAATACCCTACTAGCGAATGTGCCGCATTTCATTCAAATCTTGCATCATGCAAGAAAAATCATGCCCATTCGGACCGGCTTTTAGGCTGGAGCGTCAGCAGCGAGGAATATCGCAGTGGACGGTATCCATGCGTCTGCAGTACCACACGCGTAACATCCAACGTATTGAAGATGGCTCGCGCCAGCCTGGTGTGCTGCTTGCGCTACGCATGGTGGTCGCAGTTGATGGGGCCCCGGGGGATTTTTTTGAAACGCTTTTTGAAGAAGCCGCCTGCGAGGCGTGCGAGGGGGCGTCATCGCCAACCACAAGGGTGAGCGTGACTTACCAGCCACTGGGGGCTGGTGAGGGCCTGAAGAGCATATTTGGTCCGTTACTGGCTCAGGCACGGTTGGCCGTCGGCATGTCGCAGACCGCCATGGCAAAAAGCGCGGGTTATAACCTGCGCAATGTCAATGCGGTGGAAAAAGGGCTGCAAGAGCCTGGCGTGATGTCTGCTCTTGCCCTTGTGGCGGCAACGGGGGTCGATATCCGCGAGTTTTTTGATCAGCTGCATCATGCATCAGCGGCGCTCTCCAAAGAGTAATTGCGGCGGGCCGTGGAGATATGGTCAACTGGGTGTTCCTGTGCTAGTGGCAGGGCATGACAGACACAAAAGGGTGCACAGGTAAAACCAGCAGAGAATGCGCAGGTATGTGGCTGTGCTTTGCTCTGGGTGTTACTCTGTGCCTTTTATCCGCCTGCGCTTCCTCCCCTCGGCAAAAAGCCAGTGCTTTTGCGCAAGAGCATGGATTTGCCGAGCGCCTCTTCTCAACGGAACTGTTTACTTTGTATGGCTTGCTTCGCCCCGGCTTATCGCCTCATTCAAAAATTTTGCGCGTGTATATTGAAGGCGACGGACACGCCTGGGAGTCACGCACCCGGCCATCTGAAGACCCCACACCGCGCAATCCTGTGGCCCTGCGCCTGGCTATGGCCGATCTGGGGCCGGACCCAGTGCTTTATCTGGCGCGACCATGCCAATATGTTCAGGGCGACGACAGACGGCAATGCTCAAAGCGCTACTGGACGTCAGCGCGGCTTGGGCCAGAGGTGATTAAAAGCCTTGATGCGGCTATTACCTTAGCCAAGGCTGCTTGCGGGGCAGAGCAGGTCATTCTGGTCGGTTTTTCTGGCGGAGGCGGTGCTGCGGCGCTTCTGGCTGCCATGAGGCAGGATGTGGCCTTTCTGGGCACGGTTGCGGGCAATCTTGATACTGATGCTTGGGCAGACCTGCAGGGCGTGAGCCAGCTTGCAGAATCATTAAACCCCATGGCGGTGGCTCCATCGCTGCAGCACTTGCCCCAGCGGCATTTAAGCAGCCGCACGGATGCGACCATGCCCCCGGAAATCAGCGAGGGGTTCTGCCGGGCAGTGAACCAGCCAGAAAATTGCGTTGTTATTTCAGGCGTGCCGCATGGCGGGCCGTGGCAACGTTACTGGGGTTATGATTATACAGGCCAAAAAAGAAAGGGCGAGGCCCACCCATTTGAGGATGCTTACACTAGGGCAAGCCCATAAGAGCAGCAATGGGCCTCATCTGCACTGTAGATCGCATCGTTGCTCTTGATTATTTCAATAAGACCATCTGCCTCTACCTCAGACAGGTCAGCAAAGTCTTTTCTGAAATGCATCGACGATAACGCTTCTGCGTCAACACCATACTGTTCAGCCAGGTTGAACACGTAGGATAGCATTTTGGGGGAAGCTTTGGGCGGTTTGCTAAGGCTGCTCATTGCGGAGTCCTTTCCGTATGTACATTGAGTGCGTTTAGTAGGGGGGTATCGCTGTGGGGCGATACCCCTCTGGGGGCTATTGCAGCGCATATGTTTCCAGTTTGCTTCGCAGATAGGCAATAAACGATTCACGTGTATAGCCGACCTTGGAACCAATCCGTATTTTTTCGCTTGGGCCTATATGAAGAGCGTCGTTGTTGCTGAGCGTTTTGGCAGAGATAAGCCCGCCAGTGGCACGTGACGCTTCAGCCCGAGAGACCATAGGGGGCAGCTCGCGTTCAAGGGTTTTGAAAAAGTCTTCCGTAACGAATCCTTGAGCAAGTACTGATACGATGTGCGGGAATTTTTGTTGCATGGGTACCTCTTTTGGATGTGCTGTGGGCTGTTAACGGCTGTGGAAGGAATGCATAGTATTAGAGCCTACTGTGTGTAGCCGTCCCCGTTTATGCTTAACTAAAGCTATCTGCACGATCCCGTTCACAGCTTGCACGATGGGACTCAGGACGTGAGGTGTATGCGTTGTGTCTTGCCGAAATCACGAACCCCATCATTGTAAATTCCCTTGGTGTGGTCTTTAGCCATGTACATGGCCTGCCGCACAACGGCTTCAATCTTGTCTTCGTAGTTGGGGTCATCACTGCGCAGGATGATGCCATTGGCTTGCCTGTGGCCGTCAGGGCCTCTGTCGCAATAGTGAATCAATCCGTGAGGGGCCACATTGAGTAACCTGCCCCACATTTTTTCTGCTGACTCAATGTAGGGATAGTACCTACGAGTCTTGTTGCCATCGAGCAAAAGCATGCAGTGATAGTGTTGGTTGTTGCTTCTAAGAGATTGCTCTCTCACCCAGAAATACGCTGGGGATACCCCTTTACGCGAACACCTTTGGATCAACAACTTCATGAGAGCTGACATGTCGCTGTTATCTTCGACAGCCATGAAGCCTTTGGGGTAGGTCACATCAAACCGAATAACCATTGTTTTGCTGTGTGACGTTGAGTACTCCGTAAGGAGTGTTGCTAGATTGTCACGTATAGTTGATCTGTACAGGCTATGGTCATCATCATGCATCATAGGTCTAAAGTCTATGGTGTTCATTTGAATCTCCTGTATGTGTTTCTTCTTGATTACTGTTTTGTGTTTGCATATCTATATCGTTCTTGTGTTTGTATTTCTATCTATGCCACTTGTTGTGGCATAGATGCAATACTTATAGTTCTTATATAAGTACTACAATCATACCTTCGTTGTTATCGCAGAGAATCTGGCCGGTTGAGCTAAAAACCTCAAGCCAACCAAGCGAATTATGACAAGTACATTTGAGGGAATTAGCTTTTGCATATCATTAGGTATTGAGTAACGTAGATTGGCTGGAGACATACACCTAGATGGCGTTAGACGACATTTCACTGTTGTAGCTGTTATCACAGGCGTAATGGTTCGTGAGCATGCACTTCTTCCACTTTTCATGTATACAGAAACTGAAAGTGTCTTTATTGGATTGTGCGGTGCAGGGGTTGACGCGAAAGGCTTTATGACCTTTCAGATTCCGAAGTGGGTCAGGTCTCTACAGCCAAAGAGTTTCAGTCGAAAAAGCACTGAGTATCGCTGACATTGCGCAGGTATATCTGACCTTCCCCCCGAAAAGTATGCCATTGAAAAATTAGTGTTCCTGACATAGGAGCACAAGAATGAAACGTAGCAGATTCACCGAAGAACAGATTATTGGGATCTTGCGGCAAGCCGAGGCTGGCATTCGTGTTGTCGATCTGTGCCGTCAGAATGGCATTTCGGATGCGACCTTTTACAAATGGCGCAGCAAGTTCGGTGGGATGAACATCTCTGACGCCAAGCGGTTGCGCCAGTTGGAGGAAGAGAATGCCCGTCTGAAACGACTTGTAGGCGAACAGGCGCTTGATATCGTCGTCCTGAAGGATGTGATCTCAAAAAACTTTTGAAGTCCGCAGCCAACAGGGAAGCCGTGCATCACATTCAGGCTGCGCATGGCTACTCAGAGCGGCGGGCTTGCCGAGTGATTCAGTTTAATCGCTGCTCAGCCAGACGGCCACCATCTGAGGACCGTGATCTTCTTTTGCGGACTCGGATGCTGGAACTGGCAAATGACCGGCGGCGTTTCGGTTCTCCGCGCTTGCATGAATTACTGCGCCGGGAAGAACTGGTGCAGAACCACAAGCGGACAGAAAGGATTTACCAAGAAGAAAACCTTTCACTGCGCACCCGCAAGCGAGTGAAGCGTCCAAGCCATGCTCGTATTGTCCAGGCTGGCCCTGCTGGCCCAGATGAACAATGGGCGATGGATTTTGTAAGCGACTCCCTTATGGGTGGGCGACGCATCCGGATTTTGACAATTGCCGATCTGTGGGATCGTTCAAGCCCCGCGCTCGAAGTGGATATGTCGTTGCCTGGAGTTCGAGTTGTGCGTGTTCTTGAAAGACTACGCCTCCAAGGTCGGTTGCCGCAGCGGATCAAGGTTGACAACGGGCCGGAATTTAGCGGTAAGGCCTTAGATGCATGGGCTTTTGAGCATGGATACAGATAGAGTTTACTCGTCCGGGGAAGCCTACGGATAACGGGCACATTGAAAGCTTTAACGGAAAATTCCGGGATGAGTGTTTAAATCAAAACGTGTTTTTGTCCCTGCACGATGCCCGCAGAACAGTTGAAGCTTGGCGGCAGGATTACAACCAGCAGCGACCGCACAGCTCATTGGGCTGGCTGACTCCGGAAGAGTTCCATGAAAAGAATATAACCTGCAACCCATTGGGAACCACTAACTTACAAGTGGTATACGCAGTGGGGTAAGGTCACATCCGGTGATCAGCGGAATGGGCGGTCGGTATGCGCCATAGCCTTTGCTGCTGCCCTAAGTATTCATGGCGTCAGCGGCGGGGTAACCCGGGTTAGGCGGAGGTGTTTTTGGGGCATTGGCCTCAGGGGACCTACTGTGCAACAGGGCGCGAAAAGGCATGGCAGGCGGTATCATCAATCGCAATCAAAAGACGTTTGATGGTTTGTCTGAGATTTCTCTTGTTTTTATAATGCTTCTCCTTCTTTGGTATGGTTGGTAGGTTGGCAGATTCTAGTGATCCATCCACGCAAACAGCTCTCCCCCCTAAAGGGGAGAGCTGTTTGCGTGGATGGATCAGAATATGTCTGCCAACCTGTCAATTCAAAAGAAAGAGGAAAGCAATTAACACTGAATACAAAGGAGAAACGGAACTCCAAGCGGACAGCCTGCCTGTAAAGCACACCACACAAAAATGGCTTGCCCAATACTTAATTCATCCGGCCTTAATCTTCCGTCCTGATCTGCGCCGAATTGATAAGAGCACCTTGTTATGCGTCCCCCTGATCAGGTGCAATCTCAGCGGAGGATATCACTCCACCCTTGCCCTTAGTAGGTGCATTTGTCCAAAATTCAAGCTGGCCACCCTCGCGCAGTTGCTTTATGCGAGCCGAAAGAACGCTACGCCCAAGGTGCAACTGCACCATCAGCTCTTTGACGATATCGCCCTGTGCCTTGTCAGGGTGTTCTGCAATATAATCGATGATGGCCTGATCGGTATCCACCTTGCTGGGTGCAGATATGTTGTCATCCGAATTTTTCATACCTTCGTCCTCACCAGCCGGAAGGGCGTTGGTAGACGAAGCTGTTGGCTCCTTGCCAATGGGCTGGAAGGTCATGCCACCGGATTCCATTTTCATGCGATATTTGACCCAGCAATTTGGACTAGATTCAAAGTTGCGATTTTTTGTTGCTGTGGCCTCAATCTTATCATTTTTCTTTTTAAGTAGCAGAACAGCGTCTACAGTCATCTCCTTTCCCATAGTCCCGGATGCTGTATCCCCTTTCTTGCCTTGATGATCGATCACTATTGCAGCTTTTCCATTCTTTCTGCACCAATCATAGAAATTATTGAGTGCTGCGACGTTAGAAATTTCGTTTGACATGTTCGAAGGGAAAATTTTGAACAAGCTGTCGATAATGATAATGTCTGCCTTTGCAATGTCTGGCAGCAAATCTCTCCAGCCAGTATCTGTATCGAGCAGCAGATCTCTCTTCTCCACTACCGATGAGCGAACCATAATTTCTTCTGCGGCTTCCTCAGGCAATCCAAGTCCCGTGGTAATTGAGCGAGCACGTTTTTTCAGGCTGCTTGGGGGCATTTCACCATCGATCAGCAGTACGCTGTATTTACGTGAAGGACATACGCGTCCATCAAGCGCCTTATGCCCATTTGCGAAGCACAGGGCCAATAGAAGCGCAAACATGCTTTTCCCTACGCCGCGCCATGCAAATATAGTCATCTGGTCGCCAATGCGCAGTAAGCCTTCCATGATCAATTCTGGCTCGTTTTCGCTGCTGGGCAATTTGGACAACGGTATCGCACCCGGTAGAATCTCCACTTTAAATTCATCGCGGCAATGTTTTGCAAAATCATAAAGATCGAGACATTTGTCCGGGGTCACGATGGGATAAATGTCATGGGCAAGTATAATACGGTCGCTTCTGTTGTGCTGCTTTTTTAAACGTTTCATAAAGCGAGGAGTCAGCCCTTGAGCTTGCAGGGCGATGTATACCTTAAATGCTTCATGACACCCATCAACAGAATTGTCTGGAAAAATGATTGGTTTCATTGACCCAATGGGTGACCAATCACTAACTGCAACTGAACTGTATGTCGTTACTGGAATCGTTTTATGAATCCATGCGTGATCCTCCTTGATAGTTTCACATGTTACCTCATTTGCACATATGAGGACATGTTTATTCATATCATGCCACCGTACCAAATCATGCAAATCATACAGCTGGCAATTATGGGGAGGATAAAGCAGATCAAAAACAACATTGCCATCAGAGTTAGCATCTCGCTGCCAAGCCGATATCGGAAGCTTGGTAATCACTCCTGTTTCATCAAGAAAATACACAATACCAAAAGCTGTACTTCCATTTTCTGTAGAGTACCAATACACTCTAAACCGCTTGAATCCAAAGTCTATCGAGAAGTTTTCAATGGCCAGTTGTGCATGCAGCTTGTCTCTGTCCGACATCAATGCGCTGTTGTGACAAGCCTTCAAATTGAATAGATAACGATCTTCTTGGGTCAGAAGCATCCCCATATTCCTAAGAATATTCGAACAGACATTTTCGGGAAGCCATCCTTTTTTCTGTTGGAAAAGTGGCCCAAGGTAATACCCCTTTGATGTTGGGTTTTGTTCGGCGTCCAGGATGGCTTGCTTGTCGTTGATATTTCCGTGTAGACAGCTAGCACGGTGATTCCTTTGAGTAGAATACGCACCACAGCTATCAGGATGCAAAGAAATGGTCGTCCCACTTGATAAAAAAATGTCATTCCCATCAGGTTTTGCATTGGGATCGATAAGCTTTGCTAGGTTCATTACAAGAGCTCGGTCAGTTTGAACTTTGCGCCAAAGCAAGTCTTGTATAAGTCTATCTTCTAAAGAGCCACGCAAGCTCCATGCCTGGTGGCCGAATGCCCGTAAGTAAGCCATGCTCTCCTCCACTGAAAGTAATGCTGAAACAGATATTGTTAAGTTGACAGTGTTGCACTAAATGGCATTGTCATGGTCGGCTTACAGTCTGACGGTAGGCACGGTAGTGTGTTTTTTTACTGTCGATATGAAACTGTAGCGTAGAGATGAATCAATTGTGACATCTCTGTCACATTCATTGCAATTTCTGCTTGCCAGATAAGCAGAGTTCAATGCCATATTCAAGTTTTTCAATCACTTCAGAATAGAGCGTCGCTGGAGAGAATTTTTCTCCATACTGCTTTGCGGCCAGCATGGGCAATTCGTGCCCGAAGACCTGCCGAAAATAGTCGTTTTGCAAGCCACGCTGCTTGAAAAAGTCAGCAAAGGTGTGCCGGAGCGAATGGAATGTTTTACCCGAAGCCTCGCCTAGCGTTGCAGTAACGACGGACTTGAACTGCTTGCCAGGCTGCTTGCCAAACTTGACCGCGCCTTCCGATTTCTTCAGCTCAGGGAATAGCCTGATATGCTTATTCTTGGCAATTTCAGTATGATAGGCTAGAAGGCCCATCTGTATAAGGCTTGAATGAATGGGGACAATTCTGCGTGCATTTTTGTTCTTCAGCAGCTTGGGCCTGCCAAGCTCATCAAGTCCGTTGCTGTTGATATCAATGACCCAAATTCCCTTTGTCTGGCTTTCATAGATGTCGGTACAGTGAAGTTGTGCAATCTCCTCAAGGCGCATGCCAGTGAAAAGGGCGATCAGGGGAATCCAGTAATAAGAGGGGGATTTGAATTCCTTTCTCGTGAATTTGGGATGCGCAAAGATTTTGGTGAGCTCATCGACAGAGAACGCCTGGCGCAGTTCAATAGCCTGGCGGCTGTCCTTGATCTGCAGATGGGTTGCCGGGTTGGCGTCCAATAGCCCCTCGCGCACATACCACGCGAGCATGCTGCCAACGGCTTCTACAAGAATGTTGACGGTTGTGACACTCAACGTGTCCTGAACCTTCAGGTCGAGCAGCTCCTGTATGCTTTTATCTCTGAATACCTTAATTCGTGAGCGGTTAGGCGGCAGCTTTCTCAACGTTTCGCGAAAATGCCGCATATCCAAACGGGTAATTTCCTTGATGGGCTTGTCGCCAATAATGGTCAGAAATTCTTCCAGGCGTCCCCGGTGGTCCCTCACGCTGTGCTCTCGCCATTCACCGTCCTGAAGTTTCTGGCCGATGTACCGTTCCATGGCTTCAGAATAAAGGATTCCTCCCGTCTGCTGCTGGTGAACGTGCGTAGGCATCTCCAGCAAAGCAGGTGGCTCCTGTGCTGTCCATGAGGTGTCGCAAGGCAACTTGCCAAAATCGCGCCCCATGACTTCTTCTTCCATCAAGAAATCGCCTTTGGTACGGGCAATGTCGATGCGATGCCGGGTGATTTGCATCTCTTTGTATGCTTTCACTATTTGCAGATAGTTTTCCCCTGCAAGTTCATTTTGTGTGAAAGCACCGGAACGAAGCAAGTCAACAATGCATTCTGGCGCAATCTGTTCAAGCAGTTGTGGTGAATTACAGTGCAGGAGTAGTTCAATTTGAGATGTTCTGAGCTGGTCGTACGTGATGTTCAGCTTTCCTATAGAGATGTTTTTACGTTCTGAAAGGTCTGCGTGGTCCTGCTCCAGCAAGCGCTGGAGCAGGATATTCATGCGGCGGCGTATTTCCTTATAGTCCAGCATAAACCCCTCAAGAATCATATTGCCAATTTCTGCGGATAGCATGCGGGCCCGAAATCGCGCAATCCTCAGGTAGGACGTTTGCAGGCTTACACGCAACTCGGCCCGCCCAAGTGATTTTCGCAGGCTGGCGGGAAAGGCATATCGAAAATAGTAGATTTTTCTTTTGCAATAAAGATACGCAGGGGCTGACTTTTTGTCATCATCCTGGTTGCTGGCGACGGGAGGCACAAGATTGGAAAGGGCAGGAGGAAGGTGAGGCATGGGGTTTTCTCCTGGCAACGTCAAAACGGGCTGCGCCCAATTTTGTGGTGCCTTTGACCCCGCGCTTTGACCCCATAAGCTCCCAAGGGCGGGTTTTGGTCTGGTGCCTATGCTGGGCACAAGCCAAAAAAAAGAGTCGTTACAGGCTGTTGCTTGTAACGACTCTTAAAAGATGGTGCCGAAGGGGAGACTCGAACTCCCACTCCCTTGCGAGAACTAGACCCTGAACCTAGCGTGTCTACCAATTCCACCACTTCGGCGCGAAAATGTGTTTACGCTAACGGGGTGTGGCTGGCAAGCATTTTTTTTGATTTTCGAAAAAAAAATTCATGACATAGGGTGGGATAGCGTCTGTTTTTTTAAAAAACTGGCTTGAATAGCTGATTTTTAAGGATTCATTTTTTTGTGCTCGATAGTCTGTAAATGGTCGCCAAGTAATGTCGGTGGTCCCTTTTATTTTCAATGGCTTCAAAATAATTCGCAAACAGGTTCCCATCCCACAAGTAAGGCAGTGAGGGCCGGAGAATGCTCGCAGCATTTAAGGCCGCATCTGGATGTGCCCGGCCCGTTCACATGGCAACGGGTCGTATTGCCAGGGGCGCACTACTTCGGGCCACACTGCGCTGGCCGTCATAGCCGCTCGGCAGGGCATGAACGCCCGACCATATATGGGCGTCAGCCCGATGGGACAGAATTATCCACGCGGCAAACCTTACAACTGGGTTTCCCATCTTTTGGCCTGTACCATGCCCGCATTCTTTTGCCTGATTTGCCAGTCAGGGCTTTCCTTTTATCCTGTGGTCCTCTGCGAGCCCCCCAGTTTTGCCCTTGGCAGACACAGGGTTAAATCCTCCGTCACAGTTTTGCCCGCACGGTCGCCTCCCGTCTGCATCTTCGGCGTTTGCTCGTTCATTCCTTTATCAACATATAAAGGTTGTGTGGTCTGTCCTTTTATTGATCCTCCGCCGGGGCAGGGGAGTCAGAATTTATTGGCCCGCATATTGCAAATGCTCTGGCAAGAGTCGTCAGGCTCGGGTAGACGGCGGCGCATTTTGTTTGGGCGCTGCTGCCAACACAAGGAGCTGCTTATGCAAGCAGGCATGTTTAGCGGACTTTTTGCCGCGCTGACCACAGAGCACCGCATGAATTTCATCGCCAATAATTTGGCGAACGTGAACACGCGCGGCTACAAGCGGGAAACCCTGGCGTTCAAGGACACCATGACAACCTTTGCATTCGACGAGATTCGGGAGCCGTTGCAAAATCTCAAATCGACGCCCCTGTTTCCCGAGCCAATGAATGCAGCACGCGTGCGAGTGGCTGTTGCGCATACAGATTATTCGCAAGGGTCCATGCAATATACCGGCAATAATCTGGATGTGGCCATCAACGGAGAAAACGCTTTTTTCCGGGTAAACACGCCAACCGGCCAGTACCTCACACGCAACGGAGCCTTTGTGCTCAGCGGCGATGGCATACTCATGACGCCTCAGGGCTATACGGTGCAGGGGGCTGGCGGTGTGATCGGGGTGCCCCCCGGTACGCGACATTTGCAGATAAGCGGTGACGGTCAGGTGCTTGCCGATGGCAACGCCATTGACCAACTGGCTCTGGTGAGCGTGGATAACCCCCAAAATCTGGAAAAAATGGGCGGCAATCTCTTTCGCCCGCGCGATGGGGTTCAGGTTGCCGAGGGTAATGCCTACGATACCGGCGCGCGCGTTGAGCAGGGCTTTACCGAATCTGCCAACGTGGAAGTTGTATCCGAAATGGTCAACATGATTGAAGTACAGCGCCAGTTTGAAGCCTACCAGAAGGTGATGCAGACATCCGACACTCTGGATCGCGCTGCCAATGAAAAGGTCGGTCGCCGTCAGGGCTAACCGCTGACTGTTTTACAGGTAACCGGCAGCCTCGTCGGTTTAGTATAAGGAGAAACTCCCATGATGCGATCGCTTTGGACAGGCGCCACCGGCATGGTGGCCCAGCAGCTCAATATCGACGTGATTTCAAACAACCTGGCCAACGTCAACACCACGGGTTTCAAAAAGAGCCGGGCCGAGTTTGAAGATCTCATGTACCAGACCATGCGCATGGCTGGCGCTGTCACCGAGGGCGACAACCGCCTGCCCGTGGGCATACAGGTCGGCATGGGTACTCGCCCCACGGCCGTGCACAAGTTCTTTACGCAGGGTGATTTTCAGAACACCGGCAACACGCTGGACGTGGCCATTGAAGGCGATGGCTTCTTTCAGGTGGATGTAAACGGCGAGCTTATGTACACGCGTGCCGGTTCGTTCAAGCTTAATCAGGATGGCACGGTGGTTACGGCCAACGGCTACATCCTGCAGCCGCAGTTTGCCGTGCCGGCGCAGACCAAGACCATCTCCATCTCGTCATCCGGTCACATGGCCGCACTTGACTCGCAGGGGCAGGAACTGGCCGGGGCAGAGCTGCCGCTCTACACCTTTATCAACCCGGCTGGCCTTGATGCCCGCGGGCGCAACCTTTACACGCCCACGCAGGCCTCGGGCGACGCCACCGAAGGTGTGCCTGGTACAGACAACGTGGGCACACTGGCCCAGGGTTTTCTGGAAATGTCCAACGTGGAAGTGGTGGACGAAATGGTGAACATGATCGTTGGCCAGCGCGCCTACGAAGTGAACTCAAAGTCCATTCAGACCTCGGATTCCATGCTGGGTATCGCGGTACAGCTTAAGCGCAGCTAGGAGAGCGTCATGCGGTTTTTGCGGGCAATACTGGCACATTGGGGTGGCCCTGCGCGGCGTGCAAGCCTGCGCGGCCTGCTCTGCACAGCGGGGTCTCTTGTTGCTGTTCTGGTTTGCTGGCAGCTGTGCGGCCCTGGTGTGGTCGCCGTTGTTGCGGCGCCGCAGGGCGGCGTGCCCAGCGCCACATGGCAGGACAATGACCGTAATCATCGCCGTTCGCCCAACCAGATTGTTACCCAGCTGCGAACCCCACAGGCACAGGTGGGGCAGGTGCAGCCGGGCCAGACGCCTCAGGCACAGGCCGGGCAGATGCCTCTGGCCGATAACGCGCAGGACCAGCGCGCCGCCAAGACGCGCAACATGATTGCAGCGGGCGAGGCCCCCACAACGCAGGATGGCCAGCTGAACATGCTTGGTCCAGACGACTGGCGACTCAAAATTTTGTCGGCTGCAGTTACCAATACAGATATGGTGATGCTGGGCGATATTGCCACACCCTTAGGGCAGATAGCTCCCGACATCTGGGGCCAGCTGCGGGCACAGCCCCTGTGGCCAGCGCCGCCAGAAGAAGGCAAACCGCTTCAGATCAACAATTCGCGGCTCGCTCAGGCACTGCGGCAAGCCTTGGGCAAAGAGGTGGCCGGTCGCTGCATTTTGCCCAGTTCGTTGGTGATTCAGCGCGGAGGCCTTGTTTTTCACGAGGAAGACCTGCGCTCCTATGTAGTCAAAAGCTTGACGCCGCAGCTGGCGGCCATGCCGGGGCAAGTGGAGCTGAGCGATTTTCGGCTACCGGACTATATTTTTCTGGCCCATCCCCAGCAGCGCGTGCAGCTGGAACCGGGTAAGCTCACGCCCGGACGCGTGCCGCTGCGTTTTGCGGTGCAAGAGGTCGACGGCAACGTTTTGCGGCGCATTTCGGGTACGGTCAACCTTACCCTGTGGATAACGGCCCCTGCAGCTTCGCGTGCCATGAACAAGGGCGAGGCCCTGGCCGCGGAATCGGTTACCTTTATGAAGGTCAACGCCAGCCAGTTGCGTGATCTGCCCTGGGATGGCCGCGGCGGCCCATGGCAGCTCAACCGTGCGCTCAACACTGGCGAGCCAATTCTGCAGAGCGACCTTGTGAGCCAGCTGATGGTCAAAAGGGGCGATGTGGTCAACCTCATCTACATACGCGGTAATCTGCGCATAGCCACGCAGGCCCAGGCTCTTGCGGACGGCGAGCCCGGGGCAACCATCGCGGTACGTAATCTGCAAACGAAAAAACAGGTCTACGCCATAGTAAAAGATGGCACCACCGTGGAAATCCACTAGCGTTCAAAGGTGGAAGGAGAGGAACATATGCAGGCACGTTATTTAATACCAGTTCTGGCGCTGACCTATCTGTTCTGCGTCGCCTGCGGCGGCAGCCCCACAAGGCGGCCAGCCCTGCACCCGCCGGTGACCCCGCAACAGGAATACCGGCAGGAGGCCGCGGCCAATAACCCCGGCTCACTCTTTGCCGCCAGCGAAACCGATACTTTGTTTGAAGACAGCCGCGCCCGCCGCGTGGGCGATATTGTTGTGGTCAAACTGGTGGAAAATACCAAGGCCCAGAACAAGGCTGAAACAACGGCCAACAAGAAAGGCACAAACGATTACGAAGTGTCGGCCATGTTCAACCGTGGGCACGCGGGCTTTATTCCCTTTATGCCCATCGGCCCGCAGCCGTCAGTGGGCCTGCCAGTGCTGAACACCAGTTCTGCCAGTGACCTGAACGCCACGGGCAAGACCAAGCGTGAAAACTACGTGACCACTTCGCTGGCCACGCGGGTGCTGCGGGTGCTGCCGGGCGGACTTATGGAAATTGAGGGGGCACGCGAAATCCGTGTCAACGAAGAGACAGAATACATGGTGGTGCGCGGCATGATCCGTTCCAAGGACGTGAGCGCCGACAATAGCGTGCTTTCTACCCAGATTGCCGACGCCAGCATTGAATATTACGGCAAGGGTGTTCTGGCCGACAAGCAGAAGCCTGGCTGGTTCACCCGTCTTATGGATAACGTCTGGCCGTTCTAGCCTTGCTGTTTGACGAACTTCTTCTACACCCCGTTGGCGTGCGCTGGCGGGGTGTGCGCGTTGTGTTTGTATCCCCTCTTGGTGGGGATGGCATCAGCTCACCTGCATCAAGGGGCGTGCGGGGTGGCTTGTGAGGTAGTGGTGAGGCAAGGCGGCGTGCCGTGTAACATGACTGAAAAATAGGAAATTTTTTACACTTAAATTTTAGATAATTAGAAAAAAATGAAAAAATAATTTGCAAAAAAATATGTGAAAAATTGCGCAGCTCCTTGACCTAAGATTTCTTCCATTCTATGTTATCCGCAGTTCATGAAGGCCCCCCTGCCGCATTGCTGGGTGTGCCCAGCGCTTTTTTTACCTGCATCTTCAGGCTGTTGTATAAAATAAAAAGCTCCTGAATCTTGCGATCCAGGAGCCCCGGTGGAGAATGGATTCAAACGTCCGCAGCTTCTGCCAGCGGCGGCGTTCTACATACAAGCGTCAGTGTCAAAAAACTCTGACGGCCTTGTTTATTTTTCCGCTCTCCTCCTGCGAACCAGACTGTTCTGCCGCAGTCAGGTTCCTTACCAAGCCCCTCCGTTATCCGACGGGGGGCTTTTTATTAGCACGCTCGGTGTAAAACGCCAAGCCCCGCCTTTGCCCTGTTTTGTCCTTGATAAAAAATTAACAATTCCATGTTGCTATTGGGATTTGCCAGCGCGGTAGCGTGTTTGGGCCCCGCAAGGCCGGTCATTGCGGCCCGCAGGGTAGTTGTGGGGGGCAGGGCAGGCCGCCAAATGTTGCATGCCGGGCTAATCGTGTGGGCTGAACCCCAGCCAGCTGTATTGCGCCCGCTGCAAGCAGGGCGTATAGTATAGAGCGTTTGTCGCAATCTCTAACCCTGCGGCGGTATGCCGCTTGATATGACTGTACATGAAATTCGCGCACGGCTGGCGGTAGATAAGGCCACTGTGGGCACATGGCTGCAATTGCCCTCTGCCGATGTGGCCGAGCTTATGGCTCGCGCCGGCTATGACTGGGTTGCCGTTGATATGGAACATGGCTCTTTTGGCCGCACCGGCCTGCCGGATATTTTTCGCGCCATTGAATGCGGCGGCGCAGCGCCTTTTGCCCGTCTGGGCGAGGCCAGTAAAACCCAGATCAAGGCCGCGCTTGAGGCCGGAGCCCAGGGGCTGATCTTCCCCATGATCGAAAGCCGCGAGCAGCTTGACCGCGCCATTGATCTTTCGGTGTACCCCGGTCAGGACAGCTGGCGCAAAGCTGGCGAAACCGCGCCGGAATACCGTGGCGTGGGCTATTGCCGCGCCAACGTGTTTGGCAAAGAGTTTGATGATTATCGCGCCAACCGCGCGCCCGAGATATTTTTGGTGGCCCAGATAGAGCACATCCGTGCGGTTGATAATCTCGAGGCCATTCTGGCGCATCCGCGTCTTGATGCCATCATGGTTGGCCCGTACGACCTTTCGGGCTCCATGGGGCTTACCGGGCAGTTTGACCACCCGGACTTCAAGGCTGCCATGGCCCGTATTGCTGCGGGTTGTGCCAAGGTCGGCGCCCGTATGGGCCTGCACATTGTGCAACCCGACCCTGCGGAACTTGCGCGGCAGATCGAGGCTGGCAGCCGTTTTATCGCTTATGGCATTGATTCGGTCTTTTTGTGGCGGGCGGCTGAACGCCCCAATTCGGGAGAATAGCAGTGAAAATTACCGTTTTTGGCGGGTCTGGTTTTCTGGGCTCGCATATTTGCGACAAGCTTTCTGAAGCCGGGCATGCGGTCACCATTGTTGATCTGCATCCCTCACCCTGGCTGCGACCCGACCAGACCATGCTTGCGGGCAATATTCTGGATGAAGAAACCGTTAACCGCGCCGTTGTCGGTGCGGATATGGTCTTCAACTATGCGGGTATTGCCGATATCGGCGAGGCCAATAACCGCCCTGTGGATACTGCGCGCATCAACGTGCTGGGCAACGTCATGGTGCTTGAAGCCTGCCGCAAGGCAGGCGTGAAGCGTTATGTTTTTGCAAGCTCGCTCTATGTGTATGGCAAGTCTGGCGGTTTTTACCGCTGCAGCAAGCAGGCCTGCGAACTGTACATTGAAAATTATCAGGCCATGCACAACCTGCCCTACACCATTTTGCGCTACGGCTCGCTGTACGGTCCCCGGTCTGACCGTCGCAATGCCATTAACAGGTTTGTGTACGAGGCACTGGCAAAGGGCGCGATCACCTACTACGGCGCGCCCACGGCCCTGCGCGAATACGTGCATGTGGACGATGCCTCGGCGGCAACCCTGGCCGTGCTTGACCCGGAATTTGAAAACCAGAACATCATCATCTCAGGCAACCAGCCCATGCGTGTGGGCGACCTGTTCAAGATGATCGGCGAAATGCTGGGCAAGGAACTGGACATCAGTTACCAGAACGACCCCAACAGCGGGCATTATCAGGTTACGCCCTACGCCTTTATGCCCAAGGTGGGCCGCAAGCTGGTTCCGCCGCTTACGGTTGATCTGGGGCAGGGCATTTTGCGCGTGATGGAAGAAGAGCACAAGGAACTGCACCCCGAACTGGCCTCTGAAGGCGGGTATCTCGTCTCCACCGACGATTAGACCCTGCGCAGTGTACGGTTTGGCTTTGGCGGCGTAACGCCACCGGGGCCGCAACTGGATGCGATTTTTTGAAACCACAGCACATTTTTTGAGGCCACAAGGAGCCGCCATATGAATATTATTGCCATCATTCCCGCGCGTATGGGTTCCAGCCGTTACCCCGGCAAACCGCTTGCCCTTATCCACAACGTACCCATGGTGGGGCATGTGGCCTACCGCACTGCCATGAGCAAGTGCCTTTCCGCCACCTATGTGGCTACCTGCGACGAAATTATTGAAAATTACTGCAGGGATGCAGGCCTCAAAAGCGTGATGACCGGCGACCACCACGTTCGCTGCTCTACTCGCACTGCCGAGGCCCTGCTCAAGATTGAGGCCGCAACCGGTCAGAAGGCCGACATCGTGGTGATGGTGCAGGGCGACGAGCCCATGGTGCGCCCCGAAATGATCGACGCCGCCGTGGCCCCCATGCTGGCCGACCCCTCCATCAATGTGGTCAATCTTATGGCCGATATGGATACCATTGAAGAATTTGAAGATCCCAATGAAGTCAAGGTTGTTGTTGACCACTTCAACAACGCCGTCTACTTCTCGCGCGAGCCTATCCCCTCCCGCAAAAAGGGCTACGACAAGGTTCCCATGCGCAAGCAGGTCTGCATCATTCCCTTCCGCCGCGACTATCTGCTGCATTTTAACGAAATGCCCGAAAGCCCTCTGGAAATTTACGAATCGGTAGACATGCTGCGCGTTTTGGAACACGGCGAAAAGGTGCACATGGTACCCACAGATTGCCGCAGCTGGAGCGTTGACACCCCCGAGGATCTCGCTCGCGTGGCCCGTCTGATGGAAGGCGACGACCTCATGAAGGAATACAGCAAGTAAATGCCGGGCAACCTCCCTTCTTCTGATTCGCAGAGCGGCAAGCCCGCTTCTGATATCAATGGCGCGTGCGCCGCAGGAGCAAAATCCTGCGGCGCCGCCGCACAGCCGGGGGCGCATGCCGCGCCCGGCGTGGGCAGCCGGGTAAAGGCAGCGCTTGAAGAGCTGTGGATCGCCACCTTTACGTGGATTCCCACGCCTGTGGGCATTGCCCTGCGCCTGCTGGCCTGGCGCTGGCTTTTCAAAGGCTGCGGTTCCGCGCGTTTTGCTACGGGCCTGAGCCTTGCCGGTTGCGGCAACATGCGCATTGGCAACGGTGTGCGCATGGGGCGCGGCTGTTTTGTTACGGCCAGCGATGGCGAGCTGGTGCTGCACGACAGCGTGGCTCTGTCGCCCAATGTGCATGTGGGGGCCGATGCGGGGCGCATAGAAATAGGCGCGCAGACCGCCATTGGTCCCGGCACGGTTATCCGCGCAGCAAACCACTGTATTGCGCGGCAGGATGTGCCCATCATGCACCAGGGGCATGTGCCTGGCCAGATCATTATTGAAGAAGACGTGTGGATCGGGGCCAACTGCGTCATCACCCCCGATGTGCGCATCGGGCGTGGCGCGGTGGTGGGCGCTGGTGCGGTGGTAACCCGCAACGTGGCCCCCTTCAGCATTGTGGGCGGCGTGCCTGCCAAGCAGATTGGCATGCGCGGTTAGGCGGCAAACCACGAGCGAAAGTACAGAGAGAACTGTTTTTCAAGGAATTTTATGTCACTGCAATGCCTTGTTTTTGACTGTGATGGCGTCATTCTTGACAGCGTGCCCGTAAAAACCCGCGCCTTTGCCCGTGTTATGGAGCCTTTCGGCCCTGAAGCGCGTGACCGCTTTTTGATGTACCACAAGGTGCATGGCGGCGTGAGCCGTTACAAAAAGTTTGAGTGGTTTTTTACAGAGGTCCTGGGCAAGACCATTACGCCGCAGGAATCGGAACACCTCGGCAACCTTTTCTCGGAGTACGCTCTGGACGAACTGCGCCGTTGTGAACTTGTGCCCGGCATTCAGGAAACACTTGATTCATGGCACGGCAAGCTGCCCATGTTTGTGTGCTCTGGCGCGCCGCACGAAGAAGTGCAGGCAGTGCTGCGCGAACGCAGACTGGACAGATATTTTGATGCCATCCACGGTTCCCCGCCAGCCAAGGCCGTGTTGCTTGGGCAGATTGTGGACGGGCAGAAGCTTGACCCCGCTGACGTGCTGATGGTGGGCGATGCTCCCACTGACCGCGATGCCGCAGAAACCGTTGGTACGCAGTTTTACGGCGTGGGGCCTGAGCTCAAGGGCGGATCGTTCCCCTGGGGCGACGACCTCACCGGCCTCAATGCCTGGATCGCCGCCAGAGCGTAGCTCTCTTGTCTGCGAGGAATATTCGCAACAAT
The DNA here is from genome assembly GCF_009712225.1 of Desulfovibrio sp. Classification (NCBI taxonomy): domain Bacteria; kingdom Pseudomonadati; phylum Thermodesulfobacteriota; class Desulfovibrionia; order Desulfovibrionales; family Desulfovibrionaceae; genus Desulfovibrio; species Desulfovibrio sp. Next base: position 171,056 of record NZ_WASP01000010.1, on the reverse strand, counting down.
TTATAACTGTTATTGAACGTCCCGCCCTATGCGGGACGTTCGTACGTGTATGCCTATGAAAAACATACTCCATACTCTGGTGTTGGTTCTGGGTTTGGCCCTGCTGCTCACCGCCTGCGAATCGGGCAAGAAAGAAGCGGACAAGGCAGACAAAACCAAGGTGGAATCAGCCTCTGGTGTTTCCAGCTCTGCTGCCTCCAAGGCGACAAGCCCCGCCGTTGAACAGGCCGAGCCGGAAGCCAGCCAGCCCCCCAGCCCCGTAGACCTGGACAGGGCAGACCGTCTGGTGGCTTTTTCCAATTCTGCGTCCATGGCGCTTGCAACGGGCCGTTATGCCCAGGCCGACGTGCTTATGGCATACACCAAATACTATCTTGCAGAGTGGCAGCTGGCAAAGCGGCCTGTTGTAAATCCGGACGAAGACGAAAAACTTGCCCGTCGCCTTGTACCGCCTGTGGGGCTGTTTACGCCCGAGCAGACCAGGAAGATGGCGGCCTGCGTGCAGGATATGAACAAGGCCATTGGCAGCATGCGCGCCGACTACCGCACACTTGAAAAGTATGTGGAGGACGCCTCGTTGCAGGACGACGGAGTGAAAGGCAAATATCTGGCAGCGGGAATTGCCAAGGCCCACGCGGCCTTTGTTGTGGCCCGTGACGGCTTTATGCAGATTGTGGAGGCCGAGGCCGCCCCGGCGGAAGACCTGCTGTTGCACAACCACCCGCTGAAGCGCCAGATTCAGGCTGCGGAACGTATCTTTGCCGTATTTGGCAAGGCTGCCACCCTTCTCGCACCCGACAAGCCTGACCGGGAAGCTCTGCAAGCGCAACGTCAGGAGCTGGCAGAGGCCCTGGCTGATGGCGGTCGCCCGCCCTTCAGGGCTGCCCCCGACCTGGAGCGCCGCTATCGTGCTTTTCTCAAACAGGCAGAAAGCTATGCAGAGCTTTTTGACAAAGGGCTTGAAGAAGAATTTTACGCCCCCCTGCGTTTTGAAATGAATAAGGCCGCCGTGGCAAGCCGCGCCGCTTATAATGATTTTGTGCGCGATGCCAACCAGATGCGCTGACCGCATAGCGCAAGGGGTGGCGTCAAGACGCTGACTATGGCGTTGCTCTTTAATTTAACTATATGTATTTTAAGGAAAATTGTTCATTGGCAAGCCATTTGCAAAACTGAACGCAACGGGCGTCATACGCCCGAACATCCATCTGATCTGGAGGTTCAGCATGTTCTTTTTGCTGGGAGGCCACGAGAAAAAAAGCCGCAAGGCCGAGAGGTCGTCTGGTGTTTCTGACGCCAGTGATCGTGTGCGAGAGATTTTTCTTGCCGGACGTTTTCCTGTGGTGACGACACATCAGGTGGAAGGCCGCCGTATCGCCAAGGTGCTTGGCCTTGTGTGCTGCCGGGGTTTTGATTCGGAAGAAGCCTTTTTCGGCATGGCAGCCCGCGCCATGAACAAGGGCGCGCAGGCCATTGTGGGCTATAACGAAAATGTTGCCTTTCACCCCGATGGCAGCAAGTATTTTTCGTGTTTCGGCACGGCCGTGATGTTTGAATTTGATCCAACCGACCCTGAATCGCTGCCGCTCATGCTGCAGCAAAAGTTCAAGGCGCAGGAGCAATCTGGCCTCAGTGAAATAATCTGAGCAAGCCGGTAACCATACAGGCAAAAGCCCCCGTTCTGTCAGAGCGGGGGCTTTTGTATTGCTGTACCGCCACGTGGCGCGCAATTCTGGGCAGCAAGCTGCAGAAAACTAGGGGTACACCACGCTTACCAGCGCAAGCCCCTGTGGCGGCGCGGTAACCGAAGGCACAGCACGACGATCGCAGGTTTCAAGCAGGGCGGGCACAGTTTGCGGGTCAACCCTGCCCTGACCACAGGCAACCAGCAGGCCCGCCATGTTGCGCACCATCTGTTTGAGAAATCCGTCTGCCGTTACCATAAAGCGCAGCATGGGCGCGTGTGTGGGGTAAAACTCACAGGGGGGCATGGCGTGCAGGTCGACCTGCAGAACGGTGCGTTCCGTGCTGTCCACATCCGTGCCCACGTTACGCATGGCGGCAAAGTCGTGCTGACCCAGAAGGTGGGGCAGGGCGGCGCGCATGGCATCCACCCTGAGGGGGCCGCATTTCCACACAAAGGGCGTGAGGTACGGCGGCATGAAGGTCTGCTCCTGCCAGAACTGGTAGGCGTAGGTTTTGCGCAGGGCGTCTTTGCGGGCATGAAAATCTGATGCGGCCTGCTGGGCATGCAGCACGCGTATGTCGCGCGGCAAAATGGCATTGAGGCTGTTGCGCCAGTCGAGCCCCGCGCGGCTGTCGGGCACATCACAGTGCACAACCTGGCCGTGAGCGTGCACGCCAGAATCGGTACGGCCAGAGCCGTGCGCGCGCACGGCCTGCCCGCAGATTGTGCGCAGGGCTGCCTCCAGCTCGCCCTGAATGGTGGGCGGCGGGCTGGGTTTTTCCTGAATCTGCCATCCGCTGTAGCGGGTTCCCACATAGGCCACAAGAAGTTTGAGGCGCATCAGTCGGGAATCCTCATGCGGGTGATAAGCTCTGTAAATTTGGCGGTTTTGGCCGGGGCCACATAGGTGAGTATTTCGCCAGACTGCTTGGGCGACATGCCGGAAAGAATGCGTATGGCCACGCGCTCGTCCATGCTCTCCAGCGCCTTGGCCGCAGCCTTGGGCTTCATCATGGAGTATGTGAGGATAAGGCGGTGAACCTTGTCGTTCTCCAGCCCTCTGGCCTCGCGGATCATGTCCTGCATTTTCTTTTCGGTTTCCTGAATATCCTTGAGGCGCTGATCCATCTGCTGGCGCAACACAAGAATATCCTGCTGCTGACGGGCCAGTTCCTGCGCCTTGTTGTTGGGATCGTTGGCGTAGGCGTTCTGGGGTGTCTGCACCGAAGGCGCGGGCAGCGTGCCTGCAGGCTGACCCTGAGGCAGGGCAGGCAGAAAACCGTCGTTGCCGCCCGTTGAGCCGCGCGGCGGCAGGGGGGCACCGTCAGAGCTCTGACCACGGGGAATATTTGCGGGAATGGGCGGCGCGCCCGGCACACTCAGCGGAGCGGTCTGCTCTGCGGGGGAAAAGGGTGACTGCCCCGCGGTGGGTGTTTGGGGCACGGGCATGTCGAGAGCCGCCGCATGGGCCGCCTGAACACTGCCAAGGCCAGGGATGGGCAGATGGCTCAGGCCAAGGGCGTCGAGCCATTCAGATTCGCTGGCGCGGTTGGGCTTGGCCGAAACAATAAGGCTGTTGGAAGGCGCACTGGTTCCCGGTTCTGCCAGCGGAGCGGGCAGGGGCTGCGGTTCTGGCATGCTGGGTGAAAAAGTCTGGCTCTGGCCGACAGCGCTTGCCGGAGAGGGCGCGCCGCCAGAAGCGCCCACGCGAATAAGCGGGGCGGGCATGGCTGCATCTGCCACAGCAGCGGCGTGGCCGGTCTGCGGTTTGGCAGCGGCGGCCATGCGGGCCGCAGCAGCCCCCTGAGGTTCGCTGAGGCCGGTTTCTGCCTTGTCCTTGACAGCCGTGACCACAGAATCAAGGGTAGAATCAAGCGTCGAGCCAATGGCGGAAAGAGAGGAACCGAGGCTTTGCGCCAGCCCGGATTGTGCTGGGCCGGATTGTGCTGAGCCAGATGCCGACGGCGCTATGGCCGGGGCAGGGGGTTCCGCAACCTGCTGTATGCCTCGCTGGCCAGACTCGGCCCTGGCAGGGGCATCCGGCTTGCTGTTTTCCTGTCTGGCGGCTTCCTGTTTTGACGAACCGCCAAGCCAGGAGGGTGCGGGCACATCCAGCAGCAACATGCCGAGGATGATAAGCTTCATGAAGCAGAGCACCGCCAGCCAGCGGAAAAGCTTAGAGAGTCGGAGCTTTGTAGCGGAGTGTGGCTGTTTCGTCATTGACGCGTTGCTCCTTCAGTTGTTCCTCGCGAAGATACTGCAGGTTCTGGCGCTCCTTGAGCTTTTCCAGCAGTTTTCGTTCTATGGCGCGGGCAGCGAGCATTTTGCGGGCTTCGTCAACCAGCTGCTCGTGCATGCGTGTTTGCATGGCTGCATTGGCCACATCGCCTTTGAGCCCTTTCAGGTACTGTTCCATGAGCCAGCGCTCGCCCTGCGGCGCAAGGGCTGACTGAAAAAGGCGGTCTTCGCACTGCCTCAGCTCGGTTTTGAGCCGCTCAAAAAGGGCCCGTGAATCTTCCAGAAGCCTTTGCTTGAGGGCCAGATCAACCTTGGCTTCTTCCTCAAGCTGCTCCCGGTAATCGAGCACTTTCTGCATTTTAAAATGGAAGGGCACACTACACCGCCTTGATTTTGACACCCGTTCTATCCACTGGCTGAAAGTGCAAACAGTGGGCCAACCGCATGCTGGCTGCCCACAACTAGATGATCGGGGGCAGATCCGCCACGGCGGCCGTGCAGGCAGCCCTGTCAGTGGGTGAGGTTGAGGCGGCTAGCTGATGTTCAGGCCAGCGGCATGGTTTACCGGGCCGCAGCCCTCGCCGGGCGCGTAGCTCTTGCGCAGTGCAAGGTTAAGATATTCCTGTGCACGGGTTACAGCCACCTGCAGGGGCAGGCCGCGCCCAAGGCCCGTGGCTATGGCCGCCGAGAGTGTGCAGCCCGTACCGTGGTTGTTGGCGGTTTCAACCTTGGCCTGCGGCAGGTGTTTGGGCTGTTCACCGGGCACGCACAGGCAGTCTGTAACCATGATGGAGCTTTCCATGTGCCCGCCCTTGATCAGCACGGCACGTGCCCCCATGGCAATGAGTTTTTCGCCCGCAGCCTCGGCATCCCCAAGGCTGGCGATGGTCATGCCGGTGAGCATCTCCGCCTCAGGGCGGTTGGGGGTCAGCAGGTCGCAGTCGGGCAGCATTTCATCAATCAGGGCGGCAACGGCATCTTCCTGCAACAGGCGGCTTCCACTCTGGCTTACGGAAACAGGGTCAACAACCAGCGGAAAGTCGCGCTTGCGCAACTCGGCCGCAACAGCGCGGATGATAGGGGCGGAAAAGAGCATGCCAGTTTTGGCGGCCTTGACCGAAAATCCTTCAAGCACCGTGCGCAGTTGCAGCAGCACAAAGTCCGCATCCGGCGCATGTATGCCCGTTACGCCAAGGCCATTTTGCGCGGTCAGAGCAGTGATAACGCTCATGCCATAGCCGCCGAGGGCCATGATGGTCTTGAGGTCGGCCTGGATGCCCGCGCCGCCGCCGGAATCTGAACCGGCGATGGTAAGTATGTTGGGGGGAGTAAGCATATAAAGCCTCTCTTGAAATGCTGCGTGATTATTCGGTTACTATACCCTGACGCCCCGTAGGGTGCAATGCGGGCTGGCGGGCTGTATCCAGAAACTCTCTTGAAAATGTCTTCACACCGCAGGGAAGCAATGCTAGCATTTACGCGCAATAAACGAAAATAGCGGCTTTGTGTGCCGTTTTTTGAGGCGGTTTGGTGCGCCCAGAGCGCTGACAGGGTGGATCGCCGTTTGAGGAGAATTTTATGAAACTGGAAAAAAAGCCACTGAGCGTACCTGATATCATGAACATGCCCAAGCCTCGTCCCGCCCGTGCGGGCGCGGTCAAGGCGGTTGTGCTGGCGGTGCTGGCGGTGATCCTGGTGAGCGGTGCGGCCTACTGGCTCACGCGCGATAAATCCACACGCGACCAGTGGAAGGAAAAGGCCGCAGAAGTCATCAACAATGCCACCAGCGGCACGCTTCTGGCAGGCGTGGGCGATGTACTGCGCGATGCGCCGCCACCCCCGCCCATCTCGGTTGTAAGCCCCCCCACCTCGCCCGGCACTCTGGCAGGCCAGACCGTGCAGGGCAGCGTGGCCTCACCCGTGGTCAGTTCTATTCCCACCGGGCAGGCGGGGCAGCAGAACGGACTGCAAATGCCGCAAAAAGTAACGGAAGACAGCCACATTAAGCTGGAATTTGTGGAAGATCTGGCGGCTTTTATTGTGTCGCGCTTCAAACCCGGTCCGCAGGCAGGCACGCTTAACGTGAGCGTGCAGGCACTAAACCAGCGGTACGGGGTAAAGCTTGCTGGTACGGCAGACGGCAAGGGCGGGCGTGACGCGCTGCTGCGCTATGCCTTTCATCCTACCATGTTGCGCGGTCTGTATGGTCTGTACGCTGACCGTTTTCTGGAGACCGTCAACCGCGACGCCGCCTCCAAGGGCTTTACGCCCGATCAGATTCGACAGCTGCATATGGCCATGGCCGGGCGGTTTGTGTTGCTGGCTGGCGCGCTTGAGGGCGTTGCCTCTGTGCCCAATCTTGCAGCCCGTATGCGCGAGGAAGAAAAGGGCTCGCAAGGTGTTGTGGATATTAACGCGCAAATGGCCGAAGCCGTATTTGCCGTTGACCAGTTGCGCGAAAATAATGCTTCAGATTCGCAGGTTTCAACGGCGCAGCTGCGGGTAGACGGCCTGAGTGCCCGTTATCGCCGTGCGCTTGAAGACCGCGCCGCCTTGCAGCGTACACTTGTGGCGGCCATCCGTCAGGGCGGCGGTCAGGCTCTGGACGACGATTCCCTGTTCTTTGTGGCCCAGTGGGTTGACCGCCGTTTGCGCTCCGACCCACAGGCGCTGGAATCAGTTCAGGCCTCGGCGGGTATTTTGCGTGATCTGGCAAGGCGCAGTGCTCAGGCTGGTACGGGCGCGCCTCTTCAGCCGCAGCCCGCCTCGCAGAATATACCGCAAGGCGCGCTGCAGAACGGTGCATCTGACGGGGCGCATGTGCAGACCTCGCCAGCACTGACTCCGCCCCCAGCGGCTTCTCCCGCTCTGGTTCAGCCCCAGTCTGTCCCCGTATTACCGGGCCAGAGCGCCCAGGGCGCAGCAGAGCGCGCGCCTGCCGCCAGAACGGGACAACCCTGATGGGCAAAGCTCTGCTGTTTGTGGGTGGTACGCGTAGCGGCAAAAGCGGTATGGCCCTGCGCTGGGCCGAAGCGCAGGCCCCACATCGTCTGTATCTCGCCACCGGGCGGGCTGATGATGAAGAAATGACCGCGCGCATTGCCCGCCACAAGGCGGAGCGCGGCAGCGGCTGGCTGTGCAGCGAGGAGCCGCTTGACCCTGCGGCGGTGCTAGCCGGCGTAGCGCGGAAATCTGCTGGCGGCAGTGACAATTGTGCTGCCGGAGTTGTGCTGCTTGATTGCGTAAGCCTGTGGGTAGCCAACCTTATGGCTGCCGATATGGCGGAAAAGGACATTCTTGACCGCGTGGACGCACTGGCGGCTGTTATTGCCGACTATCCCCTGCCGCTCGTTCTGGTGAGCGTGGAGGCGGGCCTTGGCATGGTTGCCATGTCGAGCCTTGGCAGACGGTTTCAGGATACGCTGGGCCTTGCCAATCAGGCTTTGGCCCGCGTGTGCGACACCGTACTTTTTGTAAGCTGCGGGCTGCCCCTTGTGCTCAAGGGACAGCTGCCGGAGGAAATATGCTGAAGTTTTTTGAGCTGCCCGGTGCAAGGGCTGCGAACGGCGGAACTGTTGCCCGCATGATCCAGAGCGGCGCTGGCGCGCTGCTGTGGTTGTTGGTTGTGTTGCAGGCCGGTTTTGCCATTGCCGCCACTGATCCGCGCCAGTGCATTCTGGATGCGGGCAGTGCCGTGGACAAATCGGATGTGGCCGCCTTTGAACGGCAGGTTGATGTGGACGCCATCCTGGAGCAGGCCCTGAATCTTTTTGTGCGTCGCGCCCAGGACCCCGAAGCGGCAAAAGACCTGCCCCCTATGGTTGCCCTGCTGTTTACGCAGGCCGCCTCCAAGGAGGGCAACGTGCGTTCTCTGCTGCTCAATGAAACCCGCGCCTTTGTGCTCAACGGCATTTCGTCCGGCGCGTTCGCTGGCAAAAAGCCTTCTGCCACGACATCGCAGGGGCTGCTTGCACCGCTGTTTGCCGATGCCTCCACTGGCCGCAAGGAAATCAAGAGTGTGGGGCAGGCCCGGCGTGACGGCGACGGCTGGCTTGTGCCCTTTGTGGTGCACGACGGCGGCAACGGTGAATCCTATGATGTCACAGGCCGCGTGACCTCCTCCAAGGGCGAAATGCGCCTGACATCAGTGGCCAACATGGAATCTCTGTTGCGCAAGGTTGCGGCAGAAAGCCGCGCCGTGGAACCCTGAGAATCTGCACGTAGCGGGCAAGACCCGTTGCATGATAATATTTGCCAGCTCAAAATGGGCGACAAAAAAAGGGAGCCAATGGCTCCCTTTTTTATCATCTTGATACTTGCTTACTGCGCGGGCTGGCTGTTGCCGTCCTCGTGCTTTTCAGGCCGCAGGGTGCGGCAGATGGGCTGGGCCGTGGCCCTGCCGGAGAATATCTCTTCGGCGGGGGCGGCAAGCGCCTGCGGCAGCACTTCGTCCACATGGTCAACAAAGACAATCTCCAGGTCACGCAGCACTTCGTCCGGTACTTCCTTGAGGTCTTTTTCGTTGTCGTGCGGCATAATCACCTTTTTGATGCCGCTACGGCGCGCCGCCAGCAGCTTTTCGCGCAGGCCGCCGATGGGCAACACCCGGCCACGCAGCGAAATCTCGCCGGTCATGGCCACATCGTTGCGCACAGGAATGCCCAGCAATGCAGAGGTGATGGAGGTGGCAAGGGTGATACCTGCCGAGGGGCCGTCCTTGGGGGTTGCGCCTGCGGGCACGTGCACGTGGATATCCACCTTGCGGTGGAAGCGCGTGTCGAGCCCCAGAACCTCGGCCCGCGAGCGCACGTATGAAAGCGCCGCCTTGGCCGATTCAGTCATGACCTCGCCCAGCTGGCCGGTGGTAACCACATGGCCGGACCCGGCCATGAGACTGGTTTCTACCAGCAGAATTTCGCCGCCGCGCTGGTTGTAGGCAAGGCCCGCGCACACGCCCACCTGCGGTTCGGTTTCGCGTTCGTCGTGACGGTATTTTTTCACGCCAAGCATGGAGGGCAGGCTTTGCCGCGAAATGCTAATGCATTTTTCCGTATCGTCGTCTTCCACAAGCTTGATGGCGGTTTTGCGGCACAGGGCGGCAATTTCGCGTTCAAGGTTGCGCACGCCAGCCTCGCGCGTGTACGAGCGGATGATCTCGAGAATGGCGTTGTCCGACACTCGGATGTTGCCTTCCTTGAGGCCGTGCTCCTCACGCTGGCGGGGCAGCAGAAAACGGCGGGCAATGTGGCGTTTTTCCGTTTCTAGGTAGCTGTTGAGCTCGATTATTTCCATGCGGTCAAGCAGCGGCACGGGTATGGAGTGCAGCGAGTTGGCCGTGGTGATGAAAAAGATTTTGGAAAGATCATACTCCAGATCAAGGTAGTGATCCATGAAGGTATTGTTCTGTTCCGGATCAAGCACTTCCAGCAGGGCCGAGGCCGGGTCGCCACGGTAGTCGGAGGTCATCTTGTCCACTTCGTCCAGGCAGAAGAGCGGATTGTTGAACTTTACCCGCTTGAGCGACTGGATGATCTTGCCTGGCAGTGCGCCCACATAGGTGCGGCGGTGCCCGCGAATTTCGGCCTCGTCACGCACGCCGCCAAGCGAAAGGCGCACAAAATCACGCCCCGTGGCGCGGGCCACAGACTTGGCAAGCGATGTTTTGCCCACGCCGGGGGGGCCCACAAGGCACAGGATGGGGCCTTTGAGACCCTGCGAGAGCTTTTGCACTGCAAGGTACTCAAGAATGCGTTCCTTGGGTTTTTCAAGGCCGTAGTGGTCGCCGTCAAGAATGGCGCGGGCCTTTTCAAGGTCAATGTCAATCTGCTTCAGGTCGTTCCAGGGCAGGTCGAGAATCCAGTCCACATAGTTGCGCACAACCGTGTATTCAGCGGCAGAGGGCGGCATGCTGCGCAGCTTGCGGGCTTCGGAAAGAGCCTTTTCGCGCGCTTCTTCGGGCATGTCGCGGGCCTTGAGCTTCTGCTCGATTTCGTCAACTTCGGCCTGGGGATCGTCGTCGCGTCCCATTTCCTTGTTGATGGCCTTGATCTGCTCGTTGAGGTAATACTCGCGCTGGTTGCGCTCCATCTGCACCTTGACGCGGTTCTTAATGCGCTTTTCAACCGTGGCAAGAGCCACCTCGCCCTGCAAAAGCTCGTAGGCGAGTTCGAGGCGCTGGGTGGCGTCGTCTATCTCAAGGGCTTCCTGCTTTTTGCGGTAATCGACCTTGAGGTGCGGAATGATGGCGTCGGCAAGGGGGCCGATTTCCTGCAGGGCAAGAATTGAGAGCACGGCCTCTTGCGAAATCTTTTTGTTGTTTTTGCCGTATTCTTCAAGAGCTTCGTGCACGGCGCGCACGAGGGCCTCGCGCTCTTCGGGGCGGCTCTGCTTTTCGGCGCGACGTTGCACGCGTACCATGGCGCACTGTTCTTCTTCGTGCAGGTCTTCCCAGGTGGCGCGGTACACGCCTTCAAACAGAACCTTGATGGTTCCGTCGGGCAGGCGCAGCATCTGCAACACCTTACTGACCACGCCCACGGGCGAAAGGTCCTGTGCGTCGGGCTTTTCCAGTTCCGGCTCGCGCTGGGCCACCAGAAAGATCTGTTTGCTGTAGGTGGCCTGAGCGGCTTCGATGGCCTTGATGGAGGCTTCCCGGCCCACAAAGAGCGGCATGATGGAGCGGGGGAACATGACCACCTCGCGCAAAGGCATGATGGGCAGTTCGATGTAAGAGTCTGAGCCGCGCATGTCGTCTGTCATAAATTTTCCCCTGAAAAAAGGCCGGACGGCGGTCAGCGCCGCCCGGCGGAACTTGGAGCATGTTCACTTAGAAATGCCTGCTTGTGGCGAAGCATTGTGCCGTTGCAGCGCAGCCTTGCGGCCTGCGACCCCTGCAACAGGTTCGCCTGCAGACACTTCGCAGCACGGATTTCAGGAAAATCCGCACAGAGCCGGACCGTCAGCCCGCATGAAACGGCGCGGCCAGACTTGCGGCCTAGGAGGCCTTGTCGCCCCCGGCCTGAGCCTTGGTGGCGTCTGCGCCGTCGGCCTTGTCGCCAAACAGCAGCACAGGCTCCTTGCCCTTGTCTATAACAGCCTGATTGATCAGGCATTCGCGCACGTTGGGCATGGATGGCAGCTTGAACATGATGTCGAGCATGATGCGTTCCATCACGTTGCGCAGACCGCGCGCGCCCGTCTTGCGTTCAATGGCCTTGGCGGCAATGGCCTTGAGGGCGTTGGGCGTAAAGCGCAGGTCAACATTCTCAAGCCCAAAGAGCTTCTGGTACTGACGCACCAGCGCGTTCTTGGGTTCGGTGAGGATGCGCACCAGATCGGGTTCGTCCAGCTCGTCCACATGGGTGATGATCGGAATACGGCCCACAAATTCGGGGATAAGACCGAACTTCACCAGATCCTGCGGGTGGATGCGGTCAAGCAGCTCGCCAAGGGGCATATCCTTGCTGGCGCGCACCTTGGCGCCAAAGCCCATGGCGCCGCCGCTCATGCGGCCGCCCACGATTTTGTCGAGGCCCACAAAGGCACCGCCCACGATGAACAGGATGTTGCTCGTGTTCATGCGGATAAATTCCTGCTGAGGGTGCTTGCGCCCGCCCTTGGGAGGAATATTGGCCTCTGTGCCTTCAATGATCTTGAGCAGGGCCTGCTGCACACCTTCGCCCGAAACATCGCGTGTGATTGAGGGGCCATCGCCCTTGCGCGAAATCTTGTCGATTTCGTCAATGTAGATGATGCCCTTGCTGGCGGATTCAAGGTCGTAGTCTGCATTTTGCAGCAGCTGCACAAGGATGTTTTCCACATCCTCGCCCACGTAGCCGGCTTCGGTCAGCGTGGTGGCGTCTGCAATGGCAAAGGGTACGCGCAGTACCCGGGCCAAAGTTTTGGCAAGCAGGGTTTTACCGCTGCCAGAGGGGCCCACAAGCAGGATGTTGCTTTTTTCAAGCTCCACATCGTCGCCTAGGGCGCTGGCATAAAACACGCGCTTGTAGTGGTTGTGCACCGCCACAGAAAGAATCTTTTTGGCTTCGTTCTGCCCGATAACGTACTGATCAAGGCGGTCCTTGATCTCCTGGGGCGAAAGAAGACGTTCTTCGCTCTGCGGGCTTTCCATCTGGTCGCGGGCGATAATTTCGTTGCAGGCTTTGACGCACTTGTCGCATATGCTGGCGCCGTCCTGCACGATGAGATTGCGAACCTCAAGCTCGCTGCGTCCGCAAAAGGAGCAGCGCAGGGGTTCGCTCACCGTGGGTTTATCGTTCTTGGCCATAATTATTCGCTCTTTTCCTGAGCCATCTCGTTCCGCGACACAAGCACGCGGTCAATAATGCCGAGTTCCTTGGCTTCTTCAGGAGTCAAAAAGTTATCGCGTTCGGTAGCCTTGACTATGTCCTTGTAGGGACGGCCCGTATTGTCGGCCAGCATGCGGTTGAGGCGTTCCTTGAGGCGCAGCACCTCGCGCGCGTGGATTTCAATATCGGTGGCCTGACCCTGAAAACCGCCCGAAGGCTGATGGATCATGATCTGGCTATTGGGCAAAGCAAAACGCATGCCAGGCTTGCCAGCGGCCAGCAAAAAGGCTCCCATGCTTGCGGCGCGGCCCATGCACACAGTTGCCACCGGCGAGGTGATAAAGCGCATGGTGTCGTAAATGGCAAGCCCGGCGGTAACTGAGCCGCCGGGAGAGTTGATGTAGAGGTAGATTTCTTTTTCCGGGTCTTGCGACTCAAGAAAGAGCAGCTGGGCGCAAATGAGGGAAGCGACCGTGTCGTTGACCTCTGAGCCAAGCAGTACAATGCGGTCCTTGAGCAGGCGCGAGTAAATATCATAGGCCCGCTCAGAGCGGCCGGTGGTTTCTATAACCATGGGGACAAGCGACATATAAGCCTCTTGGCGCGGCTTGTGGGCCGGTTGGCTGCGGCGTGGCCGCAAAATAAAACCAAAAGGCGGCCTTAAGGCCGCCTCCCTTATACTTCAGTTAGTCCTGAGCGCTGGCGGGTGCGCCCGGCGCGGCGTCACCCTCGGCTCCCGCTGCCGGGGCCTTGGGTTCCACTTCGGTCACCTTGGACTTGGCATAAACCAGATCCATGGCCTTGTCGGCCAGCATGCGGTCACGCAGCACAAAGATCATGCCCGAACGCTCGTAGCTTTCACGCAAGGTCTTGAAGTCTTCGCCAGTACGCATGCTCATCTGGTAGATCTGAGTGTTGACCTCATTGTCGGTCACGTCAAGACCTTCTTTTTTGGCAATGCTGAGCAGCAGAACCTGCGAGCGGGCCAGTTCTTCAGACTGGGGCTTAACTTCGGCGCGCAGTTCGTCCATGCTCTTGCCAAGGGAATCAAGGCTGCGGCCCTGACGCTCGATGCGGGCAGCCATATCGCCCAGCAGCGTACGCTCCTGGGTTTCTACAAGGCTGGGGGGCAGTTCAAATTCAACCATCTTCAACAGGCGGTCGAGCAGGGTCTTCTGCGCGGCGCTCTTGTTGAGGTTGGCACGGCTCTGGGTGTAGCTGCCGGTGATGGCTTCGCGCAGCTTTTCAACGCTTTCAAGGCCCACGGTCTTGGCGAGCTCGTCGTTGAGTTCGGGCAGCTTGCGTTCCTTGATGGCATGCACGCGCACCTTCATGGTGACGGTTTTGCCAGCAAGATCCTTGGCAAGAAAATCTTCGGGGAAGGTGATCTGGCCTTCGCCTTCTTCACCATAGCGGATGGTCTTGACCAGGGCTTCAAAATCTTCAAGGGCCTGGCGTTCGCCAAGGGCCAGATCAAAACTTTCGGCCTTCACGCCTTCCAGGGGCTCGCCGTTTTCAAAAGCGGCAAAGTCGATGGTGGCAACCTGGCCGTCCACGGCGGGGCCGGAACCTTCAACGGGCACGAGCTGGGCGCGGTCGCGGCGAATGCGGTCGATAACTTCCTGCACTTCCTTTTCGTCCACAACCACTTTTTCCTGTTCCACTTCCATGCCTTCGTAGGCAGGCAGGGTGAACTTGGGCAGCATTTCAAATTCGACGCTGTACACATAGCCCTGGCCGCGTTCAAACGTGCCCTTGGCGTCAACGTCCACACCAGCGAGGGGCGACACGTCGAGCTTCTGCATCACATCATTGATGTGCACGTTGATGAGGTCCTGACGGGCTTCTTCATAAATCTTGTCGCGGAAGCGCTGTTCGATGACCGACGCCGGAACCTTGCCCTTGCGGAAACCGTCCAGCTGCACCGAAGTTTTGTACAGCGCCACGGCGCCCATGATGGCTGCATCCACTTCCTGGGCTTCGGTGGTGATGACGACCTTTTTTCTGACCGGCGAAATGTCTTCTGCGCTATATTCCACGAGGGACTCCTTTTCTGGTGAGGTAGTTGGTGCGAGAGGGGGGACTTGAACCCCCATACCAATGGTGCTGGATTCTAAGTCCAGTGCGTCTACCAATTCCGCCACTCTCGCAAAGCGTGTTTCCATAGCACACTTGCCGGTGGGCTGCAAGCCGCGAGGGACGCTCCTTTTTCGGGAGCGTTCGCGGCCGATGCACCGGGCGGACAGGCTTATGCCCAAAATCTTTGGTTTAGATAAGTCGTTTTGCCAATAGGGCAAGCCATAATGTTAAAAAAATTACATGCGGCCCTGCTTCGGCTTCTGCCTTGGTCTGGGCCCGCATGGCCACAGCATGGCGGCTGGCCGTGCTTGCTTATGGCAGACTGCCGGGCGGCAGCAGCAAAAAAATCAGCACAGAATCAACTCAACCGCTGGGCAGAGTCAGCGCAAAATCAGGGCCGTGCCGTCTGCTTCGGCTTCTGTTACTTCGCCCACCTCGCAGGCCAGGTCACCCCCGGCGAGCAGCCGTGCGCGGGCCTCGGCCACCTGTTCTGGCGGCACTGACAGCAAAAGCCCTCCCGATGTCTGGGCGTCAAAGGCAAGGCTCGTCAGGGCTTCGTCCACGCCGTGTGCCACACGGGTGGAGCAGGCCCAATACTTCCTGTTCAGGTGGCTGCCAGCGGGGATAAGCCCGTCGCGCGCGTATTCAAGAGCGTACGGCATCAGGGGCAAGGCCTCGGCGTGCAGCACCACGGTAACTTTTGAGGCAAGGGCCATCTCAAGGGCATGGCCGCCAAGGCCAAAGCCGGTAATATCAGTTGCTGCGGTAATCTTGAGGTCGCGCACCACGGCACCGGCTACGCTGTTGAGGCGCGAGCACCAGCGCGTAACCTCGGCCTCGCTTTCTTCCGCATGGTCCCAGCGGGCTTTTACGGCGGTTGAGAGCACGCCTGTGCCAATGGGTTTGGTCAACAGTAGCCGGTTGCCGGGGGTGAGACCATCGTTGCGGGCCATGTGGCCGGGGTCGATGATGCCCGTGACAGCGAGACCGTACTTGAGTTCATCGTCCTGTACCGTGTGCCCGCCAGCCAGCACGGCTCCGGCTTCGTTCATCGCGTCGAGACCACCACGCAGAATATTTTCCAGTATGCCTTGCGGATCGTCTTCTGCCAGTGCCTGCGGAAAAAAGGCCACGTTCATGGCGCTCCACGGTTGGCCGCCCATGGCGTATACGTCCGAAAGCGCGTTTGCAGCCGCAATGCGGCCAAAGGCAAAGGCATCGTTGACGATGGGCGCAAGAATATCCACGGTCTGCACCAGGGCGCAGCCAGGGGGAACGGTAAGCACTACGGCATCTTCGTTCCGGGCGCGACCAGCCAGAACCCTGGCCTCAAGGTCAGGGCGCGTATCAGACGGCAAACCGCGCAAAAGTCGCTCCAGGGCCCCTGGAGCCAGCTTGGCGGCTCAACCGGCCGCGCGGGCTTTTTCCAGCAGTTTCATGCTGCGCTCCCTGGTTTTTTACTGTTCATTCGTTAATTATGCCTGCTTGAAGACAAAAGGTCAAAATCCGCTAATTGACGGCCATGCGATTATAGGATGCAATGACAAAGCCGTAATGTGTCTGACCAAGCCTTTTGAAAAACAAGGGGAGTCACCCATGGATGCATGTCGTAAGAGCTGTTTCTCCGGATTACTGCCAGCATTGGTTCTGGCTTTGGCGTTACTGCTGCCCATGCAGGCCCGGGCAGCCGTGCATGAGGGGTTTGTGCACGTGACCGACATGTGTGAAAACGTGATTCTGGAAATACGCTATTTTTCTTCATACAACTTTGTGGGCAAGCGTATCAACGGCTATGCGGCCCCGCAGGCCATACTGAGCGAACCCGCGGCCAAAGCCCTGTGCAAGGCGGCTGCAACGGCCGAAGAAAAAGGATATGTTCTTAAGATATTTGACGCATACCGGCCCCAGGCCGCAGTGGACAACTTTGTGCGCTGGGGGATGGATGCCGCCGATATTCGCATGAAATCCGTATTTTATCCGCAGGTGGAAAAGGCCCGCGTGTTTGACCTTGGCTATGTGGCCACCCGTTCGGGGCATTCGCGAGGCAGCACTGTAGACCTGACCCTTGTGGACAGGCAAAGCGGCAGAGAGCTGGACATGGGCACGCCTTTTGACTTTTTTGGTGAGGCTTCGCACCACGGGGCCAAGGGTATGACCCCGCAGCAGCAGACCAACAGGGCCGCGCTGCTGGGGATTATGGAAGGTACAGGCTTCAAGCGCTATGAAGAAGAATGGTGGCACTACACCCTTAAAAACGAGCCCTATCCCGATACCTATTTCAATTTTGCGGTGGAGTAAGCGGGTCACCCCATATAAGGTTATCGTTTTCTTCTTTCCATCCATAAGGTTGCGGCGTAGCATACCCAGCAATGTTTCACTAAAGGATATGCCGTGAAGATTGTTGTGTGCGCCAAAAAAGACCTTGCCGGATGTGTTGCCCTCAACAGGCTGCTGACGGGGCTTATTGCCCGGCATGAAGTATTTGTGGTTCTTTCGGACTATGTGCTTGATGCCGAATGCAGCAATGACTATGCGGCAAGCCTTGTGGCGCACGAGCGCGGCATGATGGTTGAGCATATTCTGCCCTGGCTTGAGGCCCGCTTTCCCCAGGGCAATTCCGCACCGTGCCAGACATACCTTGGCCTGCAACAGCGCCACAATATCCCCATGGAACTTTGGGGGCCCATGAAGTCTGCAGAATCGCGGCAGCGTATGCGCGCCCTTGCGCCCGATGTGGTTATTTCCTGCCGGTATGACTATGTTATTCCTACAGAAGTTATTGATATGCCACGGTTGGGAACCTACGGCATGCACCCCGGCGCACTGCCCGACCTGCAAGGCCTGTGCAGCCCCTTCCGCGCCATGCAGCACCGTCATGCGCGCTCTGGCTGCACGCTGTTTCATCTGGATGCAGGGCTGGACACAGGCCCCATTGTAGAGATTGGCTGGTGGCCTATTGATTACGGGCGCTCACTGCTGTGGAACTTTGTGCACACCTATTTTGCGGGCATAGATACGCTGCTGCGCCACCTGCCGGAACTGGAAGCGGGGCGGGAACTCTCAACCTGCGTGCAGAGCTCGGCAGGGCGGCAGTATTTCAGTTATCCCACCGAGGCGGAATTTAGCAGCTTTACGCAAAAGGTAGGGCCGTTGGTGCGGGAAGACGACTATTATGAAATCTTGTCGTGGTTTTTGCCGGGTGGGCTGGCTGACCCGGCCATGCCGGAACTGAGAAAATTTGTAGGTTCGCTTGGCGGTTCACGCGACGGCTCCTCTGCCAGCAGCTTGACCTGCAGCGCGGCGCACAGCCAGAAATGCCGCCCGGGCTGCTGCCCCGATAATACTCAGGAAAATGACACGGATTGCGATGATGCCTGCACACAGAAGGGCGCGTTGGCCAGCGCCTAGCAGCATCCGCACTACGTCAGCAAACAGGCAGGCCCGCGTGCCCTTGCGGTCAGCTTTTTGGCTTGCCGGTTCGCCACAGCAGGTGGAACAGCAGCGCCAGCACGCAAATAATGCTGCCCATAAGCAGCAGTGCGCTGGCTGATGTCATGATGCTGATGGCAAGGCCAAACACAACCGGGCCTGCCACCTGCCCCATGCGTTCAAGCCCCCGGTATACCGAGGCGGTTTTTTCCCTGCCAAGCTTCTGGGCCGTAGCCAGCGTAAGCACGCAGATCATCGAGGCCGGAGCCGCCAGGCACTGGGCCAGCCCCAGGGTGATGACCGCGGCGGCAGCCCCCGCCATTCCTGTGGCTTTTGCCGCAATCAGCAGTGTAATGCCAGAGAGCAGGCCCGTGAGGGTCAGGAACAGGGATTTGTCCTTCCTGTGGTCTATCCACCGGCCAAGCAGCGGCCCAGCCGTGATGAAACACAGACCATAAAGCATGAAGATACGGCCAATGTCCGACTGGTCCACGTGCGCGTTTGCCAGCCTGAGCGGCAGCAGATAGTGCAGAAAGCCGGTCAGACACATGGCAGCGGGAATACCCACCAGCAGCAGCACAAGGTGCATGCGCGGGTCTTGCAGCAGCTGCATGCAGCCCGAGAACATGTGCCCTTGTGGTGTTGCAGGCTGGCCCGCGTTGACGGTTGCTGTTTCTTCTTCAGATTCTCTGCCCAGCATTACCGTAAACAGGGCAAGCAATATGGTGCAGGCCGCCGTGCCAAGCACTGCCTGAAACGAGATATGATCGGCCAGCATGGCCCCTGCGGCAGAGCCGCAAATACTGCCTGAAAAAATACCCGCAAATACACTGGTAAGGCCCGCCCCGGCATTGGCCTTGCCCAGCGTGCCGATCTGTCCCGCCATGAGCACCAGCCCAAAGCCAAAGCCCGCAGCAATGCGGCCCAGAATCAGCAGGTGCAGGCTGTTGGCCATGCTGCCCATCAGCAGGCCCACGGCCGCGGCCAAAGTTCCTGCTGCAAAGACTTTTTGCCAGCCATATCGTAGCGAAAACCCGCCAGAAAACAGCAGGGCCACACCGGCGCTGACCATCTCCGCCGAAATGGGCAGACCGATGGCCACATCGCGGCTCAGGCCCAACAGTGGTTCGTACAGCTGGCGGGCCAGCAGCGGAATAAAAGAAATGCC
This sequence comes from Desulfovibrio sp., assembly GCF_009712225.1. Classification (NCBI taxonomy): domain Bacteria; kingdom Pseudomonadati; phylum Thermodesulfobacteriota; class Desulfovibrionia; order Desulfovibrionales; family Desulfovibrionaceae; genus Desulfovibrio; species Desulfovibrio sp. The sequence continues at coordinate 152,146 of NZ_WASP01000010.1, read as the reverse complement.
CATGTCGTAGCCCAAAAAGAACACAAAACCGGCTGCCCGCAGGGCCTGAACAGCCCGCGAACGGTGCGTTCCCTCCAGAGCCGCCACAGCCGTATCGTGGGGCAGGGTGCGCAGGGCGATAAGTCCCAGCAGCTTGGAAAGCTCAAGCAGGAGCAAAAAGCTGATGAGCAGCGAGGCACCAAGGTCGAGAGCCAGGGCCGAAATGCGCGTTGTGATAGCCTGGGGCTGCAAGGCCAGCTGCAGGCGCAGCACTTCCTGCTTTTGGCGGAAACGGCTAGGCCAGTAGGTATTCAGCGATTTTTCAACGCTGAGCGAAGCATCGGGCACATGTCCGGCAGAGGCGATGGCAGTGCCATCGGGGGTGAGCAGTCTTGCTCCGGCCAGTTCGTTGTTGGCTGCCAGCAGCTGTTCCAGAGCCTGATCCTTGCCGCGCAGGCTGGCAATATCCACGCCCTTGTGGATAAGGTACTCGAAATCACGCCCGGTGGCTTCGGCCAGAATGTCGGCCTTGGTGTGCACGGCCTGTTTGACGTAGGTGTCAAAGAGCGCCAGCGTACCGCAGGCGTAAAGCACCTGTGCTGTCCCAATGATGATGAGCAGCATTCTGGTCATGCCCGAAAGGCTCATTCCCACAGCTCGCTGACCGGTAAGCAGGCCAAGGCGGCCAGCCAGAATCAGCCCTGCCACCAGGCAGGCCGCGCCCAGCAGCATGGACGACAGGCGCAGAAAATCGTCTGTGGCCGCATCTATGCGTTTGCCGTCAATGTCTACCACCAGCCAGCCCACGGGGGCTTTGTAGCGCAATGGAATGGTCAGGCGGTAGCCACCGGCTATTTTATGCGGAGCCTGTGCTGCTTCCGCATCGGCCGGAAGCTGTATTGAGGCCTCATGGGGCGCTTGCGTCGTGGGGAGCGTGGTGCCGGAGGCATCCTGCGCGGGCTGGGCATACAGAATTCGCCCTCTGGCATCGGCAACAACCACCCGGCGCATGCCCGAAGCGCTTTGCCCCAGTTCTGCCAGCATTTCTTCCATGCCCGCATATGAGGCCAGGGGCTTGCCAAAGCGCATGCCGCGTTCGATATCGCGGGCAAGACGTTCCGCACCGCTGCGGTAGCCCGAAAGCACCATGTCTGTCGCCAGCGTATTTAATGTGGAAACAGAGAGCAGCACGTTGAACCCAAGGGTGACCAGCAGAACCCCCAGCCCAAGAAGCAATGCATTGATGCGCAGTTTGCGCGTGGCGCGGATGAGCACGGGCGATCCTTAAGGCGTGCCGGGGTGCGGCTGGCTGATGGTTTCGTGCAGTTCGTCTGCCGTTACCAGAACGTCAAAGGGAAAATCAAAGCCAATGGCCTTGGCGGTGGCAAGGTTGAGGGCAATGGATGGCTCTGACTGGTCGAGCATGGGCAGGGTGCGGGGTTTTGTGCCGGTGAGTATGGCGTGGGCCTGCCCGGCAAGCGCTGTGCCGCTGGGGCCGAAATTCCAGGTAGAAAAGCCCATGAGCGCACCGGCCTTGACGTATTCCGAGCCGTCACGGGCAAAGGTGGGTATCTTCCACTGATTGAGTTTTTGCAGCAGCGGGGCCATGCCCGCATCGCCAATGTCAAAGCAGTTGAGCGGGCCGATAAAAAAGGCATCCATGCCTTTTTTGTGCAGTTCGTCTAGCCCCTTGTGGCATTCGTCGGTGCTTTCTGCAGAGGAGAGACCGTCGTAGAGCACCAGCTCAAAGCCCAGCTCGGAGGCAATGGCCTGTGCATCGCCCAGCGCCGCGTACACGCGCCCTTCCTGACTGTTCTGGAACATGATGCCCATTTTGTGGAAGCGCACCACGTCATAAAAAACGCGGAACATGGAAGACCATCGGTCAACCTCTACGCGGCAGGTAAAGTTGTCCACGCCGGAATCATCAGCGCTTTTGACCACGCCAGCGGCAATGGGGTCGGCCATGCCCATGCCCAGAATGGGCGTGCGGCCATCGTTGACCGCAAGCAGAGCCTTTACGGCTGCCGTGCCCATGCCCACCACAAGATCAAGATCCCTGCGCTGTAAAAGCTGCTTTGCCAGTTCCGGCAGGCGGCGCATCTGCTCTGGCTGCCAGCCGGGGCTCAGCCGGGCATCTGCCGGATATTCGCAGCGCATGTCATCGTATTTACCCATGCCGTCGCGAAAGGCGTTCCATGTATTGTCGAAAAGCCAGAATGGGCCAGCCTCAAGGTACCCGATGCGTTTGACAGGTGGGTTGGCAAGGGCGGCGGAACCGCAGGGGAGGCACAGCACTGCCGCCACAATCGCAATGCAGGCAGTCATGAGCATGGAACGCATAAAGCGTATCAGGTGCTGCGGGCGCAGCAAGGGCATGGTGGCAACAGCCGCATTGAAATACATGCTATAGTGCCGCCCGAAAGAAATTTTTCATTGTGCAGTGCCCTGCGCGGGCTAGTTGTGCCGTTGCTTTTTGCTGCCCGATGCAAGCACGAGCAGCAATCCCACCAGCGGGGTGAGCAGAATACTGGCAAAAAAATTGCCCCAAAAGCCCAGACGCGAATTCATGCCCAGCAGCCCGATAAACAGGCTCAGAACAAGTATGATAGCTAGCATCTGCACGATGGGCCTCCCTTACTGCCTGACCGCGCCGCCACGGTTGGGTTGCAGCAGTGATTTGTCGAGCCTTTTGATGTAGTCTGTCACGCTTTCGCCGGGGGCTATCCAGCTTACCCCGTCGGGAGTGGGCTGCGTCGCGGAATCCTGCCGCGCTGCGCCGGACCGGGGGGCTTCTGAACGTGCTGCATCGGGCCGTGCATTGTCTGGCAAGGCAGCGCCAGGTCGGGGAGACGATGTCTTGCCCTGATCCATCTTTGGTGCGTCCTGCCTGCCTGCATCCTGCCTGGCGGGCGCCTGTTGGGCAGATTTGGCGGCAGACCCCTGCGAGCCTGATTTGTCTGCGGATTTGTCAGCCGGAGCGTCAGGCGAGGCTGCGCCCGTTTGCGAATCGGCATTCAGTATGACCGGCAGGCCGTCCTTGCCGCCGATAACAACCACCTTGGCGTTGGGCGAAGACGCCAGGTCCTTGGTGGCCTGTATGCCCTGATAGCGCAGGAAGTTCTGCGTCATGTGCTCATTGACGAGCATCTGGTATGCCTTGATGCCTTCGGCCTCGATAATCTTGCGACGCGCTTCCTGCTGTTCTTCAAGCAGAATGTATTTGTAGCGCAGGTAACTCTGCTCGGCCACCAGCTTGCGCTCAATGGAATCGCGCAGAACTTCGGGCAGGGTGATGGTTTTGACCACAAAACCCTGAATAAGAATGGGGATGCGCCCCATTTCTTCCACGGCGTCCACAAGCATCTGATCCTGAAGCTCTTGCCGCGCAGTGGAATAAAGGTCGTCTGGCCGGTAGCTGCCAATGGTCTGGCGCACGGCAGAATTCATGATGGGCAGTACGACCTTTTCGCGGTAGCGGGGGCCAATTTCCTGATGCAGGGCGGGCAGCCGGTCGCGGATAATCTGGAAGCGCAGCGAAATCTGCACGTTGATGGTCAGACCGTCCACTGTGAGCACGTCGATGTTCTGCGTTTCTTCCTGCACGCGCACGTCATAGATATACATGATATTCCATGGCTGGATAAAATGTATGCCTTCCTCGTAGGTGTGCTGCAACTGCGTGCCCCCGCGAAAACGCGCGTACAGTACACCCAGCTCGCCGGGCTTGATGGAAATGACAATGCTCGGCCAGAGAAACAGGATTATCAGCGTGGTAACAAGACCACCACAGATGATCCGTATGCGATTGCGGCGTATTTTGTCCCGTATTGCTGCCCAGAGACTTTTCATTGGTCCAACCGGTAGGTTTGCTGTGTATATTGCGCAGAGCCGCGCCAGAACATGTCAAGCGTATAGTCTATGCACTGCCTTTCAAAAAGTATGCAGCGTTCTTTATCGTCTTCTGTCTGGCCCATGCAGATATTGTAAAGAATGGGGCAAAGATCGACATTAAGTACAAATTCGCCGAGGTTTGGCCGTGAATGCACGGCCTTGCGGGCATGGTGCACAATGCCCTTGACATATTTATTGTTGCAGATCTGTATACGCTGGCCGTAATCGTGGTTTTCCTCGTAGCATTTAAGGCGGTTCTGGATGGTTTGCGTGTTTTCAGCTGCGTTGACTTCAGAGGGCAGCGTCTCACGTACGTTGTTGTACAGTTCGCGTACCAGCTGAATATTCGAGTTGCCCGTCAGATCCTTGGCCGCTGCCCCTTGTGCAGGGCACAGGCCAAGCAGCAGCGCAAGGCAGAGCGCCAGGCGTATCACTTGGCTTTTCATGCCGTGCTCCCCAGGTCTGCGGGTTCTTCCACAAAGCCGCCCTCACGCATGGTCAGCACCCTGTCTGCCACATGGAAGTAGCGATCATCGTGCGAGATGGCCAGAATGGTGCCGCCCTGTCTGATGATGTCGGGCAGCAGTTCTTCGTAAAAATATCGGCGAAAGATGGGGTCAAAATCTGCCGCAACTTCGTCAAACAGGTAGATATGTCGTTTTTCAAGCAAGGCGCAGGCAAGAGCAAGGCGCTTGCGCTGCCCCGCCGAGAGATCAAGTGTGGAAAATGTGCCGTCTTCAAGCAGGGTGACCTTGGTTTCCATATGCAGGGTGCGCAGCACGTCAGTAAGCTGTTCAGCGGTGATGTTGAGCCCCAGAGGCCGCGAAAACAGGTGGTAATCTGTGGGCACAATGGTGAAGAGATTGCGGTACGATTCCATGTTCACATCGCAGAGCAGGGAATCGTTGAGGTACATTTCACCGGCTTGCGGCGCATACAGCCCAGCCAGCACCTTCATGAAGGTGGATTTGCCCGATCCGTTGCCGCCACGAATGAAAACCAGCTCGCCCTGGTGCAGTTCAAAATGTTCCACGTCAATGCCAAAGACTCGCAGCCCGGCGCGGTCGCGGTAGTCAAAGCGCACGTTGCGCATGGCGATGGATGAAAAATCGGGGATAGCCGGGTCGGGCTGCTGCCAGCGGGCCACAACGCCATCATTTTCAAAGGGCTCGGTAACGGCGTCAATCTGGGCTTCAACCCCCGCCAGTTCCTGAAGGCTCATTTCAACCTTGGCCATCATGGGCACAGAGGTGATCAGGCTGATGAGCGGGCTCAGGCTGAACATGCACAGCACGAGCAGCGAGGATGTTTCAGATGTCTCAAGCCCCAGAACCTTGGGCATGATAAAGAGAATCAGCCCCAGTATCAGCAAGTTGAACATGGCAAAAAATGAAATGCCCAGCGCGTGCCGGTGTTCGGTGGCGTCTCTTGCCTCAGATGCGACAGAGAGGTCGGGAATGATCTGCTCGCCAAAAAGGGCACGAGTTCTTGGCTTGTGCATCTTGAGCTGCAGCAGGCCCGCATACAGGTCGCGCAGGCCCGCGCAAAAACGCTGATCAGCCCGCATGGCGGGGCCCATGTGGGCATGCACGCTGTTGATGAGCTGCAAAAAAATCCAGAAGCCAGCGCCAAGCAGCACAAAAACGCCCAGTGTGCCGGGTATGGAAACTGTGGCCATTTTTGCAAATGAAACCAGCACCATCACCGTATTGGCCGAGGCAGCCACCAGCATGCGGGCGGCTTCAACCACCATTTCTCGTCCATCAAGCAGGGCCGACTGGATACGGTTTTTGTCCAGCTTTTCGTATTCAATCAGCGAGACGCCGCGCAGTTTTGAGGCAATGCGCATGCGCCATGCCATGATGCCGCGCAGGGCAACTTGCGCCGAGTGGCCCGTAATATACCGAAAAAGAAAATAAAAGGCTGTGAGACAGACCATGAATGCCAAAAATGTGTGGAACTGTAGGCCGTCGTCTGAGGAAAGCTGTTCCAGACCCTGTAGAACCGAAAAAACGGCAAGTCCCTGCATGATGCCAGAGCCAAGGCACGCAGCAACAATCTTGTTGCCCTCGTCGCCTGCCTGCTCCCACAGAAGTTTCAGAAACAGCGATTTTTTCAGTTGCAGCATGTGGTTCTGTGGCCCCGGTGTTCAGGTGCGCCGCGCCATAAAAAAGGTCTGGCGGTCTGTTTGCAGCCCATGATGGTTCGCGGCGCTGTCAAACGCAATAGTACACACACTGCCGCGTGCTGCGGCAGCAGCCTTATGCAAGGCATATGGATCTTGCAGCCCAGTGGTGCACGGGGCGATCATGCCATGGTTGCATGGCTAAAAGGGGGCCAGCCGTCTGGCCCCCTGTGTCTGATTCCCGAAACCGATCAGGGGATGCCGATATTGTTTGGGGCTGCTAAGCCGCGTCGGTCTTCGCCTCGGTGGCGGATTCCTCGGCGGGGGCTTCAGCGGCTTCCTTCTTTACCTTTTTCTTGAGCTTGCCCACAAAGTTTTTACCTTCTTCAACCTTTTCCTTGAAGTAGGTCTTGGCTTCTTCGGCGTCAAAATCAATCAGGTTGCCGCCCTTTCTGAAGTGACGGTCAAAAACCCAGCCCAGAGCGTAGGTGGTAGCACCGCCCATGATGCTGATGGTGGCCGCACCGGCGGTGATGCCGATGACAGGAATGCTTTTGAGCAGTGAGGCGGCAAGGGGCACGCTGGCGGTGGTCAGCAGGCCACCGCAGAGCGAAGAAATGATGGACTTGACACGTTCTTTTTTGAATTCCACGCCGTGGGCCTTGGCAAGGGCATGGATCAACTCAATCTGCAGGGCGGTGAGGCCCAGAAAGTCAACCAGCGGCACGGGCACAAAGCCGATGCCGATGGCACCGTAAACGCGCTTGCGAATGATGGCATCCACGACTTCTTCAGCGGGGCAAGCGCATTCGCAGGTTTCTGCTTCGGTCTGGCAGGCTGCCTGATCTTCTACACCGTCAACCTTGTTTTCCAACGTATCTTTCATCATGTGCAACCTCGATAAAATCGGTTTCAGGGTTACGGGAAAAATTACTGTGAAGCGCGCGTCTTATCAACGCCCGCGAGGGTAGCGTCAAAAAGTTCGTCTGCCGAGATAAGCAGAACCAGAGGCAGATCCATGCCCATTCTTTGCGCTGTCACAAGGTTCAGCGCAATCTTGGGGGTATAGGCCGCTTCTTCAAGCTGTGTGTTGGGCGGCAAAAGTCCAAGCTGCGCGGCCATGTGGTCTGCATAAAATTTGCCCAAGGGCACATAATCAAGGGTGGACAGCCCCATGAGCGCCCCCCTGCTGACATGCACACTGCCGTCGCGCGCAAAGGTCTTTATTTCCTTTGTATTCAGTATATCAAATATCGGTTGCGGGTTGGCCTGGGTCCAGTCAAAGCAGTTGAGCGCCGAGATGTAAAAGGCGTCTATGCCTTCCTGCATAAGCCTGTTCACGCCTTTTGTGCATGATTCGATGCTCTCGGCCTTGTCCAGAAAGGGGTATTCCACCAGTGTAAAGCCCCGTTCGCGCGCCACTTCGCGGGCTTCGCGAACGTTGGAGTACGAGAGCCCTTCGGGGCTGTCGTGGTACATGATGCCAAGGCGGCGAAAGGGTAGAGCTTCGTGAAAAAGGGCAAATACCTTGAACCACTTGTTCTTGGTATAGCGGATGGTCAGGTTGGCGGCCCCCTTGCCGGTCACCGGGTCAACAATGCCCGCGCCAGCGGGGTCGGCCACGTCCACGCTCATGATGGGGGTTTTGCCGTTGTTTTCGGCCAGCAGGGCCTTGGTGGCCTCTGTGCCCATGCTGATGATCACATCAATGGCCGGGTTGGCCATCAGCTTGCGGGCTTCGGCACGGTACTCGCTGTCTGGGGCATCCCAGCCGGGGCTGATATGAAATTCGTCAGGAAAAATAATGTGCTGGGCAACCCCACGTTGTTGCAGGGCCTTGATGATTTCTTTTTGCAGCAGGCTGAATTCCCAGTACGAACCAGCCTCAAAATAGGCTGCAATCTTGGGTTTGGTGGTCTGGGGTGCGGGAGACAGCGGGGCGGGAGCAGCCAGAGAAGCAGTGCTCAACGCCATGGCGCACAGCATTACCGCGCACATCGTCATGACTCTGTGCGCCGCTGCAAATATGGCGAGGAACGATCTGAGGCGGCTGCTCATGGAACAATATACCTTTGATGCGCTCTCGAAGACGCAGTGTATCCGCCGGGTGGCGGTTCAGCCGAGCCGGGTTCGGAACCGGGTTTGCGGGCTGTGTATGTGCCATATTGGCGCGGTGCGCAAAGTCTTGCGCCCATATTTGAATGTATCAGAGGAAAAGCGGTATCGTCCACATGAATTTGCAGGCAGAACCGGCATATCTGCATGGTTTTCGCCACGATGCGACCAAAACACGGGGCACCTCACATAACCCGTACAATCACCTCAAGGCGTGGGCCGCAGGCAGCAACGCTGCACTGGTAGGCGGCATTGGCGGCAATGTCATGGCTGGTCCACTGGTCTGGCGAGGCTGCGGCGCACTGTGGGGCGCAGGCGTCAGCCACTGGGGCAGAAAGTATCCAGTTGTCCTGTTGCTGCCCCGTATTAACGCAAAAGCTGTGCAGTGGCGTGTTCAGCCCCGTGCCGCAGGCTTTGAGCACAGCTTCCTTGCGGGTCCAACAGCGCAGAAACGTCCTTTCCAGCTCATTATCGGGCAGGGCCCGCAGGGCCTGCCGCTCTTGCGGGTGCAGCTGGTCTGTGAGGTCGGCGGCGTCCGGCAGGGCACGCAGCTGTTCCACATCAATACCGACCGTGGCGGTGCGGCACAACGCCACCCAAACCATGTCGGCGCTGTGACTGATGGAAAAATCTGTATTTGTCTGTGGGCAAAAGGGTTTGCCGTAGGGGCTGCGGGCAAAGGGGGCGATATTGTTCTGGCCTGTTGCGGCGCACAGCATGCGCCGTGCGAGCGCCCGGCCTGCAAGGTGACGCACTGCGTCAGCCATCTGGGCAAAGCGGCTGGCCTCGCGTCTTTCGTGCTCGGTGGTATAGGGCACGCACTGGCTGGCCCACGCGGCCATGTCTTCAAGATGCAGGCCAACGCATAGAATTGCGCCAGCCTCGGCCTCGGGTGCCGACCATTGGCAAAACAGCCGCGCCAGCATGTTAGCCCGCCGGGTATAGAGTACGCGCGATGTGCTCGGCCAGCTCGCGCCAGTGGTGCTGAATGTAAAAATGCCCGCCTCTGAAACCACGTACCGTACCGCCCGCGCTGGAAAACTGGTGCCAGAGTCTGGCTTCATTTTCTGTTACAGTGTCGTCATTGCCAATGCAGGCGTGAATGGGAACCGGCAGGGGCTGGCAGGGGGCTGGCCGCCAGTTTTCCAGTGCAGAAAAATCCGCCACAAGCATGGGTTCCATGTATCTTTTGAAGTCGTCAGAAAGCGCCACGCCCGGTGGGGTGCCGCCCATGCGCATGACATATTCCCACAGTTCGCCCGGCTGCAGCGCTGAGACCGGGCGGTCCATGCCCGTGTGCACCTTGTCTGGCGTGGCCGCGGCAGAGATAAACAGTGCCTTGGGCAGGGGCAGTGCAGCTTCGCGTGCAAGCCTCGCGCTGGCGTAGGCCAGCAGGCCGCCCATGCTGTGGCCAAAAATGGCGTAGGGCGAGGTTTGGGCGGTTGGAAGCATCTGTTCAAGCAGGTCGCGGCCCATGGCCTCCATGCTGGTGGGCAGAGGCTCGCGGCAACGGCGCCCCTTGCCGGGCAGATCGAGCGGCACAACCTTGACTGTGTGTGGAAAAAACTCGGCAAACAGCGCGTAATACGCGCCGTTTCCGCCCGCGTGGGGAATGCAGAAAAGCGTTGTTGTCTCAGAATGTTGCATGCACTCTCTGCCTACAGGTCTACCCAGCCGGCGTCGTCGTCAAGCTTCTGGATGATTATGCGCGAGGCTTGTTCTTCGTGTCCGATGCGGGCGTGCATCTGCTTGAGAACAACGTTGCCGTCACTGATGCCGCAAATTTCCAGTTTGCCTATGTCGTGCCCGATTATGTATTTGAAACGCTTGCCATAACCGCTGAGTCTGGCCTTGGCCTTGTCCACAATGGCAATGCCCTGCTTGAGCGGCAGCTGAAAATGGTGCCGCACCCGCGAAACGGGCATGCACTGGTAAAGATAGTAGGGATTCACCCCAATGGCCAGCAGGCGGTTCATGAGCTCTGCAATGTCTTCGGCGGTATCGTTGACGCCGCGCAGCAGCACTGCCTGATTGTTGATGGTGGCCCCGCACTGGCGCAGCCGCCTGATGCCCTCTGTGGATGTGGGCGTGATTTCGCGGGCGTGGTTGTAGTGCGTGGCGATATACAGGGCCTTGCGTTCGGCAAAGGTGCGCAGTGAGTCGATAAGGGCATCGTCAAACAGGCGCAGCGGGTAGGTGACAGGAATACGTGTGCCTATGCGTACAAAATCCACGTGGGCAATTTCGGCCAGACCAGCCAGCATTTTTTGCAATACCGGGGTCGCCAGGGTGAGCGGGTCGCCGCCGGAAAGAATGACGTTGTTGATCTTGGGGTGGTCGGCAATGTACTGCAGCGCTCCGGCAAAGTTGCGCAGGGTCTGCTGGCTCGAGTGCCCCACGATGCGGCGGCGGAAGCAGTGGCGGCAGTGCATGGCGCAGCACTCTGTGGTTACCAGCAGGGCGGTGCAGTCATACTTGTGCAGCATGCCGTTGCCCTTGTCGTGCTTGTCGTCGCCGTAGGGGTCGGCAGTGGTCGCCCCCATGGATCCGGCAACCACCATTTCTTCGGCATCAGGAAAGCACATGCGGCGGATAGGGTCGGCAGGATCGTCTTTATCAATAAGGCTAAGATAATAACGGGGAATGTTGACCGGATGCACCTTTGCCACTTCGCGAAGGATTTTTTCTTCCTCCGCACTGAAGGAAGCGTATTCCTTCAGCTGGTCGATGCTGACAACATTGTTGGTAAGTTCCTTTTTCCAATCAAGGCATTTCCAGCAAGGTTCTGCGTGCATTATTCCGGCCTCTGTTTGCGATTGGATTTCGGCAATTTCACAATTCTGGCGAACCAGAGCATCGGATAAGTGGGCCGGCGAGATAGTCGGTTTGCGCTGTATCCGGGTTTTGTCGCGGCTTGCAATTTACGGCAAAAACCGCCCAAAGTATATGTAAAACTTGCTAATATCCAGACTGTAAGATATTTTGCAAAGGATGGCGATATGATCGAATAAATGCCGCAGTGGGGGACGGAATGGCAAAGTTTGTGCCTTTAACCGGTTGTCAAAAGGAACTGTGGCTTTCTGCTAAAGCAGCCCTGTCAGACTATGCCGAAACCTCCATCAGAGGATGCTACCATATAGATGGCATGCTCAACCCCGAGATTCTACGCCAGGCCATTCGCTGCACCCTCCATTTTACGCCTCTGCCCGCGGCCTCGCTGTGCCAGGACGAGGAGGAACCCCGTTTTCTGTTGGGCGAGCCCCACGAGCCCGATTTTCGCATTTTGGACGCGGCATCGCAGCCAGACCCAGCCGTTGCCGCCGACCGCATGATCGACGAGTTTTTTGAAGAACCCGTAGAAAATCCCCTCATCCGCTACGCTCTGGTGCTTACAGGCCCTTCAACCTGCACAGTCGCCATAAAGTGCTCGCATGTTGTGCTCGACGGGCTGGCCATATTTTTTCATATTGCTGTTATTGCAAATGTTTATGCTTCGCTAGCCCGCAGTGAAACTCCAGATCTGGGCGAGCCATGCCCCTGCGACGAAGCTTACATTGAGGATCAGGCCCACTGCGCCTCACCACGTTTTGAAAAAGACATGGCTTTCTGGGAAGAACACCTTGCCCGCCTGCCGGAAAAAAGGCTGCTGCGCGCCCTGCCGGGCCGCCCCGATGTGCTCGGTGAAAGCCGCCATAAAAAATACGTGCTGTCTGAAAAGGCCTCGCAGGCGGCAGCAGCGCTTATCGCCGCTCACAAGGTCAGCCCTGCGGTGTTTTTTACGGGTATTTATTCGCTGATCGTCTCGTTCATGAGCGGCGAAAAAGATGTCGTGGCTCTTGCACCGGTGGCCTACGGCGAGCGCAAGGTATTCTACCGCAGGCAGGGTGCCATGATGTCGCTGCCGCCCCTGCTGGTAAACGTGGCTGCCCACGAGACATTTGCCAGACTGCTTGAGGCCATCAGCGCGCAGAATGCTTCGTTTTACCGCCATATACGTACGCCTTACCAGCTGGCGGCGCGCAGGATTGAAGGGCGCAATTTTGCCTTTCTGGCCGATACCTTTGTCAATTTTTTGCCCAATACACCGCCCGGCACGCCAGAATTTCCCATTGTGGAGGCCGAGCAGCGCCACAGCGCCAAGGAACCCGTTCTTTTTGGCATGCTGGTCATGCAGGAGCTGCGCACCGGCTGTTTTTCGCTTACCGTGCGCAACAGCCGCAACCACCTGAGCGACAGGGATATTGACCGCTTTGTGGCACGGGTTGAAAACGTGGTTGCCCAGCTGGCCGCAGGTGTTGAGCCGCCCGTGCTCGATTATCTGCTGGATGAGGAAAAGCAGGAGCTTGCCCAGTGGCGCAACGGCCCGGTCAGGAGCTATGACATCCGCTCGTTGCCAGAGCTGTTTGACGCCACGGCAGAAAAATTTGCTGCGCGAACCGCAGTAAAGGATGAGTGGGGCAATGCCGTAACCTACGCGCAGCTGCGCGAAAATTCCCTGCGCTGTGCCGCATGGCTTGCGGGGCGGGGCGTTGGGCGGGGCCATATTGTGGCTGTGGCGGCACGCCGCACGGCCAACCTGCCCGAGGTTGTGCTGGGCATCCAGCGGCTGGGCGCGGTGTACCTGCCCATAGATCCCAAGGCCGCCCCCGACCGTCTCGCCTATATAGTGGAAGACGCCGGGGCAAGCCTTACCCTTGACCTCGATGACCTTGCCTACCGCCAGTCACCCCTGATTCCCCTGCCGCAGGCCCCCCTGCCCGCCGAGGGAGCCTATCTCATCTATACCTCTGGCTCCACGGGCAAGCCCAAGGGCGTGCTGGCTCCCCACGGCGGCTTTGCCAACATGATTCAGGGGCAGATAGAACTATTTGGCGTGCAGGAAGACGACCGGGTTCTGCAGTTTGCGCCCCCCATTTTTGATGCCTCGCTGTCAGAAATGTTCATGGCCCTGCTGGCCGGGGCCGGGCTGTACCCGGTCAGCGACCAGTGCCGCAATGCACCCTGGACCTTGCGACAGTACATGATTGATAATGATATCAGCGTGGTAACCCTGCCGCCCTCGTATCTGAATCTTTTTGAAGGCGAACCTTTTCCCGGTTTGCGTGTGCTCATCACCGCAGGCGAACCGCCGGTGGCGGCAGACGCCCTGCACTACGCCAGATCGTTGCGCTATTTCAACGCCTACGGCCCCACCGAAACCTGCGTCTGCGCGGCCATGAAGGAAGTATCGCCCTTTGAGCCGCAGCCCATTGGCGTGGGGCAGCCCATTCCCAATGTTACGCTCTCCATCCGCAGTGCCGACGGGCACGAACTGCCTGCGGGCATGCCCGGCGAATTGTGGATTGGCGGGGCCAGCGTGGCCCTTGGCTACCACAACAAGCCTGAAATGACCGGGCAGCGCTTTATGTGTCTGCGTCAGGAGGGTGGCGCGCGGTTTTACGCCTCGGGCGATCTGGCCTTGTGGTCGTCAAAGGGCGAAATTCTGCTGCTGGGGCGGGCAGACGATCAGGTGAAAATTCGCGGCAACCGCGTGGAACTGGCCGAGGTGGCCTGCCTGCTCGAAAATTGCGAGGCCGTCAGCCAGGCTGCCGTGCTGGCCGTCAAGGATGCTGGCGGACAGGCCAGCCTTGCCGCATTTTTTGTGCTCAAGCCCGGGGCAACCATTGAGTCTGTGGTTGTGTGGAGCCGGGGCAGCCTGCCTCCGTACATGATTCCTTCTGCCTGGCATGTGCTGGAGGCCATGCCGGTTGCCCCCACTGGCAAGATTGACCGCAAGGCGCTGCAAAATCTCGCCCGGCAGGGCGAGGCGCATGCGAACGGCGGGCGGCAGGTGGACGCGGACCTTTTGGGCATTTTTGAACGCGTTCTTGGCCGCAGCTACGACCCCGCAAAAACCTTCTTTGAGCAGGGGGGCAACAGCCTCAATGCCATGTCCCTGCTGCACGCCATCCGCAAAGCCTATAATGTGGATATTTCTTTTCGCAGCTTTGTGAGCTGCGAAACCCTGTTTGATGTGGAAGCCCTACTTGGCAACGGCAGGGTGGAATCGGCCAGCGCGGCCATTGATACCGCCCCCCTGAGCATGGGGCAGTTTCGCATCTGGGCGTACCAGCAGGTCAACGAGGGCTCCATAGATTACAATATGCCCCTGCTGCTTGAACTGCGGGGTGAAAAAACAGCAGATTTTCTTGAAGGTCTGCGCAGGGCCGCCAACGCGCAGGAGCTTTTTCACTGCACGGTGGCGGGTGATATAGACAATCCCCATTTTCAGCGCGGCAAGGGCGAGGTGTACCTGCGCAGCGTGGCCTTTACCGACGAGCACGAGGCAGCGGCCTTTTTTGACGGGCAGATACACACGCCCTTTGACCTGCGCGCAGAGCTGCCCGTACGCCTGGTGGCTGCCACCTTGCCCCACTGCGTACAGGTGCTGGTGTTGGTGCACCATGTGGCAGGCGATGGCGAAACCCTTGAAATTCTGCTGCAAAATGCCCTGCGGCATTTGCGCGGGGAGCCCCTTGTGCATGGCGCACTGGCAACACAGGAGGGCTTTTGCCGCAGGCAGGCCGACTATGCCGCTTCGCCTGCCTGTGCGGACGACGCCGCATACTGGCAATCGGTGCTTGAGCCCCGTGTTGAGCCGGTAAATCAGACTGCTGGTGCCGCCAGCCGCACCGGCGCCATGACCACCATGGATATTGATGCGGAAACCGCCCGGTGCTTTGAAACGCTGGCAAAAACTTCTGGCGCGAGCGTGCTGGCCTGTTTTGTGGCTCTGGCTGGGCGTACCCTTTGCCGCCGCTTTGGGCGCAGGGACTTGTTGCTGGGCGTGCCCATGGGCCTGCGAGAAACGCAGGACGAATTTTGCGCCGCCGGTTTTTACGTCAATACCGTGCCACTGCGCGTGAGGCTTGAAGGGCAGGAAGACAGCGCCGCCGTGGCCGATGCCGCCCACCAGATGCGGCAGGCCATTGAGCACAGTCGTTACGGCGCGGCAGATATTGTGCCGGAATTTCTGGCCACGCACGCGCATTTTGACCCAGTGCCCGCAGCGGGCGTGGATGTGCGCAGGCTTGGGCTTCAGCTGCGGGCAAGCAAGCTTACGGCAAGTTTTACGCTGGTGACCGGGGCAGCATCGCGCATTGTGCTTGAATACGATTCGGGCTGCGTGTCCGATGCCCCGGCATTGCTGCAAGAGCTGGCGCAGAGCATGCGCCGTGCATGCGAGGGGATTGCCCGGCGTAATCCTCGGCAGGTGCTGGCCGATGCCTGGCGCGAGATTCTGCACCCCGGCGCCACCGGCACGGTATCGGAAGACAGCGACTTTTTCCGCGCTGGGGGCGATTCCATCAAGGCCATCCAGATTACGGGCATCCTGCGCCGCAGCGGTATCACTACACTCAGCGCTCCAGAATTTTTGCGCAAGCCCCGTTTTGCGGATGTTTGCGCCCTGCTGGAAAGCCGGGCAGCGGCCCCAGGTGCAGCCCAAAATGTGGACTACACGCCGGTTGCCCCCGGCGAGCGCGTGCCACTGCTGCCCTTTGCCCACCATTTTATTGCGGCGCACCCCCGGCACTGGCAGCAGTTTTTTATGCTGTTGCCGCTGGAAATACGCAAGGATGTGCCAACCGCCACCCTTGAAGCATGGTTACTGGGCCTGCCCGAAAATCATGAATCGTTGCGCATGGCCTTTGCGCCCGATCACGCCACCGTGCTGGCCGAGCCGCAAAAGATTCAGCTGGACTACTGCGATTTTGACGAATCCTCAGGGCAGACTGCCATGCTGCGCGAGGCCGTGGCCCGCATCACCGCAAGGCTCAATCCCGAAGCCGGTCATACCCTGGGGGCTGTGCTTGCACAGCAGGGCAGCAGGCGCATCCTTGTACTGGCGGCGCATCATCTTGTGGTGGACGCGCTGTCGCTCGAGGCGTTGCGGCAGGAGCTTGTGCACTATTGCCGTATGGGGCTTTTTCAGAATCAGGGCCTGCGCGAGGCGCAAGGCCTTGCCCTGCGGGCGCGCGAGGTTGAGCGACTTGTGGCGGCCGGTGCTTTTCCCTCCGCTGAGCAGCGCACGCTCTGGCGTGATGCCTGCGCCGTACCCGCAGGCCCGCTGTGCGCACTACTGCCGGGCGGCAAAGACAGGGCAGAGGATCGCACCAGCGCTTTGGTACAGCTAGAAGGCTTCAGGCTTGAGTATTCGCCCGATGCCAAAGCCGACCTGCTGGCCGCTCTGGCCTGCGCCCTGCACGCGCAGGGGCAGCTGGCAGCCGTGCGCGTAACGCTTGAAAGCCACGGGCGCGATGAACTTTTGCCGGGTTTTGACTCCAGCCGCAGCCTTGGCTGGTTTACCGCTGTTTGCCCCATGCCGCTTGAGCCCGCCGCGACCTGCGCACAGGCCCGCGAGACCGTGGGGCCGTGGCTTGCACAGCATTTTACGCCAGAAAACTGCAATGCCTACGGCTATTTGCGGAAAGGCGACCCCGATTCTTTCGATTACGCGGGGCAGATTGCCTTCAACTACCTTGGCCGCATGACAGGGCAGCCCGACGACGAGGCATCGCTGGTGCTCTCGGCCCTTGCGCCGGGGCTTGTTCCCGAACTTGTGCACAGCCAGATGCAGGCCGAAGCGCCGCTCGAAATATCGGCCTACTTTGACCAGCAGGGGGCTCTGCATCTCGGGGCGTGGTTCAGCCCTGCATGCCTGCCGCAAGCCTGGGTTGCCGGGCTGCTCGATAGCTGGATTACCGCCCTCAAAACCCTGCCAGCCTACCTGCCGCAGCAGACGCTGGACGCCATTTTTGTGGCAGGCCGCTGCCAGCCAGAAGATGTGGAACGCATTGCGCAGCCTGATGCAGGGCATGCGCCACTGTTGTACCAGTCATTGCTTGCACAGTCGGGGGTTTACACCCAGCAGGTGGAATTTCATTTTCGCGGTCCAGTGGATATTTTTGCACTCATGCGCTCGTGGGAAGCTCTCATGGCGCGGCACGAAAGCCTGCGTTCGCTCTTTCCCATGCCGGTGGAAGGCGAATTTTACCGCGTGGTGCTGCGTAAGGCCCGCACCAGCCTTGAGTTTCACGATTTCTCCCACTTGCCGGAAGCTGAAGCCGAGGCAGAGGCCCAGGCCCTGCTGCGCGCAGAGCGGCAACGCGGCTTTGACGTGCAGCGCGGCCCTCTGCTGCGGGCGCGGTTTTTTCGCCGGGGTGCAGACCGCGTGGTCATGAGCTGGTGCTTCCACCATCTGCTTATGGATGGCTGGTGCATGGGCGTGCTGCTGCGTGAACTTTTTGCCCTGGCCGGGGCCGATGCCACTTCTGCCAGCTCGTGCTTACCCGAACCTTTTCCGCTTGAGGACTACAGCCGCTGGCGTGCGCAGTTTGATGAAAGGGCCGCGCGGGCCTATTGGGCAGAGTTGTTGCAGAATTTTGGGGGGCTGACAGGCGTTGGCCAACCTAAGACTGGCACTGATAGCAGAGTTGTTGCAGAATTTACCGAGCCCCTGACCGTGGAGCTTGAGCTGGATGAGAACCTGAGTGCAGGTTTGCAAAAACTGGCAACGGCAGAGGCCGTGACGCTTTCTGCTCTGGTGCAGGCCCTGTGGGCCATTGTGCTTGGCGGCGTCAATAATGGCAGCCGCGATGTGGTTTTTGGCGTGGTCACTTCGGGCCGTCCTGCAGAAGTGGAGGGTATTGAGTCTGCCGTGGGGCTGTTCATCCAGACCCTGCCGTTGCGGGCGCGCTGGTCCGCCAGCGATTCCCTCGGCGCGCTTCTGGCCCAGGTGAAAGAGCAAAATCTGCAACAAATGCGTTATGGCTATGTGCCCTTGGCGGCAATGGGCAGAAATCTGCTCGACCACCTGATGGTCTTTGAAAATTATCCTGTTGATACGCGTTTTGATCGTAGCCGTGTTGAGCTGTGCGACATGCGCGGTTTTGAAAAGTTGCCTTACGCCTTGGGTATTTCGGTTATTCCAGGCGTAAATCTGCGCTTTCGCTTTTTGTATGACCCCGAACGCTTACCTGAAGAGCGGGCACTTGCGCTGCGAAACGGGCTTCATGCGGTGCTTGCGGCAGCGGCATCTGGAGACGGGCGTACCTGCCTTGCGCTGGAAGAAGCGGCAAATAACCAAGTGGCGGGCGCAGAAAATCTTGGAGCAGGGCAGACCGGGACGGAAAGTACCACCGTTGATACTACAGAACCAGCCGCGCAAGCCCCGGTTCCACCTAGGAAGGACGTGGCGGAACTGGCGGAAACCGTGCGTGCTGCCTACGCCGCCGTGCTCGGTTGTTCTGTAGATTCTGTGGATGCGGATTTCTTTCAGCTTGGCGGCCACAGCCTGATAGCCATGAGTTTGCTCTCGCTGTTAAGCAAGAGCCTCTCTGTGGCGGTGGGTATTGAGGATGTTATGGGTTATCCCAGCCCGCGTGCTCTTGCCGCCCGCATTGGCAGTCTGGCAAAAGCGGATACTGCTATTCCTCAAACGGAGGGGCTTGCAACCTACCCCCTGTCGCAAGCGCAGCAGCGTATATGGTTTATGCAAAAGCTGCACGAGGGCGGGCAGGTTTATGTTATTCCCTTTGCCGCCCGGCTGCGCGGTCCCGTTGATGCTGTGGCGCTGCAAAAGGCCCTTACCCTGCTTGAAGAACGCCACGACGCCCTGCGCCTGCGTGTTGCTCTGGACGCACCGGAGCAAAGGCTTGCCCCTGCTGGCAGCCTGCGACTGGAATGCTACGATACGCCCCTTACTGATGACGTTTTTCTGGGTATGAGCCTGCCGCTTGGGCTGGAAAGGCCTTTGGTGCGCGTGGCCCTGTACCCGCAGCCGGAAGGCAGCCACGCTCTGCTGTTCTGCTTCCACCACATTATTTTTGACGGCTGGTCGGCAGAAATTTTTACCCGCGAACTCAACGAGGCCTATGCCGCTGTGCTGCAGGGAGTGGCCCCGCAGTGGCGACCTCTGGAGCTGGATTTTGCCAGCTACGCCCTGTGGGATTCGCAGCGTGAGCCAGAGATGCTGGAGCAGGTGTGCACCGACCTTGTGCCTCTGCCAGAACGCTTGCGGCTGCCGCTTGATTTCCCCCGGCCTGCTGTGCAGCGTTTTGAAGGCTCGGTGTTTGCCTTTGATCTGGGGCTTGAGCGCAGCCTCGCCCTAAAAAACTGGGCGCGGAATGCAGGGGTAACAGTTTTTCCCGTTTTGATGGCTCTGGTGGATGCCTTTTTGCTGCGCCATACCGGGCAGAACGACATTATCGTGGGCTGCCCCGTCGCCAACAGGGAACACGAGCAGGTTCAGGGCCTTGTTGGGCTGTTTGTGAATACCCTTGCGGTGCGGGCGCGCATGAACACTCAGGGTGGCTTTGCCGAACTGGCAGGTACGGTGGATGCCACGTTCAAAAAGTCGTTGTCCGCGCAAAACTGCCCCTTTGAAAAAGTTATCGAAGCTGTGGGGGTCGAGAGAAATGCCTCTCGTAATCCGGTGTTTGACGTGTTTGTCGCGCTGGAAGGCGCAAGCTGGAACGATTTTGGCCGTGCACCCCTGTGCATGGAGCCTCTGCCCCTGCCGCACCAGAGCAGCAAGTTTGACCTGAGTTTTTACTTCAAAGAGCAGGCGGACGGTGGCTATACGGTGGATGTGGAATACTGCACCGAGCTTTTCAGCCAGCAGACAGTCAGCCGCATGGCCGAGCGCATGTGTACCCTTGCGGACGCTGTTCTGGCTGATGATACAAAACCTCTGGTCGAACTGGATATTTTGTCAGCGCAGGAGCGCGCAGAACTCGCCAGCTTTAATGACACGGCGGAACCGCTGGATATCACCGCCGACATGGACAGCCGTTTTCGAGCTCAGGTCGCCCGTGCTCCCCATGCCCCGGCAGTACTGGACGCCGCAGGCACGGCTGTTTCGTACGCGCAGTTCAATGCGCAGGTAGATCACTTGTGGCAATGGCTGCAAGAGCAGGGCGTGGAGCGTGGTCAGTATGTGTGCGTGTGCGTGGAGCGTTCACCCGCCATGCTGGCCTGCATTTTTGCCGTGTTGCGGCTTGGGGCAGTGTATGTGCCGCTTGCCGCCACCTTGCCCGCCGAGCGTCTGCAGTCTGTGTTTGAAGACCTCGGGCCTTGCTCTGTGTTGTGCGAGGCGCGTTTTGCAGAAGTATTCTGCCAGAACGCGCAGAGCGGCCAACGCATACTCTCGCCTGATCTTGATGCCCTGGCTGCTGGCGTGCAAACGCGAGGCGTGGATTCTGCCCGCGAGGCAGATATATTACCGTCTGATTCACCGGCCTATGTGATATTTACATCAGGTTCCACCGGGCGTCCCAAGGGCGTGCTTATCGAACATGCCAGCGTTGCCAACCGCCTGCTGTGGATGCAGTCGCGCTTTCCCATCGGGCAGGGCGATGTGTTGCTGCAAAAAACCACCATCACCTTTGATGTCTCGGTGTGGGAGTTGTTCTGGTGGTCGTGGCAGGGCGCAAGTCTTGCGTTGCTTGAGCCCGGTGCGGAAAAAAATCCTGCTTTGATCGTGCAGTCCATTGAGGCCCGCCGAGTTACTGTGCTGCACTTTGTTCCCTCCATGCTGAGGGCTTTTCTCGACTATCTGGACGCCTACCCACTGGAGGCGGGCAAGCTGCAATCGTTGCGCTATGTGTTCACCAGTGGCGAGGCTCTGCCCCGCGAGCTGGTAGCCCGCTGGAATACCCTGCGGCAGGCGGAACAGCTACGCGCTGAGCTGCACAACCTTTACGGCCCCACCGAGGCAACGGTGGACGTATCGTGGCAGCCCTGCCTGCAAACGCCACCCTACACCGTGCCCATTGGCAGCCCGGTGAGCAATACCCGCCTGCATGTACTTGATGAGGGCAAACGCCCTGTGCCGTTGGGTGTAACGGGCGAGATTTACATTTCTGGCATACAGGTTGCCAGAGGCTATCTGAACAGGCCCGACCTTACGGCCCTGCGGTTTATGGATGATCCCTTTGTTCCCGGCAACCGCATGTATCGCACGGGCGATCTGGGACGATGGCTGGATAATGGCAGCATTGAATATCTTGGACGCAACGATGATCAGGTTAAAATTCGCGGTTATCGTATTGAGCTTGGCGAGGTCGAGGCGGCACTTGGACGTTGCCGGGGTGTATCGCAGGCAATAGTGCGCATGGGACGCATTGGCGAATACGAGGCGCTTGAGGCATTTTTGTTGCCGCAGGGCGGCGCACGGCTTGATCTGGCGGGTATCCGCGCTGAACTTGCGGTCTTGCTGCCAGAATACATGCATCCGGCACGTTTTTTTGTGGTGGACGACATTCCGCTGAGCGCCTCTGGCAAGGCCGATCGCAAACGCTTGCAGGGCAAGCCCCTGCTGGCTGGTCCCCATGCTGGCCCTCATGCTGAAAAATCTGGTGGGGCAGATGCTGACCTCGCGGTAGCTGCAACACCAATCCCGCAGGCAGATGCCGACGGGGCGCCGCTCGAGGCCGTGCGTCTTGTGTGGCGGCAGGTCATGCCAGAGGTTGAAGCAGGGCCCGATACTGGATTTTTTGACGCTGGTGGCAATTCGCTTTTGCTGGTGCGTCTGCACACCCTGCTGGACAAACAGTGGCCGGGAATATTCACTCTGGCCGGTCTTTTTTCAGAAAGCACCATTCGCGCGCAGGCTGCCTTTATCGCGCGTTCGCAACAGGCGGGCAGTGCGGTTGAAAACCGCCGCGCAACCACAGCGTCCATTGCCATTATCGGCATGGCGGTGCGCCTGGGCGACTACGCAGATACAGAGAGCTTCTGGCGCGATCTGGCCTGCGGCGCGGACATGAACGTGCCCATGCCAGAAAAACGGCGTAACGAAACGCGGCAGATATTCGACGCCGTGGGCCTTGCCTTTGACGAAGCACAACTACGCGAGGCGGCCTATCTTTCAGACATTTCATCGTTTGATTACCGCAGGTTTGGCCTGTCGCCCAACGACGCCAGCTTGCTCGATCCCGCACAGCGAGTATTCCTTGAAACAGCCCTGCGTGCTCTGGACGATGCGGGCTACGGCGGCAGCGCCCTTGAAAGTGCCGATGTGGGTGTTTTTGTTGGGGCAAGCCCGGTGCGCCTGTTCCAGACAGCCGTGACACGGGCCTTTCCCGATCTGGCGGAGCAGACCTATCTCATCAACGTGCCTTCCAATGTGCTGGCCCGCCTGAGCTACCTGAAAAACTGGCACGGCCCTGCGGCCAGCGTTGATACGGCCTGCTCATCGGTGCTGGCGGCCCTGCATCAGGCCTGCCGCAGCCTGCGCGAAGGCGAATGCGCCGTGGCCCTTGTGGGCGGCGCGCATATTATTGATCTGCCCGTCAAGGCAGATGCGGCCTTTGCCATCGAATCGGCCTCTGGCCAGACCAGAACGTTTGACGCTGGCGCAGAAGGAGTGGGCGCAGGCGAGGGTGCGGCGGTATTTCTGCTCAAACCGCTTAATGCCGCCCTGCGTGACCATGACGCCATCCATGCGGTTATTCCCGGCAGCGCCGTCAACCAGGACGGCAAATCCTCAAGCATGGCAGCGCCCAACCCCGAGGCTCAGGGTGAGGTCATTGCCCTTGCCGCTCAGAATGCGGGCGTTGATCTGGCAGAAATCCAGTTTTTTGAAGCCCACGGCACTGCCACTGTGCTGGGCGATCCGGTGGAAGTTGAAGGACTGCGCAGGGCTTTTGCCCGGCAAAACGCCGCGCGGCCGCAAAAGGCGCTCATTGGGTCGGTCAAGGGCAATCTGGGCCATCTGGATGCCGCCGCCGGTGCTGCGGGTCTTGCCAAGGCCGTGCTGTGTCTGGAAAAGGGCCTTGTGCCGCCCCAGCCGCATTTTGAGCGACCCAACCCGCACATTGATTTTGATGCCGCGCCCGTGCGTGTTGCTCAAAAGCTTGAATTCCTGCCGCCGCACGAGCGGCCCTGGCGTTGCGGCGTAAGTTCATTTGGCCTCAGTGGCGTGAACACCCATGTTATTGTGGCCGAACACATGGCAGAACCCCTGCCGCAGGACGACGGCAGCTGGCAGTGTGTGGTGTTCAGCGCCCCGGACGAGCCCGCGCTGCATGAGTATGTAGCGTCTGTGGCGGCGGCCGTGGCGCGCAACGAAGGCTGGCCCCTGCACGCCATTGCCGCCACGCTCATTGCCGGACGCGATGCCCTGCCCGTGCGCGCCGCTGTGGTGGCCCGCACCCGGCAGGAGCTGCTTGATCAGCTCAAGGCCCGCCTGACAGCCACAACCGTAAGTAAGGCAAGTATGGCAGATGCGCAGTGCGGCGCGTTTTTTGCCACGCAGGCAGAGGCGCAGGCGGCAGCCAGCGCCTGCCTTGCCGGGGGCACACTGTTGTGGCCCGCAGATAAACCTGCGTTCAGGCTGCACCTGCCTGCCGCCCCCCTTGCCAGAACCACGCTATGGCCCCGGTTTGCGGCGAAATTTCTTTCTGAACCTGTAGTTACGCCAAGCGGCAAGGCCTTTGCCCTGGCCGTGGCAAGGCCGGATTTCTGGCCTGCGGCAGAACACAGAATTGACGGCACACCCCTGCTGGTTGGCATGGGCCTGCTGGATTGCCTTGGCTGGATTGGCGGCGCGGCTCCGCTTGCCATTGCTGACCTGCGCTGGCGCAAGCCTGTGCTCTGCGGCCCCGGGTGCCGGGTGGTGCTCATGACACAGCAGCAGGGCAATGCCCTGAATGTGGAAGTGCACACCAGTCAACCCGACAACGGCAATGACGAAATTTGGAGTGTGGCGGCTAGTGCCCGGGTGAACTCAACTGGCGTGCTTGCTCCGGCCCCGCTCGATCTGGCGACCTTGCGCGCCGAGCTGCCAGAAGTGGCGGATCAGGACTTTGAAGGCCATAACCAGCCTGATGTGTCGCAAAGCGAACTGCGGCTTCAGGTCAGCGAACGCTGGCAGTGCCGCAAACGCCTTTGGGCTGCGGAGGACGGCAATACCCTGCTGGCCGAGCTGTGCCTGCCCGATGCCTACCGGTCTGATTTCAATACCTTCCGCTGGCATCCGGCCATGATGGATATTGCCGCCAGCCTTGCCCTGCGCCATGCATCTGGTTTTGTGCCAGCAGCCTGCAAGGAGGTGCGGCTTTACAGCCCCCTGACCGCTCAGACCTGGGCGCTGGTGCACATTACCGAGCGTCAGCAGGGCATGATCACGGCTGACTGCGTGGTTGCTGATGCCTCTGGCAGAGCGCTGGTGGAGCTCAGGGGTATGGTGTTTATGGCCCTGCGCAGCAGTGTGCAAAGCTTGGAGGTGCCCAGGCCGCAGCTCTACGCCATCAACTGGCAAAAGACCGGGATTGGTACGCAGCCTGCTGAAAGCAAAAAGATAATGCTTGTGGGCGGGCTGGGCAGTGAGCTTGCGTCGGCCCTGAAGCAGGCTCTCGGCCCGCAGGTTGTAGCTCAGGGCATCTGGCCGGTGCAGACAGAAGACGCCCGCGCTCTCGCCAATGAAGTTCTGGCCGCAGACATAGACCATCTGGTCTGTCTGCCAACCATACAGTCCTGTGCGCAAAATGATGCGCAGGAAGCCGCATGGCCGCTCTGCGCCCTGCTGCAGGAAGTTTGCCGTGGCGGCATGCGCAGCGCCCTGCGGGTGACAGTGGTGGGCAGTGGGGCCTTTGTGCCGGGCGAACAGCAGGACGCTCTGGGTGCAGTACTGCATCAGGGGCCGTTGCTCTGCCTGCCGTGGGAAGAACCCAGAATCTCCTGCGCCTATGTGGAACTTGAACCAACGGCCACTGCTGCCAGCGTGGCGGCTCTGGCGGCCAGCCTTGGGCACATAGACGGGTCGTATGTGGTGGCTGCCGACGGCACGGTGCGCGTGCGCCAGCTTGCCAGCCTGCAACCTGCCCCCGTGGCCGTTCCCATCTCCAGCAGCAAGGGTTGCGTGGTGATTACCGGCGGTCTTGGCGGCATGGGCCAAACCCTTGCGCGGCAGATTTACGATTACTGCGGCGCGCGCGTGGTGCTGCTGCACCGCAGCGGACAACCCACGCCCGACACTCTTTCGGGGGTACCCTTTGACGCCTATCGCTGCGACATCGCAGATGCCGCACAGGTCGAGGCCACTTTTGCTCAAATACGGCGCGAGGTCGGCCCTGTGCAGGGCGTCATTCACACGGCGGGCGTGGCGGGCAGGGGGTACCTGCTCACCAGCCGCAGGCAGGATTACGATGCAGTGCTTGCCCCCAAGGTGGCGGGAACATGGAACCTGCACCGGGCCACCCTTGACGACAACCTTGCCTTCTTTGTGCTGGCCTCGTCGCGTACGGCCCTTGTGGGTGCGCCGGGGCAGAGCGATTATACGGCGGCCAACGCCTTTTTGAACGCGTTTGCCCGATACCGGGCGGGGCTTGGCCTGCCAGCCCTTTCCATCTGTTGGAATGCCTGGTCGGATGTGGGCATGGCTGCCCGCGAAGGTATGGGTAACGGACCAGAAGCCGCAGGCATGCTTGCGCCGCAACAGGCGCTTGAAGTGCTGCTTACGGCTCTCGGCAGTGGTCGGGAAACTTTGGTTGTGGGCATGAGCGGCGAGAACGTGGCGGCCTTCAGCCTCAATGGCCTGCCGAATAAGGAAGGGCAGACTGCTCAAGCGCGTCAAACTCTTCTGCCTGGCAATGCAACTCCCGCACCCGTAGTATCAGATGTTGATGAACGTCAACTATTTGAAATAATGCGCGATTGTCTCGGATACGACCGACCGCTCAGCAGGGAAGACGACTTTTTTGATCTGGGTGGTGATTCCATTGCCGCCACGCGCATCGTCAACCGGCTGCAGAAAGATGCGGGCATCGAGCTGAATGTGGTGGATCTGCTTGAAAGCGACAACCTTGGTGACATTGTTGACCGCGCTCTGGCGGCCATCAAAACTGTGTCACAGGCAGAGGCGGGCCATGGTAATTCTGGCGAGGCCGTACTGCTTGAAATCATGCGCGACTGCCTTGGATATGACCGCCCGCTTGCGAGAGATGACGACTTTTTTGATCTGGGGGGCGACTCCATTGCCGCCACGCGTATTGTAAACCGTCTGGAAAAAGACGCGGGCATCTCGCTGAGCGTGGCTGATCTGCTTGAAAGCGACAGCCTTGGCGACATTGTTGACTGTGCGCTGGCCGTGCAGCAATCCGACCAGCCTGAACAGCAATCTGGGGGACAAGCCGGACTGCGGGCCGAACAGCAGGCCGGGCCAGCAACCCCGGTGCTCGATAAATACCCAGTGGGCAATGAACAGCTCGCCATTCTGTATGCCGACATGGTCAGTGAGGGTGATCTTGGCTTTAATTTGCCGGCATTTCTTGTAATGCCGCCAGATGTTGATGGTGCCCGTCTTGAGGCAGCACTGGGTCAACTGGTGGAAAGGCACGAGGTTCTGCGCACGAGCTTTTGCGATTTTGAGGCAGAGCGTCCGGCCATGGTCATCCATACCTTTGCGGGGTTTACGCTGGAGCAGAGGCGCATTGCCGATCTTGCGCACAAGGACGAAGTTATCCTCCCCTTCAACCTGCGCAACGAAGGGGGCTTCCGGGCCATCTTGCTGGTGACAGACATTGGCGAAAAGGTGCTGTTCATCGACGTGCACCACGCCCTTGGCGACGGCAGAACCATGTCGCTGCTCAATGCAGAACTGTACCGTATGTACCACGGCCTGCCGCTTGCACCCGTATCGGCCCAGATGAAGGACATAGCCTGGCAGCAGGTTACGCAGCCCGATACTGCGGCGGCGGCCTACTGGCAGGGCATCTACAAAGGCGAACTGCCGCAGCTCAACCTGCCTGCATCGCACCCGCGCCCACGGGTGCACACTGGCCGGGGCGGCATGTATGAATTTGAGCTTGCGCCAGAGCTTGTGCAGGGCATCAAGGCTCTGGCCCGCAAGGCAGGGCTGACCAACTATCAGGTATCGCTCTGCGCGTGGAGTTTGCTGGCGCAGGCCTACACCGGCTCGCACGATGTGGTGATCGCCGTTTCTGTGGACGGGCGCGGCGAGCACCTTAACACTGCTGGCATGCTGGCATCGGTTCTGCCACTGCGCTTCAGTGTTGACCCCACCCAGCCGCTTGCAGCACTGCTGCGTGCCACTCGGCAGATCAGCAACGAGGGCATGCGCCACAGGGGCTACATTCTCAACAACCTGCTGGCCGATCTGCGCCAGACCACATGGCCCGACAGATCGCCCCTTTCAGAAGTGATACTTTCGTACATGAACTTTGAATTTGCCGCCGAAGGGCAGGGCATGTTTGAAACCCTGCGGTTCAGCAAGCACGCCAGCAAGACGGATATTTCCATTTTTGCCAGTGATACGGGCACGAACATTGGCATTGCCCTTGAATACTACGCCGACCTCTTCAGCGAGGCCGACATGCAGCGCATGGCCGCTGATTATGTGCGTATTCTAGAGCTTATGACCACCAGCCCTGCAGACGAAGCCCTGCATTTTGAGCCTTCGGCCCTGCCCGCAGCGAAAAGTGCGGCAAGTACTGTGCCCGCAGCCGCCTGCGAGGTTGTTGCTCCGGCAGCCCTGCGGCAGGCAATCATGGCGCTTGCTGCGCAAAAGGGCGCAAGCCCTGCGGCGGTATTGCTGGCCATATTTGCGGTGCTGATGGGCAGGGTAAGCCAGCAGGAACATGTGTCCGTGGGGGTTGCCGACCGCGCTGTGGATTTTGTGCTGGACGACAACATGGACTTTGATGACCTGCTGGCGCACACCAGGGCGGAGCTTGCCGCAATAAGGCTTGGCAAGGCCGGTCGGGCATACCGGCAATCGGCTGCTTGTTTAAGCACGGGTTTTGAATTTGTTGGCACGGGCTGCTGCGCCGGGCAGGGTGACCACGGCCTGTTGTGTTCGGTTTCGGAACTGGGCGAGGCCTATCTGCTGCGTTTTGTGTACGATCCCCGTCTGCTTTCGGCTGAAACTGCCGCGAACTGGCTGGAATATTATGGGCGCTTTCTCGAAAGCATTACGGAAGGAATGGCATGATGAAGCTAGCGGATTTTTCCTTAAGCGCGCCCCTTAAAAAGAGCCCGGCCCAGGCTGGCACCAAGCCTGTGAATGCAGCATCCATCGGAGCGGGATTGCCCAAGGATTTTGCACCAGATCGTGATGCAGACCATGCAGCTGGGCAGGGTTCTACGCTTGAGGAGCTGTTTCGCAGTATCGTGGCGCGCAATATTGATGCCCCAGCTCTCGCCGGTGGGGGCTGCACGCTCAGTTTTGGCGAGCTGGATGTTTTGTCGGAGCGCATCGCCCGGTTTATTGCGGCGTGCGGCTATGGCCGCGAGGCCGTGGTTGGTGTGCTTTGCGCGCGTGGGGCGCTCTATCTGGCAGCTGCTCTTGGCGTCATGCGAGCCGGGGCCGTGTATCTGCCCGTAGAGCGCGAACAGCCGCAGGCACGCAAAGAGGCCATGCTGCAACCCGCTAGTCTGATTGTTGCCGACAGCGCCTGCCTGCGTGATGCCGAGTATTTTCATTACAGAAACCCCGGCATCCAGCACGTGCTGTGCCTTGATGAGCAGTTTTACGACGACGTGGCCGAGAAGGGTTCTGGCCTTATAAGCACCGAATACTGGGAGCAGGTGGCGGAAGCGGGCAGCGACATGGGCTGGAAGAGCGATTTTGACGCAGCCCCCTGCCCGCAGGACGAACTAACCCAAATGGCCGCAGCCGTGCTTGAAAAGTGCGGCCTGGCGGGCAACTTGGGCCATGTATTGGGTCGCAAGGTGCTGGATGTGGGCAGTGGGTCTGGCACTGTCGCTCGCGCCCTTGGCGGTGCAGCCAGTGAATATGCGGCCGTTGATCTGGCTCGCAACGAGCTGAGCCGTGTTTCTGCCTTTACCGTGCCCGCAGTGGTAACGTCCCGCCGCATGGAGGCCGCCGACATACGCTTTCTCGAAGGGCAGACCTTTGACGTTATTGTTCTCAACGGTGTTGCCGAAAACTTTCCCGGCTACAACTATCTGCGCAAGGTGCTGAACCAGGCAGTGGATTTATTGACGCCGCAGGGCATACTGTTTGTGGGGGCCGTGCGCGATCTGGGCAGGCAGGACGACCTGCGGGCGGCCCTGCAGGCCTATGCCCTTGCAAGTGGCAACCAGACGGGCTTGCTACGCCACGATTCTTCGGACGAGCTTTTTGTTCCGCGCTGTTTTTTTGCGGAATGGGCGGCACTGAGCCCGGTGCCTGTGCAGGTAGAAATCACTCCCTGTTCGCTTGGGCAGGGGAGAGTGCAGAACGATGCACAGGCGGGAAATGAAGCTTTTCGGTATGATGTGGTTATCCGCCCGGGCGGCAGCCAGCAGCATTTGCCCCGCGCGCGCTTTGGAGCGCAGCATCTGCCGCCAGCTGGTGGGTCGCACTTGCCTTTATGCGAGCCCACGCAAGCGGCCTACATCGTGTACACCAGCGGTTCTACCGGGGTTCCCAAGGGCGTGGTGGTAGAGCACCGCAACCTTATGCACATATTGCGCGCCCTGCGGCCTTATGCAGCAGACTGCGCACGTGTGGGGCTTGTGGCACCGCTTTCGTTCGACGCCTCGGTGCAACAGTTGGCGGTTTCCATCTTTTGCGGCAACAGTCTGTATGTACTTTCGGACGAGGAGCGCAAAAATCCCTCGTTGTTTTGCGCCTGCGCTCGCGAGCGTGGGCTTGACCTGTGCGACATGACGCCCGCCTTTTTCAATGTGCTTACAGACTGGCTTGCCGAGCAGCGCCAACCCTTGCCGCTCAAAGCCGTGTTGCTTGCAGGCGAGGTGCTGCGGCCCGACGTGATACGCAAGTTTTATGCAATCCCCGGCAATGAGAGCGTGGTGCTCTATAATGTATATGGCCCCACAGAATGCACGGTGGACAGCAGCGCCTTTTGCATTGATCTGGATAATTACCTGGATTTTACCGCCTATCCCATTGGCAGGCCCCTGCAGGGCGTGCGTATTCACGTGATGGACAAAAATGGCTGTGAGCTGCCTGATTCCGTAACCGGCGAACTGTGGATATCTGGCGATGGTGTTTCACGCGGGTATCTGAACAACGCATCTCCCGGTGCTTTTGTAGTACACGGCGGTCAGCACTATTACCGCACTGGTGACAATGGATTTGTACAGAATGGGCTTGCTTTCTATCGCGGGCGCGAAGACCAGCAGGTAAAAATCAGGGGCAACAGGGTAGAGCTCGGCGAGGTAGAAAAGGCCGTGGCTGGTTTTCCCGGTGTGCGGCAGGTGGCCGTGGTGGCCGATATCTTTCGCACCGGGGCGGACAAAAGCCTTGCCGCCTATGTGGTTGGGCAGGTGGATATGGCCCTTTTGCGCAGCTATCTTGAGCAGCAGTTGCCCCCCTATTGCGTGCCTGAATTTTTTGTTCCCATGGTGGAGTTGCCTTTTTCCATCAATCGCAAAATTGACAAAAAAGCCCTGCCATCGCCCCTTGGCGGCACAAAAACGCAAGGGGGCCGTATGCCCTCTGGACCAGTGGAAGAAAAGCTGGCCGAAATATGGAAGCGGCTGCTGGGCAGTGACGTGACAGATGCGGATGCGGGATTTTTCAGCCTTGGTGGGCACAGCATTCTTTCCATCAGGTTAATTGCCATGATTGAAAAGGAGCTGGGCATCCATGTGGCGGTCAACGAACTGCTTACCCATTCGAGCATTGCCGCGCTGGCAGAGCTTTTGGCGGGCAAGACAGAAATGCGCGAAAGTCCGGTTATCAGGCTTTGTCACTGTCCGGGCGGCAAAAAGCTCTTTCTGTTCCACCCTGTAGGTGGCAGCGTGTTTTGTTACAGCGACCTGGCACGGCATCTGGCCCATAAGTACACGGTGTATGCCGTGGAGGCGGCGGGTTTTAGCCAGAAACGCACGTCAATCACCACAGAACTGCACACGGTTGAAAGCCTTGCAGATTATTATCTGGAAGAAATCCTCAAGGTTGAGGACAAAGATATCATTTTTGGCGGCTGGAGTTTTGGTGGGCTGCTTGCCTACGAAACTGCCTGCCGTCACGCCGCCCTAGGCCACAACCTTGGGCCAGTGGTTATTCTTGATACCGTGGCCGACAATAGCCGCGCAAAACAGATGGCCGCCAAGGACGATATCGAACTGTTGCAGTCAATACTGCAACAGGGCCTTGCCTTTGATCCGCAAAAGCTGCGCAGCATGCCGCGTGAGCAGCAGCTAGACTACCTGGTGGAATGCGCCGAAAAAAGCGGGATGTTGCCCGCTGGCTTCAGTGCAGTGCAGATGGACAACCTGCTGCTGACCTACCGTGGCAACGCGCTGGCCGCAGCCCGCTACGAGCGGCCAACCCCCTCGGACTGCAAGGTGTTGCTGGTACGGGCCCTGGATTTTGCCAATAACCCGCAGATTTTGCTGGATGATGATTACCAGGGCTGGAACCGTTTTTTGAAGAAGGAGAATATTGCGCTGCGCTGGACGCAGGGAACGCACGAATCCATGCTTTCTGCTGGCCTTGTAACAAATGTGGCCGCACTGATGCTCGAGTACCTGGAGCAGGAAGGCGCGGATAAATTCTCTAAATAAAGTCTAGAAATTGCCTTGGAGAATTTCTTGACAATGTTGTAACGATGTTGCCGAGGTCAAATGAGGCACATTCTTGTTTAGAGAGAGCTTAAAATCAATTTTCAGGCCGTGTTTTGCACGGTAAAAGTTGTCAAGAAGGGTATTTTTCACGATTGAGAAATTTTTTTTTGTTTACCCCTAAAGTTTTTACTTGAAATTTATTTGCCGTAGTGAAACAGTCGTGTTTAAGTTTGCAAGGCTGTTTTTTCTCGGCATTTTTTTGTTTTTTGCCCCAGAGTCCGGGCGACCAGCTCGGCAGCGAAAAAAAATGCTGACCTGAAATGGCCAGTGGATGGCGGGACAACCAGCTGTTGGGCAAGTAAAAATTTGCCACCGCATTTTTAGCGTTCAAGCATCTGTAAGTGAATCTTTTGAGCCTGCATTGATGGTTCACTGGCTGCGCTAAAGTGTCTGCTGTATTCATTCGCACGTAAATGGAATCATTTATGCCGCCGCCGCAGTATATATGTAATTGTATTATATGCGCTGGTGGATTTTCAGTTAGGTTCACTGCTGTTACTTAATTTTTTTTGATCAATCATTTAACGTAATTGTTTAAAGCAGGCCACCCCGTGTGAGCAAATGGTACGGATGTGGCTGCCTGTATAACCTTCCGATGAATATCTGCTATCAAATCATGCTACGCATGGTTTAGGGGCCATTTGGTATTAGTTATTAAAAATTGAGTCCCTATTGTCTTTCTGGGGACTTTTTGTATATGCTTGTTATGGAGCTCAGGTGTTTGACTTGGGCAAGTCGTGTTACCGCGCTCAGGGACAGCAGCCCTGGTCAGGATTTTGTTATGCAGGCACAAAAAGAATCCAGATTGTTTTTGCAAAAGCTCTTGCAAAACCCGCCCATGCTGCCGTTTGACCCCAAACTGCTCCCCCTGCTGTTTGCGGTTACTCAAGAGGGCTCCAATGCCTCCATGAAGTCGGTGGTTTCGCTCATTGAGCAGAGCCCCCGGCTGGCTACGCGCGTACTTGCCGTTGCCAACTCGGCTGCATACGGGCTTGAATTCAAAGTCTCAACCCTGCAAAGGGCCATCAGCATCATGGGGCTGCGCGAGGTGCGCCTGCTTGTGTTGATGGTGGGCATGTCTTCGTTTATACGCGAGGCCCAGCTGCCCAAGGATTTTGATACCAACCGGTTCTGGAAGCACCTGGTTTCCGTGGCTACCATTTCAAGGGCGCTGGCAAATGTTTTTGGCGGCAAGGAAGGCGCTTGCGGGCCTGACGCCAAAGCAGAAGACCGCCTGGTGATGGTTCCCGACGAAGCATACATAGCGGGCCTGCTGCACGATGTGGGCAAGCTGTTTTTGGCCGCAATGCGGCCGGATATCTGGGAAAAGGTTGTGGAAATAGAGCAGGTAGAATCTGTGGAAACTTTTGAGGCTGAAAATGCCGAATGGGGCATGGACCATGCCCTCATTGGTGCCGCCGTGCTGCACCACTGGAAGCTGCCGCTGGTGCTTACCGAACCCATCAATCTGCACCATTCGCCAGAGCTTGCCACAAGCTTCAGGATGGAAGCGCGGCTGCTCGCCGTGGCCAACTGTCTGGCGCGTTACAGTCACGACACCCCGGCGACTCTTGGCGATGATGTGCTTGAGTATCTGCCTCAGGGGTGCGACCCAGAAGCCGTAAGCGTGGCCGTGTTTCAGAGCATGGCTGGCGCGCAGGGCTCCGGTTTTGCTGAACTCAATGCGTAGCCCATGTGCGGGGCTGACCGCGCGCATGTTTTTTTCAACTTTTCTTGAGGCTCATTTTTGAGGCGCGCGCATGGACATTGAAACCGGGCTTGATAACTTGTTGCAAGGGCGCTTTGATGCTGCCCTGGCCGAGTTTGAAGGTTGCAGGCAGCAGCCGGGTGCAGAAAAGCTGTGCGAACTCGCGAGAGCGTGCGCAGATCTTTCTGCCTATGCTGCAGCACTGGCAGAAGGTGATTTTTCCGTTCGTCCGCCACGATCCTGTCGCAATTTTTCCACACACCTCGAAAGTCTGCACGCCAAGCTCAAACGCCTGGCCAGGCAGCTGCTGCTATTTAGCGCCGGTTACCCCATGCCTGCCATTGATGATATGGGTGAACTGTCGGAAGGGCTCAATTTTCTTATAGATCAGGCGCATACCTGCAAACAGCAGGTAGAGCACGACCAGAACCACGACGTTGAAACCGGCCTGATGAACCGCAAGGCCTTTGTGCGTGGCCTGCGCGAGGCCCTGCAGATGCAGCCCGGCAAATTTGGGGTGCTTTTTTCATGTGGGCTCGATAATCTCAAGTATGTTAACGATACCCACGGTTACGACTGTGGCGACATGTATATCAGCAAGGTTGTTGAAGTTCTGCGTATGTGTGAAAACGAATCGGTGCTGCTGGCGCGCACCGCGGGCAACGAATTTGCGGTCTACGCCCATGGTTTTGACAGTGAGGAGAGCGCCCTGCGTTTTGCGCAGGACAACCGCAAGACCCTGTTGAATACCACCATTGATTTACCTAATGAAATCGTGCGCATACGGGCTTCGCTAGGGGTTGCCGTGTACCCCAGCGACGCGATGACTGGTGACGTGCTAATGAACTACGCCAGCCACGCCATGTTTGAGGTGCAGAACTTCAACCGTGGCACGCTCATGCGCTTTAACCCCGAAATTTATCGCGCCAAGGCCAATATTCTCAGCAGGCAGGAGCGCCTGGACGAGCTGCTTGAGGGGCAGCTGATACGCTTTGCCTTTCAACCCATCGTTAGCCTCAGAGACGGCTCCATCTACGGTTATGAAGCCCTCATGCGCTCCACGACGCCGCATTTCGCCTCACCGCTCGATATGTTGCAGCTGGCCGAAGCCCAGTCAAAACTGCCCCAGCTTGAGCACCTGACCTTCAGGATGATTTTTGACTGGATGGGCGAGCACCTGGCATCGCTTGGCAGCAAAAAAATATTTTTCAATGCCATCTCGGCGCAGTACCTTGATGTGAACGAGCTGCGCAATCTGCATCCGTGTTACGAAGAAATCAGTCGTAATATGGTGTTTGAGATCATTGAAACAGCCACCAGTGAAGACGGCCTGGCCCGCAAAATTCGCGAGCTACGGGCAGAGGTGGCGGCCTTTATTGCCATTGACGACTTTGGCTGTGCGCATTCCAACGCATTGCGACTGTTAAATATCTCGCCCGAGATTCTCAAGATAGACAGCTTCTTTATCCGCTCCATTCACAAAGCGCCTGCAGCCAAAAAAGAATTCCTGTCCAATATTCTTGTATACTGCCGTTCCAAGGGCATACTGACTGTTGCAGAGGGTGTCGAAACCCATGAAGAGCTGGCAAGCGTCATAGCCCTGGGTTTTGATCTGGCACAGGGTTTTTATCTTGCGCGCCCGGGCTTTACCTTGCAGGATATGACTCCTTCACAGGTGCAGGAAATTTCTGTTCTCGCCGCCGCCTTTGGCGCTTCTGCCGACTGATTCTCTTTTTCCACTCACTTCCTCCCTGTTTTGTCACTTTTTTTCGCACTCAGCGCTTTTTTTCCCAACCAGCCTTTCTTCAGCCCGTCCGCCTTCAGTCGCGTTCCTTGCCAAATCCTATTGTCGCATTCTGACGGAATAAACCGCCAGCGGTTCTGCCCGGTCAGTTTATGGTGCATGGTCTTTGGCCATGTCCATCGAATGCCACGTGGATCGCGCGTAATTCATACTGTATTGATTTGTTTTTTCGTGTGGGCCGCTGCATCAGCATGCAATCATATGCATTTTTGTAAGTACAGCATGTGCTATGCTTTCTATTTTATACTTATATAGTATGTTTTTCAGCGTGAATGTAAAAGATTTGCGTGAAATAAATATCTTATCACTAATGTATAAAAAAGCGATACTCCTAACACTCTAGATTTATGAACTAAAAAAGTTGAGTGGTTACACAAATTAAAAAAAGTACAATTAAATTAGACCTTAAAGAAATTGTGTGAAAACGCGAACGTAGCTAGAAATGAAAATTGAACTGTGCTAACGACAATGCTTCCTGATTTTTTTATCTGACCAGATTGGTACAGTTACGTTGGCTTTGGTGCCTAGTAACACAATACATCTGCGATAATGCAGTCATTTTTTAAAGTGGTTTTGGGGTTGGCCTGAAACAAGAGCCTTTGGCAGGCGTCAACATCCTTACTCGCACGAGAGAAGCACTATGGGCAGTATGCAGTTGGTTCAGAGTGTATGCGGAATGTGCACCGCCAGGTGTCCTATTTCGGTAGAAATAAGTGACGGTGCTGTGGGTATGATTTATGGCAACCCGCACAGCCCGCTCAAGGGGGCCCTGTGCGCGCGTGGTGTTGCCGGCAAGGCGCTGGAACGCGAAGCCGAATGCCCGCAGACGCCGCTCATTCGCGTGGGTGAGCGTGGCGAGGGCAAATGGAAAAAGGTGTCGTGGGACGAGGCCTTTGACTATGTGGCCAAAAAAATTGCCGATGTGCAGCAGCAACACGGCAAGGAAGCCGTGCTGTGGTCTGACCGCGATGGCCCCTTTGCCGATCTTTACCGTGGCTTTATGCGCGGCCTTGGTTCGCCAAATGTCTGTACGCACAGCACCTCGTGCGACCTCAATGCCCACCATGCCTGCAAGGCTGTAATGGGCTTTGGGCGCGGCATGGCGGTAAACGACTTTGCCAACTGCAAGCACATTGTGCTGCAAACCCGCAATATTTTTGAGGCCATCAACCTCGGCGAAGCCAGAACCGTCATGCAGGCCCTGCGCAAGGGCTGCAAGCTGACGGTAATCGACATCCGCCACAATGTTTCGGCCGCCAAGGCCAACGATTTTTTGCTTATCCGCCCGGGTACGGACTATGCCTTCAATCTGGCCATCATCAACACGCTCATTACCCGCAATCTGTATAACAAGGATTATGTGGACGCCCACACCACGGGCTTTGCAGAGCTGGCCCAGTTTGTGGCGCCCTATACGGCAGAGTGGGCGGCAGAGCAGTGCCAGGTAGACGCGCAGGCCATTGTACGGCTCGCGCAGACGCTTGCCGCTGCGGCCCCTCATGTTATCTGGCACCCCGGCTGGATGACCTCGCGCTACGCGGATTCTTTCCAGGTTTCGCGCACAGCGCTGGTTATTACGGCCCTGCTGGGCGGCTTGGGTAGCAAGGGCGGTATTGTGCCCGGCCGTACGCCCAAGGAATGTGGCAAGCACGGCCTGAAAAAGTTTGTGGATCTCTTCCCTGCACCCAAGGGGCTGCGCGCCGATGGCCTCGGCACGGACAACAAGGCTTTTGATCCTGGTAAGGGCCTGCTGCACAAGGCTTTTGAGGCCATCAGCAACCCCCCGCAGGGCGCGGCCCCGGTCAAGGCCTACATAGCCTGGCGGCACGACCCCCTGCAGGGCTACCCCGATCCCGATGCCCTGCGCAAGCGCTTTGACGGCCTTGATCTGCTGGTGAGCGTTACCTTTTCGTGGTCAGACACTGCCTGGTACTCGGACGTGGTGCTGCCCCTTTCGACCTACCTTTCGCGCGAGAGCATCATTGCCACCAAAAATGGCCTCAAGCCGCAGTTTTTTGTGCGCAACCGTGCCATTCCGCCGCGCTATGATACAAAGGCCGACTGGGAAATCATC
The DNA here is from genome assembly GCF_009712225.1 of Desulfovibrio sp. NCBI lineage: Bacteria > Pseudomonadati > Thermodesulfobacteriota > Desulfovibrionia > Desulfovibrionales > Desulfovibrionaceae > Desulfovibrio > Desulfovibrio sp. The sequence goes on along the minus strand of NZ_WASP01000010.1, from coordinate 114,846 downwards.
AGCGGGCTCTCAAAGCGTCTGGGCCTCGACCCCCTGGTCTTTGAAACGGCAGAGGATGTGTGGCGGTACCAGCTTGAGGGCACAGGCCTCACCAGCGTCGACTTTACCGAAAAAGGCTTTGTTTCGCTTACTGCCGACCCGTTGTACGTGGAGCTGAATTCTTATGCGTTTCCCACGGGATCGGGCAAGGTAGAGCTGACCAGCGAGGGCTTTGGCAAGGGGTGTGGCGTCAACATGCTGCCGCCTTACACTCCGCCCGTGGCCCCGCCCGAGGGGGCCTACCGCATCACCTTTGGGCGTGTGGCCGTGCACACTCAGGGGCACACCATGAATAATCCCCTGCTGCTCGAGCAGGTTCCCGAAAACACAGTGTGGATCAACAGCAAAAAGGCCAAGGCTGAAGGCCTCAACCCCGGCGACAGGGTGCGTGTGCTTGATGCCGCTGGCAATGCCATGGGCGAGGCCGGGGTCAAGATTACCCCTGCCATCCACCCAGAGGCCATTTTTGTGGTGCACGGTTTCGGGCACGACCTGCCTTGCGAAAGCCGGGCCTACCATCAGGGCATTTCTGACAGCAAATGCCTGCGTGGCGGCCTTGATATGCAGGATCTGGGCGGCGGCGGTCTGGCCATGCAGGAACACTTTGTCACCCTGCAAAAGGTGGCCCGTGCCAGCGCGTAATTTCGGCCCTTTGCCAGTATTGTCAGAGGGATGAACTGATACTGCCAAAACGTTCGACATAACCCACCGGTCAGCGTGGGAGGATGGTTATGAGCAAATATATTGTCATGCACAATTCGGCAGAATGCATTGGCTGCAAGGCCTGCGAGGTTCAGTGCCGCAGTTTGCACAACGGCGGGCCGGGAGCCTTTTTTTGCCGTGTTCTCTCGGTAGAGCAGACAGAACCTAAGCCAACCCTTGGTTTTGTCTACACCTCGTGCTTTCACTGTGAAAATCCGTGGTGCGTCAAGGCCTGCCCCACAGGGGCCATGCGCCGCAGGCACGACGGCATAGTCTATGTGGAAAAATCTCTCTGCGTGGGGTGCAAGGCCTGCATTACCGCCTGCCCGTGGGCTGCGCCGCAGTGGAATGCCCAGACCGGCAAGGTCGACAAGTGCGACCTGTGCCGCGACCGCATTGATCAGGGCCTCAAACCCGCCTGCGTTACCACCTGCGCCATGAGCTGCCTACATTTTTCCACGCCGGATGCGGCAAGTCAGGACAAAAGGCAGGAGTTTGCCGAGCAGATCCAGCGCAGCCGGCCTTCCGGGCTTTAGGTGCTGGCTGGCAGCAAGGCCTGCGGTTGGCCTTGAGCCAGACTGTTAGCGGATGTTGCCTGTCCGGGCCGGAGCCATAGAGGGCTCTGGCCCGGGGCAGGAAAGAAATAGCCGTAAGCAGGGTGCATTCCGCCATGTGGCTTCCCGCCGTACAGCGGGAAGGGCGGTGCCGACCTGCTACAATCGCCCTGCGGTGATTGCCAGGGCATTCAACAAGGTGGCTTTTATGGTGCGCACGGTTGCCGGAGAAGAGTATCTTGCCATTTTGCTGCTGCTGATAATTGCGCTGCTGTTTGGCGTGCTCACGCTCTTTTTCGGACGGTTTTTCCGCATGCGTCGGCCCTATCGCGAAAAGCTCATGCCTTATGAATCCGGCAACGAGCCAACCGCAGCGCCCCGCACGCGCTTTTCCATCAAGTTTTATTACGTTGCCATTCTCTTTGTCATTATCGATGTGGAAGCCATCTATCTCTACACCTGGGCCGTGGAATTTGTACGCCTGGGCAGCCTTGGGCTGGTAGAAATGCTGACCTTCATGACCCTGCTCATACTGGCCTATGCCTATGCCTGGAAGAAGGGGGCCTTCGAATGGGTGAAGTAGTTACGCGCCCCGCAGCGCACGACGGCCAGCCCCTTGTGGTGCACAAGGACGGCCTGCGGTTTTTTCCCGGTGCCAATGCAGTGCTTGGGCCGCTCAACTCCCTGGTCAACTGGGGGCGGCGCGGTTCCATCTGGCCGGTAACCTTTGGCCTTGCCTGCTGCGCCATCGAAATGATGGCCACTGGCGCATCCACCCACGATCTTGACCGTTTTGGCATTATCTTTCGCGCCAGCCCAAGGCAGGCCGACTGCATGGTGGTGGCCGGAACCCTGAGCAAAAAAATGGCTCCGGTGCTGCGCAGGGTGTACGACCAGATGCCCGAGCCGCGCTATGTGCTTGCCATGGGCAGTTGTGCTTGCAGCGGCGGGCTTTTTCAGTCGTATGCCGTAACCCAGGGTGTGGACCAGATTGTACCGGTTGACGTGTACGTGCCGGGCTGTCCCCCGCGACCAGAGGCGCTTTTTGACGGCTTTATCAAGTTGCAGGAGAAAATTAACAAGGAGCAATTTCGATGGAGTCCCTGGAGATAGCGCGTTTGCTGCGTGAGGCTTTTCCTCGGGAAGTGCTCGACATCAGGGAGCACCGAGGACAGGTGGCCGTGCTGCTGCGCCACGAGCGCATTCTTGATGTGCTCGTGTACGCCAGGCAGCAGCTTGGCCTAATGCACCTGCGCTCGCTCTGCGGGGTGGACAACAGCCGTCGTCACGAACAGGGCCTTGGTGCTTTCGAGGTTGTGTACAACCTGTACTCGGTCACGCAGCGCGTGGCCCTGCGCCTGCGCGCCCAGCTGGAAGACCCCGAGGCGGGCATTGATTCTGCCGTGCCGCTGTGGCCCGTGGCAAACTGGCTTGAGCGCGAGGTTTTTGACCTCATGGGCATACATTTCAAGGGGCACCCCGACCTGCGCCGCATTTTACTGCCTGATGACTGGCAGGGCCACCCGCTGCGCAAAACCTACCCCGTGCGCATTCCCCTGCGTGGCGTGCCAGAGTGGTCGGGCCTGACCGAGCTGCGGGAGCGCGCCAAAGAGGCCGACGCCCTGAGCTGGCAGGGAGGAGACGAGGCATGAGCGAAATTCGCAAAGAGAGTATTGAATGCCCTGTGCGCCACGGCCAGCCCGTGGGGCGGCAGAGCATGCAGGAGCTGCTGGGCGGCAACGCTCCGGAAGGCGAGGATGACTTCGACTGCTTTGACGAAGGCGACGAAGACCGCACCAGCCTGCGCCTTGGGCCGCAACACCCCGCCACGCACGGCGTGCTGCGCCTTGACCTTGAGCTTGAGGGCGAAACCATTCTTAGCTGCGACCCACAGGTGGGGTATCTGCATCGTGGCTTTGAAAAAATGGCGGAAACCTTCACCTACGCGCAGGCCCTCACCCTCACAGACCGGCTCGACTATATCGCCGCCATGTCCAACAACACGGGCTACTGCCTGGCGGTAGAAAAACTGCTGGGCGTCGAAGCGCCGATGCGCGCCCGTTACATCCGCACCATCGCCTGCGAAATGTCGCGCCTGTGCTCGCATCTGCTCTGGCTTGCCACCCATGCGCTCGACATCGGGGCCATGACGGTTTTTCTGTACTGCTTCCGCGAGCGCGAAATGCTGCTCGACCTGTTTGAAGACCTGTGCGGCGCGCGCCTCACCCTGACCTACCCGCGTATCGGCGGCGTGCGGCAGGACGTGACCGGCCGCTTCATGGGTGGTTTGCAGGACTTTTTGCACATCTTTCCCAAGCGCATTGAAGAATACGAAACCCTGCTCGACACCAACCGCATCTGGTTGCAGCGTACTGTGGGCGTGGGCGTTCTGAGCGGCGATGAAGCGCTGGCGCTGGGCCTTACCGGGGCCTGCCTGCGCGGTTCGGGCGTGGATTACGACGTGCGCAAGCACGAACCTTATGATGCCTATGATCTGGTGGATTTTGAAGTTCCTCTGGGCAGCGACGGTGACATTTACGCGCGGTACCGCTGCCGCATGGAAGAAATGCGCCAGTCTGTGCGTATCTTGCAGCAGTGTGTGGACAATCTGCCCCCCGGCGCAACGCTTGCCGCCGATGCCCCCGACCTGCTCATGCCCTACAGGGAGTGGCGCAGCCAGCCCGAAACCGCGCTTGCGGGCGGCAGCCTGCGGCAGGTCATACACGGCAACAACATCTATATGCCCGGCGATGTGTATGTGGCCACCGAGGCTCCCAAGGGTGAGCTTGGCTTCTACTTTGTAAGCGACGGCAGCAGCAGGCCCTACCGCATGCACGTGCGCGGGCCGTCATTCATCCACATTGGAGCGCTGGCCAGCATCGCCCCCGGCGGGCTGATCGCCGACCTCATCGCCAATATCGGCAGCATGGACGTGGTGCTGGGAGAATCAGACCGCTAGGGCCTTTCAGCAATGAAACGGCCAAGGATAATAACGGGTTTACGGCTACAATAAATCTGGCAGGGAAACCATGAATGTTCTGGTAATTGTGCTGCAACTTGTCGTGCTTCTGGTGATTGTGCTGCTGCATGTGGCCTACGCCACATACTTTGAGCGCAAGGTCATCGGTCATATGCAAATGCGCATGGGGCCAACCCGGGTGGGCTGGCTTGGTTTGCTGCAACCCATCGCAGACGGCATCAAGAGCTTTTTCAAGGAAGACATCATTCCTTCTGCGGCAGACAAGCCCATTTTCATGCTGGCCCCCATCATCTGCCTTGTGCCCGCCTTTGCCTCGCTGGCAATCCTGCCGTGGGCAGAGGGCTGGGCGCTCTCCAACATCAATATCGGCCTGCTCTTTGTTTTTGCCATGAGTTCTCTTGGCGGCTACGGCGTGGTGCTGGCGGGCTGGGCCTCCAACTCGAAATTCAGCTTTCTTGGCGGGCTGCGCGCTTCGGCTCAGGTTATCAGCTACGAAATTGCCATGGGTCTGAGCCTTGTGGGCGTGATGCTGCTCTCTGGTTCGCTCAATCTGGGCGACATTGTGGCGGCGCAGGGGCAGTCATTTTTTGGCATGTTCGCCTTTCGACAGTGCATTGGCTTTTTCATTTTTTGCGTGGCCATGCTGGCAGAAACCAACCGTGTTCCCTTTGACCTGCCCGAAGCGGAGAGCGAGCTTGTTTCCGGCTATTGCACGGAATACAGCGGCATGCGCTACGCCCTGTTTTTCATGGCCGAATACACCTCCATGTTTGTGATGGCCACGGTGGGCGTGGTGTGTTTTCTGGGCGGCTGGCGCGGCCCGGTCGAGGTGGGCTTTTTCCCGCCGTTCTGGCTGGTGCTCAAGGTTTACGGGGTCATGTTCTTCTTTTTCTGGGTGCGGGCGACCTTGCCCCGCTACCGTTACGACCAGCTTATGGCTCTCGGCTGGAAGGTGCTGATCCCCCTGGCGCTCTTCAATATTGTTATCACAGCCCTTGGCAAGGCCCTGCTGGGTTAGGGCCTGTTAATACTATGGCTCCTTTCCCCTCTGCCTGCGTCAGGAAGCCTTTTTATTCCGGTCGAGTACCGGAAGAGTACACTCTCTTCATAAAAAGGCTCCTTTCCTGGTAGGGAACAAAATTTCTCATAGTGTTAACAGGCCCTAGGCCCTTGATGAGGAGAGCAATGATGCAGATTCAGTACAAAGCGCCTCGCAACTGGCTGCAAACCCTGTTGCAGACAGAAATAGCCCAGGGCATGGCTCTGACCTTGCGGCGCATGTTCAACAAACCCATCACGCGTCAGTACCCGGAAGAAAAACCGGTGGTTGCCGCTGGCTTTCGCGGGCGGCATGCCTTGGTGCGCGATGCCGAAACCGGTGAAAGCCGTTGCGTGGCCTGCATGCGTTGTGCGCGCGTGTGCCCCTCGCACTGCATACGCATTCGCTGGAGCCGCGCCGCAGATAACAGCCGCGTGGTAGATGCCTACAATATTGACGCCTTACGCTGCATTTTTTGCGGCTACTGTGCCGAAGTCTGCCCGGTAAACGCCATCGTGCTTACAGAGGTCTATGCCTACGCCGCCAATGGTCGCGCCGCCTTCAGGTTTGACAAGCAGGCCCTGCTGGATAACTGGGACGACTTTGCTGCCCAAAAGGGTGACATGGCAGGTTACGTGAACCCCCTGTGCCGTCCCCGCAATATGCCCGAAGGCATGCTTGCCCATGCCAAGCGCGTGCCTGTGGATTCGGAATGGAACGGAACCGAGCAGTGGGTGGGTGTAAACCACCGTACCGTGCAAAAAAATGCAGAAAGCCCCCAGAATCAGAAAAGCCCCACATCGGGGCAGGGCGGGGCAGAGGCATGAGCTGGCTTTTGAACGTGGCATACCCAAGCGCAAAGGCGGGCCAGATGGAAGCTTGGCCTCGACACAGAGGCATTCTGGAACGGAGCGCAAGTCCACTGCGGAGGTGGAACCGTGTTTGGTGAAATATTTTTTCTCTACTGCGCCTTTGTCATAACGGTGTGCGGTGTGCTGGCCATAACTCTGCGCAATCCCATCCACTGCGTGTTGCTTGTGCTGGTGCTCTTTTTCCACATGGCGGCAGTGTACCTGACCCTGCAGGCTGAATTTCTGGCTGCCATACAGATTATCGTTTACGCCGGGGCCATTCTGGTCATGTACCTCTTTGTGCTCTTTTTGGTGAACCTGCAAAAAGAACTGCGCCTGCCAGCCCTTACGCCAAAACCCATTGTGGGCTACGCGCTGGCTGCTGCCCTGTGCGGCGGCATGCTGTGGGGCGTGGCTGGTTTTGTGCCGGGTGGCAAGGGACCGTGGCCGCTGGAAACGTTGCGCGAGGTAACACACACCAGAGCCCTGAGCCGCGAGCTGTTTACCCACCATTTTCTCTCGCTTGAAATTGCGGGCGTGCTGCTGCTCATAGCGCTGGTGGCGGCCCTGACCCTTGCGCGCAAACAACCTTCTGCCACAGATGCCGAGATTCAGACTCAGGCGGGCGAGGGCGGCACATGCGCGTGCGGCAATAAAGACCAAGGAGGCGCGGCGTGATTCCCCTTTCGTGGTACATGGCGCTGGCAACGGTGCTGTTTTGCATAGGCGTGGCCGGGTTTCTCACGCGTCGCAATGTTATTGTCATGCTGCTTTCGCTCGAGCTGATGCTCAATGGCGTGAACCTCAATCTGGTTGCCATGAGCTATTTTATGGACGCACTGCGCGGGCAGGCTTTTACCGTGTTCATCATTACCGTGGCCGCCTGCGAGGCAGCCGTGGGGCTGGGCATTGTGATCTGCCTGTTCCGCAGCCGCAGAAGCGTGCGTAGTGAACACATCACCATCATGCGGGGGTAACATGCCAATATATTTGCTGCTTATTCCCTTTTGCCCCCTGCTGGCCTTTGTGCTTACCCTGATCTGTGGCCGCTACTGGGGCGAACGAGCGCACTGGCTGCCCATTGCGGGTATCGCCACGTCGCTGGTCTGCGCCCTGATGGCCCTGCGCGATGTGCTGGGCGGCACTGTGGTCAACTCCGATATCCACACATGGATAGCCTCTGGCAACCTGCGCGTGACCTTTGGCTTTCTGGTAGATCAGCTCACGGCGGTGATGCTGGTGGTGGTTACCAGCGTGAGCACCCTGGTACACATTTATTCCGTGGGCTACATGCGGGGTGAAAAAGGCTACTACCGCTTTTTTGCCTATCTTGGCCTGTTTTCCTTTTCCATGCTCATGCTTGTCATGGGCAACAACTTTTTGCAGCTCTTCTTTGGCTGGGAGGCTGTGGGCCTTTCGTCCTACCTGCTCATCGGTTTTTACTATGAAAAGGATTCTGCCTCTGACGCTGGCAAAAAGGCCTTTATCGTCAACAGGTTTGGCGACTTTGGCTTTTTGCTGGGCCTGTTTTGCATCTTCACCATCTTTGGCAGCCTGCACTATGCGGACGTTTTGCCCCAGGCAACCGTGCTTGAGGGCATGAGCTTCACCCTGTGCGGCTATACGGTCAGCGCTCCCACGCTCATCTGTCTGCTGCTGTTCTGCGGCGCGGTGGGCAAGTCTGCCCAGCTGCCCCTGCATGTGTGGCTGCCCGATGCCATGGAAGGCCCCACCCCGGTGAGCGCGCTCATCCACGCGGCCACAATGGTTACGGCGGGTGTGTTTATGCTGGCGCGCTGCAATGCCCTGTTTGCCCTCTCATCCACAGCTCTGGCGGTAATTACCGTGGTGGGCGCGGTAACAACCCTGTTTGCCGCCACCATCGCCCTTACCCAGACAGACATCAAAAGGGTGGTGGCCTATTCCACCATCAGCCAGCTGGCCTACATGTTTATTGCCTGCGGCGTGGGTGCTTACGGGGCGGGCGTGTTCCACCTGTTTACCCACGCTTTTTTCAAGGCCTTGCTGTTCCTGGGCTGTGGCTCGGTGATTCTGGGCATGCACCACGAGCAGGACATGCGTTCCATGGGCGGCCTTGGCAAATACATGCCCGTGACCAACGCAACCTTTTTGCTGGCCTCACTCTCCATTGCGGGTGTGCCGGGGCTGGCAGGGTTTTTCAGCAAGGATGAAATTCTGCTTATGGCCTTCAACGCCGGGACGTTCACGGGCTATCTGGCCTGGGGCGTAGGCGTGCTGGTGGCATTCATGACGGCTTTTTATTCCTTCCGTCTGTATTTCAGTGTGTTCACGGGCGAGTTTCGGGGTACGCATCACCAGCGCGATCATCTGCATGAATCGCCGCTTGTGGTCACTGTTCCCCTGCTGGTTCTGGCCGTGGGGGCTGTGGCCTCTGGCTGGCTGGGCATTCCGCATGTGCTGGGCGGTTCCAACCACTGGGCAGAGTTTCTCGCGCCGGTTACGGGGCACCCGCATATGCATGTTTCTGAGGCTGGAGAGCTTGGGCTCATGGCGGTTTCTGTGGCTGCGGGTGTGGCGGGCATCAGCCTTGCATGGTTTATGTACTGCCGCAGGCCGGAACTGCCGGGCAGGGTGGCCAGCGCCTTTTCGGGCCTGTACCGCCTGTTTTCGCGCAAGTACTGGGTGGACGAAATCTATGTGGCCTGTCTGGTGCGCCCCGCGCTGTGGCTGGCAGACAAGGTGCTGCTGGGCGTGGTGGACACGCGCGGCATAGAAGGCGTGGTCAACGGCGTGCCGCGCGCCATCGGCAGACTCTCCACAAGCCTGCGCAGGCTTCAGGACGGGCAGGTGGCGCACTATCTGACATGGCTGGCTGGCGGCGTTACCGCGCTGCTGCTGGCGCTGCAACTGGGCATTTTTTCCTAACCACGGCGGGGAGATCGCATGTCTGTACCTGTTCTTTCCTTGCTCATCATTGTGCCTCTGGCGGGTGGGCTTTCCCTGCTGGCTGTTTCGCGCCGTAACGAGCTGGCCATCAAGCTTGGCGCGCTTGCCGTGTGCCTGCTTGAGCTGTGCCTCAGCCTTGTGGCCCTGAGCCGCTTTGACAAAAGTCTGTGGCGGATGCAGCTGGTGGAAAACCAGCCCTGGATCGAGAGCCTGAACATAAATTACGCCCTTGGGGTGGACGGCATAAGCGTACTGTTTCTGCCGCTGACGGCCCTTATTACCCTTATGGGCGTGGCGGTTTCGTACAAAAGCATCAAGGTCAAGACCAAGGAATTTTTCATCAGCCTGTTGCTGCTTGAAAGCGCCATGGTGGGCGTATTTTGCGCCACAGACCTCATGCTGTTCTATATCTTCTGGGAAGCGATGCTCATTCCCATGTTTCTGCTTATCGGCGTGTGGGGCGGGCCGCGCCGCATTTACGCCACGGTAAAATTCTTTCTGTACACCCTGCTGGGCAGCCTGCTCATGCTGCTTGGCATCATTACGCTGTACCTCAAGGGCGGGCATACTTTTGATGTCGCAGTCCTTGCCCGCAACACCTTTGACCCCCGGCTGCAACTGCTGCTTTTCTGGGCGTTTTTTGCGGCCTTTGCGGTCAAGGTTCCCATGTGGCCTGTGCATACGTGGCTACCCGACGCACATACCGAAGCGCCCACGGCAGCCTCGGTAATTCTGGCGGGCGTGCTCATCAAAATGGGCGCGTACGGCTTTTTGCGCTTTTCCCTGCCGCTGTTTCCCTATGCGGCGTGGGTGCTGCTCAAACCGATGCTGGTGCTTTCTGTCATTGCCATTGTGTACGGCGCGCTGGTCTGCCTTGCGCAGACTGACGTCAAAAGGCTCATTGCCTACAGCTCGGTAAGCCACATGGGCTTCGTGACCCTTGGCCTTTTTGCCCTTACGCAAAAGGGCGTGGAAGGCTCCATTTTGCAGATGATCAACCATGGCATTGTGACAGGCGCGCTCTTTCTGGGCGTGGGCATGCTGTACGACCGCACCCATACACGTGAAATAAGGGTTTACGGCGGTCTTGCCTCGGTCATGCCGTTGCTGGCGGCCTTTTTCATGCTCTTTACGCTGGCGGCTGTGGGCCTGCCCGGCACCAACGGTTTTGTTGGCGAATTTCTGATCCTGCTCGGCGGGTTTGAACGCGCGCCGTGGGCGGCGGTGGTCGCATCGTCGGGCCTGATACTGGGCGCCTGGTACATGCTGTGGCTGTATCAGCGGGTGTTTTTCCGTCAGGTTTCAGAAACCGTAAGCGGGCTGATAGGCGAAAGACTTGATCTGCGCGAGGTTGCCATACTGCTGGTCATGGCCGTGCTGATCATTGGCATCGGTATTTTCCCCAATGCGCTGCTGGAATACATGCACGCCACGGTGGAACATCTGGTGGCGAATACCCAGCAGGCTTTTGCGGCTTATTCCAGTTACTAGCAGCTGCGACGCGGGCGGTGCATGCCGCCTGCTGTCACGGCCCGGTAAATATTTGCGGCCCCGGCCCGGGACGCTGGCAAGGCGGCAGCCCACAGGGGTATTGTGCTTGGCCGCACAAGGGCAACACCATAGGAGCTAACATGACAGCCATATCCGTAGCGCCTCTTTCGGCTCTGCCGTTGCTGAAAGATATCCCGGCCCTCTTGCCGGAGCTGACGCTCTTGGTCACGGCCATCGGTTTGCTGTGCAGCGATATGTTTTTTCCGCGCGAACGGGCCTTTCTGCAATGGCTGACAGTAGTTGGCGCAGTGGCGACTCTGGCGGCCATTGTGGCGGTTTCTGGTGGCGGTGGAGTTACTGCTTTTGACGGAATGTTCCGCGCCGATGGCTTTGGTGCACTGTTTAAAGCTGTTTGCGTCATGGCACTTGCATTTACGGCGTTAATGAGCGAAAGTTTTTTTTCACATGCCCAAATGCGCCAGGGGGAATATTACTGCCTTGCGGTATGTTCAACACTGGGCATGTGCATCATGGCATCGGCGGGCGATCTTATTGTGCTTTATCTGGGCCTTGAGCTCATGGCACTGCCCATTTATGCCCTGGCTGCCCTGCGCACCGGCGATACCCGCAGCAGTGAATCGGCCATCAAGTACTTTTTGATGGGCAGTTTTGCCTCGGCCCTGTTGCTGTTCGGTATGTCCCTGTTGTATGGGCTTACCGGGCACACGGAGCTGACGCAGATTGCCGCTGCCTTGCCTGTTGCCGCTAACGGGCAAACGCTGCCCGCCCTGGTTGTTGCTTTGGCCCTCATGCTGGCAGGCATGGGTTTCAAGGTGGCAGCCGCGCCCTTCCATGTGTGGATTCCAGACGTGTACGAAGGTGCGCCCACAACCGTGACCGCCTTTATGTCGGTGGCGGCCAAAACGGCCAGCTTTGCCGTACTTGCGCGCGTGCTGGTCATGGCTTTGCCGCAGATGGGCACGCAGTGGAGCGGGGCGTTGGCCTTTATGGCCGCGTTGACGATGCTTCTGGGCAACATTGCCGCTGTAATGCAAACAAGCCTCAAGCGCATGCTGGCGTATTCTGCCATAGCCCACGCGGGTTATGCGCTTTTGGGAATCGCCGCCTGTACTGCCGATGGCTTGCGCGCCACAGCGGCGTATTTGACCATTTATCTGTGCATGAATATGGGGGCCTTTGCCATTATGGGCTACCTTGCCGTGCACGGGCAAAAACTGGGCAATAATCCTCTGGCCGATGCGGGGGAAGATCTGGATGACTACGCTGGCCTTGCCGCGCATCATCCTGCTTTGGCTGCGGCCATGCTGGTCTTTCTTTTTTCGCTGACGGGCATTCCGCCGACTGCGGGCTTTATGGGCAAATTCATGCTCTTTAAAGAAGCCTTTTCGGCTGGGTATACCCTGACGGTGCTTGTGGCTGTGGTCAGCAGCACCATTTCGGCCTGGTATTATCTTGGAGTGGCACGACGCATGTATATGCAGGACGCCCCGGCAAATCACCCCGTGCCTGTTCAGGCAGCTTCGGGCGGTGCGGGAGTGAGGGCGGTTCTTCTGTTCTGTCTGGCAGGTGTGGTACTGTGGGGCGTTTTTCCACAGATGCTGCTCACGTGGGTACATGTGTTTTTTTAGGAATCCGCTTTGAGGGGCGTTTTCCGGTATTATAATCCGCTGCGTGTGCAGCGTTGATCGGGAGGAGTTGGAATGAAAAACAAATGGATACTTATGGGCCTAGTAGCCTCGCTTGCGGTGCTTGCCGCCAGCGCCGCTTTTGCCGCCGACGGCAGTGTGCTTGCCAATGCCATTGCCAAACAGGTGGAAACTGCCCCTGAAACCCTGAACATGCAGGCCGAACCCGGCTATCTGGGTATCCCCGGCGGCCCCAAGGTCAACATGATTCTGGCCTTTGGCTGGGCCTTGTGGGTGGGCTGGATTTTCTCGACCGTGGGCGCTTTTGGCGGCGTTATGGCTGGCGTGGGCCACATGACCGTGCACGGCCTTGGCGCGTATGCCAAATCTTTTGGCAAAACCCCGCTCAACAAATCCGTTACCGACTCTGTGCGCGCCTCCAACCAGATGCTCGCCGGTCTTTCTGCCGTTATCAGCACGTTCAGCTACTACCGCATGAAGCGCCTTGTGCTGCCCCTGGGCTTTGCCTTGGGTCTCGGCTCCATTGTGGGTGCTTTCGCGGCTGTTTCGTTGACCGCTGGCAAGCTGAACTTCTCGTCCTATCAGGGCTATTTTGGTCTTTTCGTGCTGGTGCTGGGCCTGTACCTGATGTGGGAAACCTCGCCCGCCGGCCAGCGCTCCAAGGCCAAGGCCAAGGAAGCCGCCAAGGCTTTTGAAGCTGCCGCCAAGTGCAAGACCGAAGGCACTGCCATGCCCACGGGCGTCAAGCTCATCAAGTTTACCTTCACCACCTGCCAGTTCACCTTCTGCGGCGTGGAATTTTCCTTTAATCCGCTGATTCCCTTCCTGGGCGGCGTGGTTATCGCCAGCATCGCGGCCTTCCTTGGTGTGGGCGGCGGCTTCCTGCTCGTGCCCTTCATCACCAGTGTTACCCAGCTGCCCATGTATCTGGCCGCCGGTACCTCCGCTCTGGCCGTGCTGCTCAGCATGATCACCGGTATCACCACCCTCATGCTGCACGGCGCGCTGGTGGACTGGAACCTGGTTGGTCTTGAACTGGCCGGTATCGCTGTGGGCTCCATTGTTGGCCCCTACACCTCGCGTTTCTTCTCCGAAATCTGGTTGAAGCGCCTGTTCATCGTGCTGGCCCTGTACGTGGGTACGGATTACATCCTGCGCGGCTTCTTCAACATCAAGATGTTCGGCTAGCATTCGGGCATTGCCCGAACTGTGCTGAAAATATGAACAAGCACTGCATCTCCCTGGCAAGCCCAAGGGGATGCAGTGTTTGCTTTTGTTCACAATCAACCACCCGCCCGTGCGCCGGTGCCGCACAAGGCCCCCGGCGCGGATAACGGAGCCGCTGAGCATATGGAAGAACTACTGGTCTGGCTTGATCCCTTTTTAGTGCTGCCTTACCGCCTTGTGGGGCAGCCAGAGGCAGCCTACTTTTTTGGCACAGCCGCCCTGGCCCTGCTGACGGCCCTTATTGGCATTGCCACCCTGCGCATGGCCCAGCGCATGCACCGCAAGCGTCTTAAGCAGCTGCAGGACGACATGCGCCATTACCATGAGCTGAGCGAATCGGCCTTGCAGAATTCTGGCAAGGAGGCCTTTAAGGCCGTGAACCGTCAGGGGCACGAAGCCTTTGGCTACTATTTTTCGCTCAGCAACGCGCTGTTTGTGGCATCGCTGTGGCCAGTGCCCATTGTGCTGGCCTGGATGAAACTGCGTTTTGGCCTGATCAGCCCGGAGCTGCCCTTTAGCCTGCCCCTGTTTGGCAATCAGCCAGGCATGGTTTTCTGGTTTATTCTTTTTTATATTCCGCTGCGCATGTTCAGCAACAAAACCATCACACGCTGGCAGTTGCGCAGGGCAGATGCCCAGCCGCAAACGCAACCCTTCGCCCCTGCAGAGGCAAGCGCCAGTTCTGAATCGGGCGCTGAAAACAGTTCCGGGGCAGAAAGCCAGTCAAACGTCCAGAAGGCCAACAAGCCCTGACAGCCTGAAATTTCGGCCCTGTGCCGTTTTATAAACATCAACGGCCCCGCATCCTATAAGATGCGGGGCCGTTGGTTATTTATGTGTGTGCAGTCAAACCGCTCAGGCAAACAGGTCCTTTACGTTGTGCGGCTTGCAGCGCAGATACTGCGAGGGCGCGGCAATGGTCTGCCCAAGAGCGGCCGCGGCATGCCAGGCCCAGCGCGGGTCGTACATCATGGCGCGGCCTATGGCCACCATGTCGGCCTGACCTGACACCACAATGCTGGCGGCCAGTTCCGGCTCGGTGATGAGCCCAACGGCAATGACAGGCAGGCTGGTTACCGACGCCCTGACCGCAGCCGCCAGCCCAACCTGATAGCCGGGCGCAAGATTGATACGCTGCTCTGGCGCAAGGCCACCGCCAGAAACGTGGACATAGGCTGCCCCGGCTTTTTCCAGAGCCTGGGCGAAGGTGGCGCATTCCTGCACGTTCCAGCCTTGGTCCACAAAGTCGGTGCCGGAAACGCGCACGCCAACCGGGTAGTTGGCCGGAACGGCCGCGAGCACGGCCTCCAGCACTTCAAGCGGAAAGCGCATCCTGTTTTTCAGGCTGCCGCCGTATGCATCTGCGCGGACATTGCTGAGAGGCGAGAGAAACTCGTGCATCAGGTAGCCGTGGGCGGCATGCAGTTCAATACAGTTGTACCCGGCGCGTACCGCCCTTTGGGCTGAGGCCACAAATGACCTTGTAAGCCGGGCAATATCTGCGGTGGTGAGCTCAGCGGGTGTTTGATGGCCCGGCGCATAGGGCAGGGCGGAAGGTGCGCATATTTCCCAACCTGCGCCGTCGGCTGGCAGCGGTTTGCCGCCTTCCCACGGGCGGGCGGTGGAACCCTTGCGTCCCGCATGCCCAAGCTGAATACCCAGAGGGGTTGCGGAATATGAACGTATGGTATCAATCATGTGCTTGTGGGCGGCTTCCTGTGCATCATTCCACAGTCCCATGTCCTGCGGTGAGATACGACCGGGTGCCTCCACAGCGGTAGCTTCTACAATCAGCAGACCAGCCCCGGATGCGGCAAGGTTGCCGTAATGCATGACGTGCCAGTTGCCGGGCAAGCCGTCCTGCGCCGAATACTGATCCATGGGAGGCACGACAATGCGGTTGTTCAGGGTCAGGCCCTTGAGCTTGATGGGAGAAAAAAGTGGGTTCATGGATTCCTCCTGCTTATAGGCCATCATATGAGAATGCTATCTGTTTGTTAAGCGCTTGCCCAACGCCCTGTAGCTATTTACTTATGTCGCTAAACGTGGCTCAATTGCCGGTAATTTCGAGGGGCGCACATGCCCGCTGGGAGGCTGCATGATTACATTGTTCAATTGTCTGTCTGATCACCGGGGCAGGCTACGCGCCGTGGCATGCTTTATAACGCTTTTTGCGGTCCTGAGCGTTTGGCCTTGCGGCGGCATTAACGACGGCATGCCCAACGGTATAAGCGTGCGTTGCGCTGCAGCGGCCAGCACCGGTGATGAGCACGATGCTGTGGGTACGCCAGATGCCACATTGGCAAAACGCCTTGATGCCGTGCTGGACGAGGCAATTGCACAGCAAAAAATTGTGGGGGCTGTGGTGATGGCCGCCCGTAACGGTCAACTGGTGTATCAGCGGGCCGTGGGGATGGCCGACCGGGAAAATGGCAGGGCCATGAGCCTTGATACGCGCTTTCGTCTGGCCTCAATGAGCAAGGCCATTGTAAGCGTGGCCGCTCTGGCTCTGGCAGATCAGGGCATGATAGATCTGGACGACCCGGTTACCCGCTGGATTCCTTTCTTTACTCCCATGTACCATGGCAAGGTTGAGCACGGCATTACCATACAGCACCTGCTTACCCATACAGCCGGGCTGTCATATGGTTTTCTGGAACCGGCAGACGGCCCCATGGCGCAGGCCGAAGTATCTGACGGGCTGGATAATCCGACCATCACACTTGAAGAAAATATCTGGCGGCTTGCATCAGTGCCGTTGTACTATGAGCCCGGCACAAGCTGGAAATATTCCCTTGCCATTGATGTTCTGGGCGAGGTTGTTTCCAGAGCCGGGGGCGACTCCCTGCCCGATGTGGTTAAAAAGTACGTTACCGGGCCACTGGGTATGACCTCCACAGGCTTTGTGGCCGACAGGCCAGAGATGCTTGCCGCGGCCTACCTGTGGGCCGATGGCAAGCCCCATCGCATGGCAGAAACCGAGGTCGTTCCTCACGGTGTGTCGGCCACGCGCTATGAGCCCGGCCGTGCGCTGGACGATCAGGCCTACCCCTCTGGCGGTGCGGGCATGGTGGGCACTGCTGCCGATTATCTGAAATTTCTGGAAGCACTGCGTACGGGCGGCGGCCCTGTGTTGAAGCCGGAAACCGCCACGGCCATGACCTCTGATCAGGTGTGCTCCGTCTACTCGCAACGCATGAGTGCGACCGCAAAAAAAACGAATGAAGTCGTTGCCCCCGGCTGGGGTTTTGGCTATGGCGGTGCTGTTCTGTTGCAGCCCGAAAAAGCAGAGTACAACGCTGGAGCAGGAACCCTGAGCTGGAGCGGCGCTTACGGAACCCATTTTTTTATGGACCGCGAAAATGGCATTTCCTTTGTGGTTTTGACCAATACCACACCCACGGGCATGGCTGGGCCCTTTGCTGTTGGCCTGGCGCAGGCCTTGTACGGTCAGAAGACGGACAAAAAAGCCGCAAAAAAGTAGGCGCAGGGCAGGGTGCCCCTCTGGCTGGCCCGCGTGTCTGCCATATCTAAATATTCAGCCCCTCTGATACGCAGGTTTGCGTGTCAGAGGGGCTCGGTTGTGATGTTTGGGCGTCGTTCTTACATGCGGTTGAGGGGGAGTTTTACATACTGCATGCCGTTAACTGCCTTGCCAAATTTGCCTGTGCGCATGTTGGCCTGCAGCGAGGGCAAGATCAGAGGCGGCACGGCCTTGCCCGAGTCGTCTGCGCGACGTCTGGTTACAAAATCTGCCTTGCCGACCTGCTGGTTCAGGCGCACGTTGCCGGTTTTTTGTTCTGCCACTGTGGCCATGCACTGAGGGCCGCGCATACCTTCTGGCGGGTAGTCATGCCCCACGTAGATTCGCGTGTCGTTTGGCAGGGCAAAGAGTTTGCGCGAGGAATCATACGAATCGTCGGCGCTGCCACCGGGAAAGTCGCACCGCCCCGAGCCCACGTCGGGCAGAAAGATCGTGTCGCCCACAAAGACGGCATTGCCCACAATATAGGTTGTGTCTGCCGGGGTATGCCCGGGGGTGTGAATTATTTTGGCGGGCATGTCGGCAATGGTGAATTCCTCGTCATTGTCGAACAGGTAGTCAAAGGCCGAACCGTCAGCGGGAGTGTCCTCCTGCGTTTGAAAAATGGGCGTCCACGTGGCGATGATATCGAGCATGTGTTTGCTGATGGCGATTTTTCCGCCCATTTTTTCCTTGATATAGCTGGCAGCTGTAATGTGGTCGGCATGAATGTGCGTTTCAAGAATCCATTCAACCACAAAATTCTGCTGGCGAACAAAATCAATAACGGCATCTGCCGAAGCCGTGGACGTGCGGCAGGCGTACATGTCGAAATCAAGCACGCTGTCTATGATGGCGCAGCGGCGCTGGGCGTCGGTTGCAGACCAGACCACGTATGTCCAGGTGGCTGTAACGGGATCAAAAAATCCGCGCACGTTGGGTGCAGACATGGCGAACTCCTTTGCAAAAAGCTTGGGTGGAATTTCTGGCAATCTTGGCAAACAGCACTACTGGCAGCTTGCGCCCGGGCTTTTGCCCCCGCCGATGGGGCAGGCGCCGCCTGTGCAACCCTTTTTGTTCCAGGGCGCGCGCGCGAGCAGCAGCGCAAGGCCGCACCAGTTTGTAAGGCCAGAAAATACCTGCCCGCAGCCAATAAAGAGCGCGCCAAGCAGAAATGCCTTGTGTGCAAAGAGCCCCAGCAGAACAAACAGGGCCGTGAGCGCTCCGGCCACAAGGCGCACCTGCCTGTCGAGGGTGGGCGAGGTTTCGCCCGTCTTGGGCAGGCCCTGCCCAACAGTGGGAAAGCCTGCTTCCTTGCAGGCCGCAAGGCCGCCTTCAATCACGGTTATGTCTGTAAATCCGGCTTCGATAAACTTGGCCGCTGCCGTTTGCGCGCGCCTGCCGCTCGCGCAAAGTGTATAGATGGGGGTGCTGGGCAATGCCCCGCTTCGCAAGGCAACCATTTGAGGATCAAGCTCCGTTACCGGAGCCAGGGTTGCCGGATGGGCAAGTCGTTTTTCCGCGAATTCCATGGGAGTGCGCACATCTACAATCAGCGCCTGCTTGAGATCTTTTTGCCGCAGGGATTGTGCGCTTATGCTTTTAACGGCTGTCATCATTGGCCTCCTTGGGGAGCGGCCTCCGGGTGACTGTGGAGGAAAATGTGTTGGTGGCAATTGCCACAACATGCCATTTGGTGATCTGCCATATATACACTACATCAATACTGCCAAACTGCAAAGGTGCATGGCTTGGGATTGAAATGCAGGCAACTTTGCCAATGACGTGTGTATTGTCTGTAATGTGCTGTGGTTATTGTTCAATGTCATGTCATTGTGGTCTGGTTTGTGCGTCGTTTGTTTGCATAAGAATCTGTATGTAAACATAATCACTTGCTGGTGACTGACAAGCGTGCCCATACATCTGCCGTTTTTTTGCTGGCTGGTTACAAAAAAAGCGGGTTCTCACGTTGCCGGAGAACCCGCTGACGGGAATTGGAACTGGAAGGATGGCCGCAGATGGTGCGGCTACGCAGGCGCTATTTCTTCAGCGCCAAAAAGTCGTGTTCGTCTGGGTCGTAATATTTGATTTCGCCGGTTTCGATATGGTACAGCCAGCCGTGAACGTGCAGCTCTCCGTTGCTCACCTTGTTGCTGACACAGGGGTAGGTCATAAGGTTCTCGATCTGGAAAATGATGGAGAGTTTTTCTGTCAGGCGCAGCAGTTTTTCCTGCTCTTCGTCCTTGCCTAGGGCCAGACTTGCCAGCTCCTTGGCTTTTTTGCCCAGCGAAAGCCATTTTTGCGTGTGCACAAAGGCTTCATCGTGAATGTCTTTGTACAGTGCTGCAATAGCACCGCAGTGGGTGTGGCCGCAGATGATGATTTCTTCAACATTCAGAGCTGTTACGGCGTATTCAATGCCCGCGGCCATGGCGTGATAGTCTTCGTCGGGTTTGTAGGGTGCCACAAAGTTGCCCACGTTGCGCAGCACAAAAAGCTGACCAGGAGGCGTGTTGGTGATCAACGAGGGAATAACCCGGGAGTCGGCGCAGCCAATGTACAGCACCTTGGGGTGCTGACCGCTGGAGACAAGATCAAGCAGTTCTTCTTCATGCTTGCAGAAATAGTTTTTTTGAAAAAACTCATTTCCCTGGAGCAGGCGTTCGACATTTTTCATCAATAAACCTCAATGGCCGCGTTTGCGGCGGTGTGGCAGTTCGGCTGGGTTGTTCGGTTGTATGTTCAACCAGCATAGGGGAGCATCGTAATTTCAGGCAAGAATGCCTGTCTGCGCAGGTATTGGATCTGCCACCGGGGTTGATTGGCTTACAGGCAGGAATGCTTGGCATCTGCCAGAAGCAGTTTGGAGAATGGGGGGTGCAAGGGCCGTGGATTCGGACATGGGATACGCAGTGTTGCCTTGAAAAACCGCATCGGCCCACAAATGTGCCTAGGGCATCTTGCATCAAAGGTCAAGAAGTCCCCCCCCCCGCCCCCCCGCGGACCGGGGGGGGGGGGGGAAACTGGCAGGCCCGGCCTGGGAGCATCAGGACTGCGAAAGGCGCTTGAGCTGGTCGGCGAGGTGCGAAAGCTCGGCAACCGTGGTGTTCAGCTCGTTGGTCAGTTTGTTGGTGCTTTCAGCAACATGCTTTACATCCACAATGGCCCGGTTGATCTCTTCGCTGGTGGCAGACTGCTGCTCTGCCGCAGTGGCGATTGATTGTACGCTGCTGCTGGCATTTTCAACGATTTCAACTATCTCTGTAAGGGCTGTGCCGCTTTGGTGGGCCATGTCAGTGGCTCGGCTCACGGTATCTACGGTGGTGCGCATTTCCTGCATGTTGCCCCGGGCTACAGATTGAATGGCGGTAACCGCCTCGGCCACTTCCTTGGTGGCAAGCATGGTTTTTTCGGCCAGCTTGCGCACTTCGTCCGCCACCACGGCAAAGCCCCTGCCAGCATCACCAGCGCGGGCTGCTTCAATGGCGGCGTTCAGGGCCAGCAGGTTGGTCTGGTCGGCAATATCAGAAATAACGCCAAGAATTCTGCCAATGCCCTGGGTATGGGTTTCGAGTGATTCCATTTCCTTGAGCAGGGTGCTGGTGTGGCTGTTGACCTCGGCAATGGCCGAAATGGCTTCGTCAACAATGCCAGCCCCGGTCTGGGCCTTTTGCCGCGCATCCTCGGTCTGATCGGCCGCCGCAGCGGCATTTTGCGCCACTTCATGCACGGTCGAGGTCATTTCTTCCATGGCCGTGGCGGTTTCCTGGGCGCGGTGGTTCTGGGTGTCGGCCCCCTCGGCAACCTTATGGAAGCGGTTGGTCATGAGCGAAGACGCTTCGGCAAGGCTGTGCGAGGCTTGCGCGATAGAGGCGTTGACCTCACGCATGTGCTTCATGGTTTCTTCAATTTCACGTTCTTTCAGCACCAGACTGGTAACGTCTCTGGCGATCTCCACATAGCCGATCCTGTTGCCCTGACCATCGCGTAGAACGTCGCTCACAGGCTGTACAAAGTGGGGCTTTTCCCCAGAGCCAATGTCGATGATTCCAGCCTGAATAAACGAACCGCTGAGTTTTGACTGAGCGATGGGGCAATCTTCTGTCTGGCAGACTGCAGTGTTGAAATTGTCGTGGCAAAACTGCCCCTTGAGCTTGTCTATATCCTTTTTGAGCAGGGTCTCTGTAGCTGTATTGGCAATGATGATACGGTAGTCTTCGTCCACGCCAAAAATGGGGTCTGGCACAGCATTGAGCAGGTTCTTGTAGCCCTGCACTTCTGAGAGCATGCTTTCAATCTTGTCGAGCAGCTTGTTGAACCACAGGGCCAGCGCCCCGATTTCATCGCCGGAATGGTATTGCAGGCGGTTGGCCAGCACGGCCCTGTCTTCGGCAATTTCCTGAATTGTCTGGCGAATATTTTGAACCGGGCGCAAAACCGTAATACTGAGAACAACAAATATCATGATCAGCGGCACAACAAGCAGGGTGAGAAATGTGGTGGTAATGATGATACCCGCACGGCTCATGATATTCTGCTGTTCCGCAAGGTCGGTGCTGAACACAAGAATGCCGATCTGCCTGTCCTGATAGTCTGTGATGGGCATGCCAGAAAGCAGGGTAGAGCCAACTATTCTGGTGATGGAGCCTTTGCGGGAGGCGTCAAGAAAAGCCTTGTCCAGCAGAGCCTCGGTCTTGCCTTCCTTGGTGCCGCGTACGAGCACGTAAGAATCGGCCACAATGGGATTCTTGTTCTTGTCTTGCAGTCCGGTGGCAACCTTGAGGTGTTCAAGGTTCATGTACAGCATTGCAGATTGCCCTGCGCCCGTGTTGAGGCCTTCAAGCACATGGGTGAAGCTGACCAGCACCTCCACAGAGCCCAGCCGATTGCCTGCAACGCCTGTAACCGGAGCCAGACCGCGGATTTCAAACCCGCCGCTGCCAATTTCGACACCGCACAGGGCCTTGCCGTTCTTGTTTACGTCGAGCACAGTGGGGCGAAAGGACGAAAGGTCATCAGAAATATCAACCCACTTGTCGCCCTTCTTGGTCTGCTTGTCGCGCCACAGGCGGGCAAAGCTACGCGCGGGCGGCAGGTGATAGTGGATTTGGGGCTTTTCGCCAATCACGGCAGTGAAGCCGTCGATCATGGGTGCGAGCGATTTGCGCAGCATTTCCCGCCCTTCTTGTGATGCCGCGCTGTTTTCGTCGTTTACGTCGCCTTCCATGGCCTTTTTGTATGCCGCTTCAACTTCTGGCATCCGGCTCATCAGGGCGGCCATGCGCATGGCCTGCTCGCTGCACAGTTCAATAGCTTGCTGCATCTGCGAAGACTTGGCCTCTACGAGATTTTGTATATTTGTATCGTTGAGATTTTCAAACTGTTTTTGAATGATAAAATAACAACATATGCCAATGGCAAGTGTTATTGCGGCGATCGGAATGCATACTTTTGTACGTAATTGCATCAGATATCTCCATATGCAATAGTTTGGTTGTCTTATCGGCAGCGCGCAATAAAAGTTTAGATAACTAACTTGCTGTGCAGAAAGGATAAAAATGCGAAGGTCACTATTTTGTAAAAATAGTGACTCGTTCAGGCGGAAATTTGCCCAAAAAAAGTTGCATTAATACTACCACATTGACATTTAAAAAACAAGTTTCCAGATGATAAGTTTGGTCAATGAGAATTAATTCTCAAATTGGAATTCATGAATTAAATGGGGTTAAAATCCTTGCATGCCAATGTTTGCGCGCAAAAAAATAATAAATGGAGAGCTGTTTTTATACTCAACGTACATCAGTAGCTTGCGCTCGATCACTCGATAATTATCTGATATTGCAAGTTGTTGGCATTGGGGCGTGAGCATGCTCGCAGGTTTGGCCCTGTGGAATGCGTCTTTTTGCCTTTTGATGCGGCTTGCCGTATTTTTGAAACAGTGGCTGCCAGCGTGCAGCCCCCTTGTCACAAGGAGTTATCCAGCCGCAGGCATGACTTGCGGTTTGGCTTTTTATGATCCAGATCAGACGGTTAGACGCCAGGGAACGTATGAATCCATTTACTGTAGATGCAAGTCTGTGCCGCAAAGACGGCATTTGCGCAAAAGTGTGTCCCATCCAGATCATTGAGGGCAAGGTTGGCGAGTTGCCCACCATGGCTTCACACAAGGCCAAGGTGTGTATTGGCTGCGGTCAGTGCATGGCATTTTGCCCGGCCAATGCCTGTTCGGCTCCCGGCCTGTCATCGCAGGAGAGCCAGCCTCTTAATCCGCAGAACATGCCCACGCCCGAACAGGCCGAGGAACTGGTTTTTTCCCGGCGGTCTGTTCGCACCTTCAGGAACAAACTTGTGCCGCGCGAAACGCTGACCCAGCTGCTTGAGGCGGCCCGCTATGCGCCCACGGCCAAAAATACACAGCAATTGCGCTGGATAGTGCTGGAATCCCCTGAAAAAACAGAAGAACTTGCAACGCTGGTCATAAGCTGGCTGCGCAATCTTTCAAAGGTGGATTCGGTAAACGCAAAGGCCGTGCATGCAGAGAGCTTGGTGCGTACCTGGGATGCTGGCTATGATGTCATTTGCCGCCACGCGCCTCAGCTTGCCATGATTGTTGCACCCAAGGGCCCCTGGGGCGCTTCGGATGCAGCCATTGCGGCCGCCTATCTGGAACTGCTGGCCAATGCCCGCAAGGTTGGCTGCTGTTGGGCCGGGTATGTGTGTTTTGCCCTGTCGCACCCAGCGGCGCACGAATTGCGGGAATTTGTGGCCGTACAGGAGCACGAGCAGGTGTATGCGGCGCAGATGATGGGCTTTCCCAGGCTTGCGCCCCATTTCAGGCCGCCACGTAAAGCGCTGGATGTAACCTGGCTGTAATGCGGCGTGCGCCGTTTTTGAAAAATGCAAACGGCCCCCGGCTCAGGCTCAAACCTGATGCCGGGGGCCGTTCTGATTCTGTCGCTGTCCGTCTACTGCTTGCGGCGGCGTACGGTAACGCTCTCGCCGCCTATCCCCCAGTTGTCTGTGGAAACTTCTTCAATGATAACAACAGTGGTGGCGGGGTTTTTGTTCAGAACCCGCTGCAGCAGTTCTGTTGCGCCCTTGATGAGTTCCTGCTTCTGTTCAGCCGTGGGGGCTTCGGAACCGCCCGTAACCTTGATATTGACAAAGGGCATTGTGTGCTCCGCTATTGAGGATCTGTAGGAGTTTTTTCCATTACAACCTTGATATCAGCCGGTTTGCCAAAAAACGGCCAGCTGGTCACCAGCACGTCCACTCCGGTGGCGGCAAACTGGGCGGCATTGTCGCCATTTATACCGCCAGCCGCAAGAATGACAATGTCATCGCGCACAGCGCGCAGCGCGCCCACGGTTTCGGCCAGCAATTCGCAGGCAAATTTTTCGCACTGCACAATGTCTATGCCCGCTTCTGCCACCAGCATGGCCTGCTCAAGCGAATCGACCTCGGCGCTGATCTTGTGTTCTGGTGCCCGGGAACGCAGCTTTTCCATCATGGCAGCAACGTTCCTTAGCGAGGCCTGGGGCGTGACTGGCAAAAAAACCCTGTGCTGTTCAAAAATAAGTATGCTGTCAGAAAGGTTCTGACGGTGCACGATGGCCCCGCCGTCCATGGCGGCCTCAAGACATACAGCCTTTGCACCCGGAAAGTTTTTGCGGGTAACAGCGACCCGCACGGCGGGGTTCACGGTGCGGGCCTGCTCGACCATGTGCGCGCAGCGGGTGGCAATGCCGCTCATGTATTCCATAAGGGTCTGGCCCAGCTTCCATCCCCGGTGCAGCGCAGCAGCTGTGCCACTGGCCTCCAGGCAGTGCTGCCCCGCCTGAAGTTTCTGCCCGTTTTTGGCGGTGCGGTTCACGGCCAGGCCACACTTGCGCAACAGCAGCTCTGCCTGTTCAACACCGCTGATCACGCAATCGCCCTTGGGCGCAAAGCGTATTGTTCCCCGTGCTGCGGCGATGCCCAGCAGTTCCACAGTAAGATCAAGGCCGGGGCAATCGTCTGCCAGCAGCCCCTCAAGCCAGGTATCGGGACAGGTAAAGTGCATGGCTTGCTCCTGAAAATGCGGGCGAAATGTGGTTTGGAGCTGTACGGCGCGAGCGGGCTCTCGTAATGCCGCATTGTCCTAAAATGACCTTTTTTGACACCATTCGATGCCAAGATACAGCAAAAGGCTGATGATCGCCAGCATGGAACAGAGCAGGGCCGCCCGCTGGAATTCGCCCGTTGAGACGGCATTGAACACTTCAAGTGAGAGGGTGTTGGTGCGCCCGGCAATGTTGCCGCCCAGCATGAGGCTGATGCCCACCTCGCCCATGGCCCGCGTGATGCCCAACAGCAGGCCAGCGCCCAGACCGTGCCGTATGAGGGGCAAGGTCACCAGAAAAAAACAGCTGATGGGCGAGGCGCCGCACACGCGCGCCGCCTGCTCAAGCCGTAAGAGGTCGGGATTGGTCAGGGCCGTCTGCACGGGCTTGATGACCAGGGGCAAGCCAGCCAGCCACGCGGCGAGGATTATGCCTCCCTGCGAAAATACGAGGCTCATGCCAAAGACCTGTTGCAGGGCCATGCCGCCCCACCCATTGCGCCCAAAAAGCATGAGCAGCAGGAAACCCATGGCCATGGGAGGAAAAACCAGCGGCAGGGTTATGACAAAATTTACTACACGTCGCAGGTACACATTTTTTGCCATGCCCAGACGGGCCAGGGGAATAGCCGCAAGGGCGTGCAGAACAAGGCAGGCAACACATATCCTCAGGGTAAGCAGCACGGAAAAACTGACCTCGGGAGCGCGTAGGGCGCTCCACAGATCATTCAGCTGCATGGACCGGGCGCAGGCCGTTGCCAGCAAGTATGCGCTGGGCTTCGGGCGTGTTCAGAAACTGTAAAAAGGAGCGCACCTCGGCATTGTTATCCTGCCCTGCCACCACGCCAGCCACCAGCAGCAACGGCGTGTAGCCATCGCGCACTTCCATCCAGCCGCCGAGGCTGTCGCCCTGTTTGCGGGCCACGGCCTCGTTGACAAAGGCGGCATCAAGATCGCCTGAAACAAGGTAGGAAAAAACCTGGGGAACGGTTGCAAGCATTGAAAGTCGGGGCTTGAGGGGCTCAAAGAGATTGTTTCCCTTCATGAAGGCCACCGCAGCCCGTCCATAGATGGCCGCCTTGGCGTCGGGGTAGCCGATTCTGGCAAATTCCGGTCTGTTGAGGTCCTGTGGCGAGGCGAGGTGCAGCCCCTTGCGCCACGCCAGCACAAGCACGGCCTCCCCAAGGGGCTTGTATGCGGCAAAGGCAAGGCCAGATTCCTGCAACGAGGCTTTTTCGGACACAATAATGCTTACGCTGCTGCCAGCTCTGGCCTGTTCAATGATCTGGCCGATGTTGCCGCTGTACATCTCTGTTGGCTGCATGCCAGTCTGCGCAGCATAGGCCGCGCACAGCTGCTGCACCATGGGCTTGTAGCCAAGGCCTGTAGTTATTGCTGGCCCTCCAGCGCAGGCCGCCTGCGCAAAAATGAGATGCAGCGCTACCAGGGCGCACAGCAGGCAAAAGCGTTCAGGCAGGGCAAGGGGCTTCATGCGGGGCTCCTGACAGGCTAAAGGTGCTACAGGGCAAAAGACCCATCTGGCGGGCTTTGCACAGGGTTGCGTCTACAGTTCCCTGGGCCTCAAGGCGGCCATTGCGCAATAGCAGCATGCTGTTGCCGAGTGTGTGGGTTTCTTCCGGCGAGTGGGTGACATAGAGCACTGGCACATGCCATTGGCTGGGAATACGCGCGATGTAGGTCAAAAGCCCCTCCTTGAGATTCATGTCCAGCGACGAAAGCGGTTCGTCCATGAGCATGAGGCGGGGCCTGCAAAGCAGGGCGCGGCCAATGGCCACCCGCTGCTTTTCGCCGCCAGAGAGATTGGCAGGGGGGCGGTGCAAAAGGGGGCCGATGTCGAGCAGGTCGGCCACATCGTCAATGTTCGGGACTGTCCGCGACGGCGGTACCGGGTGAAAGCGTTGACCAAAGCAAAGATTTTCGCGCACAGAAAGGTGTGGAAACAGGCGGGCATCCTGAAAGACGTAGCCAAGACGCCTTTTTTCCGGAGGCAGGTTTATTGCCAGATCTGAATCAAAGCAGGTTTGGCCGTGGCAGACAATGCGACCGGCATCGGGCTTTTCCAGCCCGGCAATGCAATTGATAAGGCTGGTTTTGCCAGAGCCGGAAGGGCCAAAAATAACAGCTATGCCGCATTCGGCCAGGTGAAAGCCCAGCTCAAGCTCAAAGTTGCCTCGTTTCAGGCTGATGTGTACTTCCAGCATGCCCTATCCTGACAGCGGGGCAAAGTATTACTGGCCGCACTGCTCGCCAGCTTGGCCCGCATGTTTGTAACCATACGGGCCAAGCTGACATGCATCAACAACCGCACGTTTTATTGCAAAAGCGTGACATGGCCGGCGAAAGGCCGCGCATAAAGAAACGCGGCATCGTTTGTGGGCGCGATGAGCAGGATGAGGAAAAAATGCAGGGAAGCGGGGGACGGGCGGAAGGGCGCTTTACGCGCCCATGCCCGCATTGCGTTCGATAAGTTTCATGGCCCTGGCAATCTGGCGGCCAAGGGTTGTTTCTCTTGAAAGTTCACGTTCCACGCTGGTAATGCCCTTGATAACCGTGGAGTGACGGCGGTTGAATTTGCCACCGATTTCTTCGAGGGTAAGTTCTGTGTGTTTACGCGCAAGGTAGTACACGGTATTGCGGCCAATAACGCATTCCTTGCGGCGCGAGCGCGAGTTGAGCTGGCGCTCGTTGAGCCCGTAACTTTCGCACACAAGGCGCACTATGGTGGGCAGGTCGGGGCCGCACGAAATCTCGGCGTACTGGCTCAGCACTTCCATGGCCAGATCAAGGTTGAGCCCGCAATTGAGCAGGCGCGCCTTAAAGATCAGGCTGTTGAGGCACGATTCCATCTGGCGCACGTCGCCATCGAGGCGGCTGGCCAGCAGTTCGCAAACGGAATCGGGCAAAAGCACCTGAAACGTCTTGGCCTTGCGTTCAAGAATGTGGCGGCGCATGTCTTCGTTGGGGCGGCCGATATCGGTCAGAATGCCCGAGCAGAAATGTGAAACCAGCTGGCTGTCGACCTTTTGCAGGTCGCGGGGAGAAAAGGAAGAGGTAAAGATAACCCGACCGCCCTTGGCCTGAAGGTTTTTCACCACGGCTAGCGCCATGTCCTGCATCTTTTCTTTGCCCTGAAGAAAATGAACGTCTTCAAGCAGCAGCACATCAAGGTCGCGGAAGCGTGATTTGAAATTTTCTATGTCGTGGGTGCGCAGGGCAGCCACGAAGCGCGAGGCAAAATCTTCGGCGGTAAGGTAACCCACGCGGGCGCCGCTGCGTTCCTCTGCAATGGCGCGGCCAACGGCCTGGGCCAGATGGGTCTTGCCAAGACCGGGAGCGGAATTCATGAACAGGGTACGCACACAGCCACTGCTGCGGCTCACATCCTGCGCTGCGGCTACGGCCATGTTGTTGGTGGGGCCAACAACAAAATCGGCGAAAGAATAGCGCCAGTTGGTGGCCAGACGGTATGCGGGCGCGCTGCTTATGGGCAGGGTGGCCTGTAGCTGGGGTCTGGCGGCAGGTAGCGGCGTTTCTTGATAGGCGGGGGCAGCGCCAGCCGCAAGGCCGGAAAACGCAGAGCCCAGCACGGCAGACGTGTGCGCGAAAGAGTCGGTGTCATCGTGGCTGCTGATGGCTGCAGAATTTGCAGCGGCAGAAAGCTGAATGGGCGCGGTCTGCTGCACACACGCAGCGGGAACGATCCCCGAGGTCTGGCCGTTGGCAACAGGGCGCGCGTTGGCTGCCTGTGCAGAAGCTACAGGCGCATGGGCATCGGTGGCTGCGGTGATACGCACATCCACCGCTGCAGGCTCAAGACCCAGAACCGGGGCGGCAGCCTCTCGCAGGGTAGCAAGCATCTTGCCTTCAAGCCAGCTGGCAACAAAGGCATTGGGCGCGGTAAGCAAAAGCCCCCCGGCGTGCACTTGAGCCTGCAGGGGTGCAATCCAGACCTTGAAAACGCCGGAATGCAGCATTTTCTTGAGATTTTCAGAAATTTCTGACCATTGTTCGCGCATGCCGCCTTGTAGCCCAAAATCAGAATTTGGGGCAATTGATGATTATGAGCCGTTTGCGGCATGAGGCCTTTTTCTTATCCCCAAGTGAGATATATGCTAATCTACTTGAATAGTAGCTATTTTTTAGTTAGCGGCCTGCAGCCCCCTAAGAGGATATCCTTAAGCAGCAACGCTTTTATGCTGATATGGCTATTTTTGCACATGATAAAAAAATGTTTTCCACAAAGATAATTTGAATTTTCTTCGTTTTTCTCATCTATACTCTGTTTTTTATGTTGTATGCACTGAACCATGCGCACCGTAAGGGAAGGCAGATTGTCAAGAGGGAAAAAGAAATTTTCGCCTTGATGATATGCGTATTTGTTGAGGGGGGATTGGCTGGTAAATTTTTAAAACCTGCTGATTTAAAAGAAAATCAAGAAAGTGTTGAGGTTTTGTTCCCGAACCCCTGGGGCATGGTTTTGTCCCAACCGGCAGGGTACACAACGCAAAAACCCCGGCCAATGGCCGGGGTTTTTGTTCGTGTTGGACGCAGGGCAGCTTGGGTGGTCTATGACCAGCCTCTGCGTCCACAGCACTGTAGTGCGTTTCCGCTGAAATGCACCTGCCCTTTGGGGGCGCGTGGTCTGTGCTATGGCTAGAAGCCGTAGCGCAGGCCAAGCATGAATTCGTTGTTGTAGGGGCGGTTGCCCACGTTGTAGCTGTTGCCACCAGAGGTAACCTTAACATCGTTGTAACCAAGGCTCACAAAGCGGTAGCCAGCGTCGATGGCAAAATGTTCGTTGATGTTGAAAGCCACACCAGCGCCCACGTTCCAGGCAAAATTGGTGAAGCGTTCGTCGCCAGAGAACTTGTTACCAGCGTTGTCGGTGAAGTCATAGCCAGCGTAGTTGAAGGCCATGCCAAGACCGGCGCCCACGTAAGGGGTCATGATGGAATCGTTGTGGAAATCCCAAAACAGGTTGGCAAACAGGGTAGAGCTGTTCCAGGTACCCTTGACCTGCTTGATGGCGGCGCCGCCGTCGCTCCAGGTTTTTTCGTTGTTGCCGCGCAGTGCGAATTCAATTTCGGCACGCAGGGGCAGCATCTGCTGGGGCCAGAAGTCGTAACCAAAAGCCATGGCACCACCAAGGGTGAACTGGCTGTACTGGTCTACGCCCGAACCAGCAAGAGCGCGGGAACGTTCGATTTGGCCAGAATTCTGGAAGCTCATCAAAAATTTGGGGGCCAGATACATACCGTTGCCTTCGGCAGCGGCAATGTTGGGCAGGGCCAAGCTCAGCACCAGCGCCAACGCAAGAATAAAGCGTTTCATGACAGTCCTCCTAGGTACTTTCCTTCAAAAAAGAAGGCAGCTTTAAAGTTGAAACAATCATTAGAAAATGTCAATATTTTTTCTATATTTTAAGCTATTGTAATATATATCGATGATGTTTTAGCGTGTTACATTCTTGTTTCGTCTGTTGTTCCGGATTGAAACTCTGAGTGCATTGTAAAAAAAATCAGTACCCGGCTGCTTGTACAAAACAGTCGGGTACTGATTGCTGTGGCACGCTGGCCGACAGACAGGGTATGTAATTACAGTGGGTTGCTTGAAAGCAACTCGCTATTTAGAATGTGTAGCTCAAGGAAAGCATGTAAATATTGGCCGAAACATCCTTGGATTTGCCGCCGGTGATGCCAGCAGAGCCAGAAATGCCTTTGGCGTCAGTGCTGCTGTAGTCCAGAGAGTTGATCCACAGGTGGGCGTATGCAAGATCCATTGTCCAGTTGTTCCAGTTAAAGCCAGTACCGACGCTGAGTGTCTGACGGCCATTGGTGGGAATCATAAAGTCGGCGTGGCTCTCGTTGACCACCGGGGTCTCATACGAAAAACCTGCGCGCAGGGTCCACCAGTCAAGGGGCTTGTATTCAACGCTGGCGTTGAAGTTCCAGCCGTCGCGCCATTCCTTGTTGTTGATGGAATTGTAGCCGTTGTCCATGTAGATGTTCAGGGCATTGTAGGTAGACCAGCGGGTCCACACCGTGCCCAGTTCAAAGCTCAGGTTGTCGAGGGGTTTGTAAGCAATGCCAAGAGCGGCAGAATCGGGCAGCTGCAAAACGGTATTGGCAGAGCAGTTGCTGGCCTGGGGCAGATGCAGGGTGGAGGCGGCAAGGTTTCTGCCTTTGTAGGCAAATTCCACATCGCCGTTGATATTCATGGTCACCTGGCTTTTGTACGAAAGGCCCACTGACCACTGGTCATTGAGGCGCATGTGCAGGCCAAGGTGCGCACCGTAGCCCCAGCCGTTACCTTCGAGCTGCATGTCATTATAAAAAGGCTTGGTTGGGCTGGAGGGGCTGACCGTATAAATTTTATTGCCCATGTACATGTGAGCGTTCATGACTTCTACGCCCACAGAAACCGAAAGCATGTCGTTAAGCTTGAGGGCAAGGGTGGGAACAAACGAGATGGTCTGCACGCCAATGTCGTAGACATTGGACTTGCCCGCCCAGTCGCCGGCGTAACTGTTGCCGAGGCCAAAGCGCGAAAAAACGCCCATACCTATCCAGGCGTTGTCGCTCAGCTGATGGCTGGCATAGGCGTGGGGGGCATTCCAGAGGGCGGGTTTGGTGTAGGTGCTGGTTTCGCGACCACCCATCTGGGTGGTGATGTTGCCTGAAGGGCTGATAAGGGCAAAGCCGCCCATAAGCCGCGTGCCGGGCAGCTGGGTTATACCTGCTGCATTATAGGCAATGGCAGAAACGTCGTCAGCACGACCAACCATACCACCAGCAAGGGAAACACCCCTTGCGCTCCATTCATTGAGGGCGAAACCTTCACCTCTGGCCACGGGCGCGCAGCAAACCACGAGGGCCAGCGCAAAACATACCGCACGAAAAACCTTCATCAATTCCTCCGCTAAGGCTGCAAAAAAAGCGCACAACTACCCAACCGGCTTGCCTGATGCACGCTGGTACGGCTGCTGTGGCGCGGAAAGTATGCGGCTGGGGACCGCCCTCACCAACAGTAATGGGGTGTCACAACATATTTATTGGATCAAGGTCAAGAAAAAGTCGCAGAAATCTTGAAGCTTTTTGCGAAAGGGCAAAAAAATACAAAGACCGTATGGCTTGCCAGTCCTGCCCTTTTATCAGGCATGTAAAACGTTTACGGCCTCTGAGCAGGGCCAGGGGAGCGGGCGCAGGGCCAAGCATCTGCACGCCAAGTTCTGTGGCCTTGCCGCGCAGGGCCTGGGCCAGTTCGCCCAGAGCTGCCGCTCCCGCCTGCTCGGTGATGCCGTAAGAAATGCGTATGAGCGCCAAACGCACAAAAGGAGGATACCTGCGCAGTTTGCGGCGCGCCAGTTCCGCCTGATAAAAACCTTCATAATCGGCATTGCGCACGTATTGCCAGCAGTAGTGGCTTACGTCGCGCGTCTGGATAAGGACGCGGCCAGGCTTGTCGCCCCGGCCAGCGCGTCCGGCAGACTGTACCAGCAGCTGAAAGGTGCGTTCTGCGGCCCGGTAGTCGGGCAGGTTGAGGCCAAGGTCGCCATCGGCGATCACGGCCAGTGTAACCAGCGGAAAGTGGTGCCCCTTGGAAAGCATCTGCGTTCCCACAAGAATGGGGGCCTCCTGCCGCGAAAATGCCGCCAGTATTTCTTCCATGCGGCCGGGACGGCGGGTGCTGTCCCGGTCGAGCCGCAGCACGGGGCCGCCAGCCAGCACGCTCAGGCGCTCGGCCAGCCTTTCCGTGCCCTCGCCCATGGGCAAAAAGTTCATGCCGCTGCATTCGGGGCAGGGCGAAGGAAAGGGGCGGCTGTAGCCGCAGTAGTGGCAGACAAGCTTTTCAAGCCCCTTGTGGTAGGTAAGGCCGATTTCGCAGTGTGGGCAGCGCAGGGTGCGGTTGCAGTCAAGGCAGTACATGACTGGCGCGTAGCCACGCCTGTTCAGCAGCACCACAGCCTGCTCGCCGCGGGCAATGGTTTCGCGCAGGGCTTCTTCGCTCTGCGGGGCCAGCAGGCCGTCCATGCTGGTTGACGCAGGCGAGAGAGAGCTGATGTCCACCAGTTCCACCGGCGGCAGGTCGCGTCCGCCCACACGGCGCGGCAGGCTCAGCTTGGGCAGATGCCCGTTTTCCGCAGCGTAAAATGTCTTGAGGTCCGGTGTGGCTGATCCCAAAATCAGCAGCCCTCTGGTCTGGGCAATCCTGAACCATGCCACTTCCTTGGCCTGATAGGCCAGACTTTCATCCTGTTTGAACGAGCCGTCGTGCTCTTCATCAAGAACAATGCAGGTCAGATGCGGCACGGGCAAAAACAGGGCCGAGCGCGTACCCACAACCACGCAGGGGCCCGTGTGCTGGGCCAGCTGGCGAAATGTGGCTTCGCGCCGCGCTGGAGACTGGTAGCCGTGGTAAAAAAACAGGGGGGCATCTGGCAGGGCGCAGGTTGCGTCGCGCCGCAGCTTGTGGGCCAGGGCCACCTCTGGCGCAAGCAGCAGAATGCTCTTTCCTGCCGCCAGACATGCCTTGGCCAGCTCAAGATACACGGCGGTTTTGCCGCTGCCGGTTACGCCAAACAGCAGGCGCGAGGCCGCCATATCGGCGTGCAGGGCTTCCAGCATATTCTCAAGCGCCGTGTTCTGATCATCATTGAGACTGAATGGGAGCGGCGGTGGGGGCAGCAGGCTTTGTTCCGTGGCGTCGATGACATCGTCGTCAAAACCGCTTTCGCGTGCGAGGTTCACATGCCCGGCTTCAAGCAGGGTATGGAGCGCCGGAGCAACGGCCTGCCCCAGGGACTGTACAAGCCGTCTGCGGCTCACGCTGCCGTGCTGGTGCAGGTAGTCCAGTACCTCGATCTGCCTTTTGGCCGAGGGGCGCACGGGCCAGGGCGGGTCGACCCGCAGCAGGCAGAATTCCTCGCTGGCGGCGTCTGTGCCGGGGGGCAGCATGCGGGCCGCTCCACTGCACAGGGCCTGCGCCAGCTCCTGCCGTTGCTGCGGTGTGGCCTCACGGATGCGTGCAAGCGTCCACGCTGCAGCCTGACCCGATTCAATGTGGCGCAGCCGTACGCGGGCAAGGCGCAGTCCCTGGGGCAGTACATGCCCGAGAATGTGCCCAGGGTGAAGACCTTGGCGGCGGCCCAGATCTTCGGCCAGTTCCAGCAGTCCAGCGGGGAGCAGTGCGTCGTTTTCCAGCGGCCACGCAAGGCTTTTACACTCCACGCCTTCAGGAATATCGGCGGTGGGACTTACCCTCAACAGCACTGCGGCCCGCAGGGCAGAGCGTTCTCCCCTGCCAAGCGGCACGGCAACGCGCAAGCCCGGCTGCCAGAAGTCAGCGGGAAATTCGGGCGGCAGCAGGTAGGTAAGGCTGGTGTAAGGCGGAGTGAGCAGGGCAACGGTGGCGTACATGAGGGGCAGAGTTACGCAATACGGGCACGAAGGCAAGCCTCTGCGTAGTGACAAAATTTCTTGTGTGATGCACGGGCAAAACAAGCGTGTCTCCTCCGGCAGTACCGGAGGAGACACGCGGATTCGGGCCTGTGGATATATTTTTAATGAAACTGCACAAAATTTTTGAGCAGCTTGAGCAGGTCGTAGCGCAGTTCTTCGTCCTGAAGGGCAAAGTATATGTTGGCGGTGAGAAACTCCGCCCAGTCGCCAGCGTCAAAGCGCATGCCAGACATGCGCACAGCCATCATACCCCTTTCCTGCGCCATGGCCTGAAGGGCATCGGTAAGCTGGATTTCGCCGCCGTGGCCGGGTTCGACTTTTTCAAGATAATCGAAAATGTCGGGGGTGAGCACATAGCGCCCCACAATGGCCATGCGCGAGGGGGCGTCCTCGCGGGCGGGCTTTTCCACCATGCTTTTGACGCGAAAGACGCCGGGAGTCACTTCGTCGCCGTCGATGATGCCGTAGCGGCTCACCTTTTCCCACGGCACTTCCATAACGCCGATGACCGGCATTTTTTCTGCCATGGCCACTTCAATGAGCTGTCCAATGCCGGGTGCGCCGCCAAACATGAGGTCGTCGCCCACCATGATGGCAAAGGGGTCGTCGCGCACCAGTTCGCGCGCGCACAGCACCGCGTGCCCAAGACCAAGCTGGCGCTTCTGGCGCACAGACATGATGTTGACCATTTCGGCCACCTTGCGCACTTCGGCCAGCTTGTCCAGCTTGCCGGCGCGTTCAAGCACACCTTCAAGCTGCAGGTTGTAGTCGAAGTGGTCTTCGATCACCGTCTTGTCGCGGTTGGTCACGAAAATCACATCTTCGATATTGGCGCGCTGGGCCTCTTCAACCACGTACTGAATGACGGGCTTGTTGTAGATTGGCAGCATTTCCTTGGGAATATTCTTGGTTGCTGGCAAGGAACGGGTACCCCATCCGGCCACGGGAATGACGACTTTACGAATATTCTTCATGCATGCCTCCAAGTGGGGTAGACAAGTCAATACGGATTAGCGACAAAACGATGCAAGCAATATACGCATGGCAGCTGTTCTGCAAGTAGTGCATGCCTTGCAGAATTCCATGATGGTTGCCGCATGTCCTTAAAATCAGCGTAATTCGCGTTCAACCACAACGGCCAGATCTTCTGCGTAGGCTTTGACCTTGCTGGGGTTTTCGCCTTCCACCATAACGCGGCACAGGGCTTCTGTGCCAGAGTAGCGCAGCAGTACCCTGCCGCGACCAGCCAGGTCAGCCTCAACCTTGGCAACAGCCTCGCCGATGGCGGGCCGTTCCTCGAAGGGCAGTCGTTTTTCCACACGCACATTGATAAGTACCTGCGGGAACGGCTGGAGCCTGCCAGCCAGCTCCGAGAGAGGCTTGTCCTTTTCGCGCATGATACGCAAAATCTGTAGGGCCGCCAGCAGACCGTCGCCAGTGGTGCTGTATTTGTGGAAAATAAGATGCCCCGACTGTTCACCGCCAAGCATGGCGCCCTCGCGCCGCATGGCTTCCATAACGTAGCGGTCGCCAACCTTGGTGCGCATCAGCGAACCGCCGTGGTCCTTCATGAAAATTTCCAGCGCCATGTTGCTCATGGCCGTGGCCACCAGCAGGTTGCCGGGCAGCTCGCCTCTGGCCATCATGGCCTGGGCGCACATGGCCATGAGCTGGTCACCGTCAATGATATTGCCGTGTTCGTCCACAACAATGAGGCGGTCGGCATCGCCGTCCAGCGCAAGGCCCACGTCTGCCCGCACCTCGCGCACCTTGGCCGCCACCACTTCTGGGTAGAGCGAACCGCAGTGCTCGTTGATATTGGTACCGTCGGGGTTTGTGCCAATGCGGAAAACCTCGGCGCCCAGTTCTTCAAGAGCCAGCGGGGCAACCTTGTAGCTGGCCCCGTTGGCGCAGTCAACCACAATACGCAGACCGGAAAGGGTCAACTGCGTGGGGAAGCAGCTTTTTGTGTAAACAATATAGCGCCCTCCGGCATCTTCGATTTTGGTGGCGCGGCCAGCACCGCGCGCCTCCGGGTAGGGCCACTTGAAGCTGGAATCGAGCACCATGGCGGAGATTTCGTCTTCCGTCATGTCGGGCAGCTTGTAGCCCTCGGCGTCGAAAAACTTGATGCCGTTATCGTGAAAAGGATTGTGCGAGGCGGAGATAACCACGCCAAGGTCGGCCCGCATGCTGCGGGTGAGAA
This sequence comes from Desulfovibrio sp., assembly GCF_009712225.1. NCBI lineage: Bacteria > Pseudomonadati > Thermodesulfobacteriota > Desulfovibrionia > Desulfovibrionales > Desulfovibrionaceae > Desulfovibrio > Desulfovibrio sp. The sequence goes on along the minus strand of NZ_WASP01000010.1, from coordinate 78,059 downwards.
AAGAAATGGCAGGGGTGGGCAGAGGGCCTGTCATGATGACGTGCATGCCGGCGGCGCACAGGCCTGCGGTAAGCGCCGATTCAAACATGTAGCCAGAAAGGCGCGTATCCTTGCCGATAACCACCTTGTGCTGGTGGTTGCCGCGCCGAAAACGCACGCCCGCCGCCAGACCAAGGCGCAGGGCCACATCAACTGTCATGGGATAGTTGTTGACCGTGCCGCGCAGTCCGTCTGTGCCAAAAAGACGCTCAGCCATGAAGACTCCTTGCCTGAGTATGCGTTACGCTGTGCCCGCCCTGTAAAGGCTGTGGCAGCGTTTTGAGTTTTTTGTGCCGCGCTGGGCCGAGGCCGCAACGCGGTATGGGGGCTAGGCTGCGGCGTTAGATACCCAGGCCGCAAGCCAGCGCAACCTATTTCTTTTTTCTTGTTACCGTAACTTCTTCCGTAACGGGGTTCAAGAGAGTCATGCCTTCCGGCAGTTTGAAGCGCAAGGGCACCTTGACACTCTCACCCGGCGGAATGTCGGGTGTGATGAGCGAAATATCCATTTCCCCAAGGTAGCGGCCATTTTTGGCCAGCGCATCAGGCACTTCCACCAGAACGGCAACCTCGTCGGGCTCCACTGTATAGAAGGGCCTGCTTTCCTTGGCAAGCTCGACCTTGCAGCGGCGCGAAACAACGGTTCGACCGCTGGTGATGGTATACTGCACCTTCACCGAGGGCGGGTTGGCCGTGACCATGCTTGGCGTATCAAGCGTAATGGTCTGGTGTACGGTCGAGCCTGCAGCCTTGGGGTCGAGCATGATGGTAAGCGGCACGCTTGAAATGGCCGAAATGACAGATTCCGGTCCGCGCAGCACCACCGTGGCCGGGGTGACACTGACATTTTCCACCGTCAGCGCGCCTCCGCGCAGGGGCGAATCCACCACCGCCCGTACGGGTACGCTGCGTTCCTGAAGGTTGTCGGCCTTTACCACAATGCGCGGTGGTTGCACGTCGATAAGTTCAAACGCGCGGAACCGGGCTCCGAGATGTTCTGCAGAAAGGGGCACAACCGTGGTGCCTTTTTTGATGCTGGAAAGGTCTACGGCCTGAATGATTTTGCCCTGTGTTACAGAGCGCAGCAATGTTTCTGGCCCGCGCAGGCGTACGACCGCCTTGCTGATGAGGCCATCCGTGACCACCAGATTGGCGGGAATACCCACGTAGTCGAGGTTTACTTCTATCTGCGCTTCGAGCCTGTCGCGAACGCTGACCATGTACCACATGCTTACGGCAATAAACACTGCAAGCAGCATGGAAAGCAGATGCGGCGGGCGGCGCGAGGGATCAGAGGATTTCATCAAGCACCTGCCTGAGACGTGCCGCGTCAAGGGCGCGCATAAGTTCACCCTTGAGGGCAACGGATATTTCGCCCCTTTCTTCAGATACCACAATAACAAGAGCGTCGCTTTCGCGGGCAATGCCAAGGGCCGCCCGATGGCGTGTGCCAAAGTTCTGCCCCTTGGCTTCTGCCAGAGGCAAAATGCAGGCGGCGGCAGTAATTCTGCCCCGGCTGATGATCACAGCGCCATCGTGCATGGGGGCTTTGGGATAAAAAATATTCATGAGCAGCTGGCGCGAAAGCTGGGCATCGATGCGTACGCCCTCGCGCTTGATCATGTCGCCAAGGCGCATGCCCCGCTCAATGACGATAAGAGCGCCCACCCGCAGTCGGGCCATTTCAACACAGGCGGTCACAACTTCATCGACGCCAGGTTTCTGGCTGCTCGAGCGGCGGAAAATAGGCCGTGCGCCCATTTCACCCAGAGCCTGACGGATGTCGGCCTGGAAGATGACCACAATCAGAATGAACAGGGAACTGAAGATGTGTTGCAAGAGCCACGTGAGGGTGTAAAGCCCCAGGGCATTGGAAAAAAAGTACAGCAGGGTAAGCAGGCCCAGACCCGTCAGAACGGTCAGAGCCCGCGATCCGCGCAACATCTGGATGACCTGATACAGCAGTATGCTGACCACGGCTATGTCCATGATATCGCGCCAGTCTATGGCAATATGCTCAAACACGGTGTGTTCCTTGCAGCTATGTGTATCGTGCAACCGCAGCACAACTGCCTGAGTCTGCCTGGCAGATACTGCGGGCGCAAGAGCCAGCCGGGTTCGCCATGAGCGCAAGGGGGCGCGTGGGCAATGCTACCAGCGGCGGGGTGTTGCGCGTGTTAGTCTGTTCTAGCTCCGGGCCCTGGCGCGTGCCTTTTCGAGGTACATGCTGGCATCTGCACAAGAGAGCAGCCCGTCTGCAGTCTGGGCGTCGTCCGGATAGACGGCTCGGCCCATGCTGAACGTTATGGGGCCGGAAATTTTTTGTGCGGGCAGCCCCCGTTGCAGATCCTTGCGCATGGCTTCAAAAACCTCTTGGTCGAGCTCTGGATCCGGTGAGCCGTTGAGCAGCAGAATGAACTCATCTCCACCGATCCGGCCCATAACGTGGGTCACGTGCGCATGTGCGCGCACAACCTCCGTGAATAGTTGCAATACTCGGTCACCGGCTTCATGTCCATAGGTGTCGTTGATGGCTTTAAAATTATTTAAATCTATGTAATATATTGTAAATTTTTTACAGGTGGCAGACGCGACTCGTTTTTGCAATTCATCAAACAGGCCACGTCTGTTGAGCGCGCCGGTGAGGGGATCCCTGTAGGCAATGGCCTCCAGATAGGTACGAATACCCATAAGATCATGGTTTCGTTGCACAAGACCAGCAAGGAAAAGGCTCAAAAGAATGCTCAGGGCCACGTACAGCCATGTTTCCAATGATTCGTACCAGGCCTTGCCTGCGCCGATGTGAATATCCCAGCGGGTGTTAAGAATATTCAGCGGTACTTCAATATGGTTGGGGCCACTGGCCGATTCCTGGCTGCCAGCAAGCAGAATCCTTTCATCCTTCTGCTTGCCTGATCGCCACAGGCCGTAGGGCAGGTTCAGGTTCTCCAATATGTAAAGGTCAGAGACCTCAAGTACGTCGGGAAAAGGCAGAAATATGGCGGCTGTTCCCCAATACTGCGCGCGGCCCTCTGAATTGTTGAAATAAAGTGAGAGGCGACCTATCAGGACTGTGTTGCCATCAGACAGGGTGACAGGCCCCGTGAGGGTGAGCCGGGGAGCGTGGCGGGCGGCCATGGATTCCCGGCTGCCAAAACCGGGGCCAAGCAGGTTCTGCCCCAGAAGTTTGTTGTTGGCAGGCGAACAGGGGTAGACTCTGGTGATGATGCCGCCGGGGGCCAGGGCAAAAGCCTGAATCGTGTGGTCGTCGTGCAGGGCGGCGGCCACACGTTCGAATTCTTCTATGCGGCCGTTGCCATCAATAACCAGCGTACTGAGGGTTTCTATCTTGAAAACAAGGCGCAGCAGTTCGTTGCGCAGATTGTCGCGCTGCGAGCGGGCTATGCTTTCAACCTTGACGTGGTTGACCTGCTGGGTGCGGTCTACCAAAACCCATGTTAACAATAGGTTAACCGTCAGTGATACAAGCAGTATTCCGAAAAAAGGGCGAGTTGTAAAAAATCGCACCATACCGGCAGCTCGCAGTTAAAAACGGTTCTTTAGTGACCCTCAAGAGCAAGCGCAACAGTCATGGCCTGACGGGCGGCAGCAACATCGTGTACCCTGTGCCAGAAAATACCCTTGCCGCGCAGCAAGGCCGTGGCCGTGGCCGTGGCAAGCCCCCGCTGTTGCGGCGGCAGGCCCAGCAGCCCGCCAAAGACGGACTTCATGGAAAGTGCCATGAGCACGGGGCGCCCAAGGTCAAGCCAGTCTTCGGGGTGGGCGAGCAGGGTCAGGTTGTGCTCGAGCGTTTTGCCAAAGCCGATGCCGGGATCAAGCATAATGCGGTCTTCCGGCAGACCGGCGCGCACCAGACGTGACATCTCACATTCAAAAAACTCGCGCACTTCACGGCGCACGTCGTCATAGCGGGGATTTTGCTGCATGGTCTTGGGGCGACCCTGACTGTGCATGAGCACATAACCGGGTTTGTACTGCACCAGAACGTCCAGCAGGGCCGGATCAAACGAGCATGCGGAAATATCGTTGATGATGGATACGCCCAGTTGCAGCACACTGGCGGCTGTTTCGGCATGGTACGTATCAACGGAAATAATGGCAGTTGGTGCCTCGCGTTGCAGACCGGCCAGAACTGGCAGCAGGCGCTGTGTTTCCTGCCGGGGTGAAAGCTCTGCCGCTCCCGGACGCGATGATTCCGCCCCCAGATCAAGTATGTCCGCTCCCTGATCGCGCAGGGCGAGGGCGTGCCTGATGCCGGGTACGGGGCTGTCGTGCTGGCCGCCGTCATAAAACGAGTCGGGGGTCAGGTTTACAATGCCCATTACGCCAAAGGGGGAGGGCGTCTTTAACGCCCGCCCCCCAAGAATATGCCAGTCTGCGCTTTTAACAAAAGCGGATTGGCGAGTGCTATCGGTCATTTTCGTTACTGTTGTTCCGGCTGGGATCAGCCTTTTCAGCAGCGTTTTCGGTTTTGGATTCCGTGCTCTGTGCGCTGTTGTCAGGTTCAATGACAAAGTCTGCAGAGGGCTTGGCAGGCTTAGCCTTGGTCGTGGACGGCGTGGACTTGCCGTTGCTGTCGAGCGGCGGCAGTTCCTGATTGTCCATGAGCAGCTCAAGATCGTCACCAGTGATTGTTTCGCGGTCAAGCAGGGCCTGGGCGATGCGGTGCAGGGCGTCCAGGTTTTCCTCAAGCAGCTGGCGGCAGCGGCTGTGCGCCTCTTCCACAATACGCTTGACTTCAGAATCCACCAGACGGGCGGTGTCTTCGCTGAAATTTTTATTCTGCACCCATTCACGGCCAATGAAAACTTCTTCGCCGGTTTCACCAATGGCAAGTGTGCCCACGGCTTCGCTCATGCCCCATTCGCACACCATTTTGCGGGCCATGCGCGTGACGCGTTCAATGTCGTTGGAAGCACCGGTGGTGATGTCGTCAAAAATGATCTCTTCAGCCACGCGGCCACCCAGCAGCACCACAAGGTTGTTGCGCAGGAAGGTACGCGAGTAACCGTGGCGGTCTTCTTCAGGCAGCTGCATGGTGACGCCCAGAGCACGGCCACGCGGAATGATGGTGACCTTGTGCACCGGGTCAGAGCCGGGCAGCAGACGGGCCGCAAGAGCGTGGCCGCCTTCGTGGTAAGCGGTGATGCGCTTTTCTTCTTCGGAAAGGATCAGGCTGCGGCGTTCGCGGCCCATGAGAACCTTGTCCTTGGCATACTCGAAATCGTGCATGTCCAGACGGTCCTGATTGAGCTTGGCGGCCTGAAGAGCTGCTTCGTTGACCAGGTTTTCCAGATCAGCACCCGAAAAGCCCGGTGTGCCGCGTGCCAGGGTTTCCAGATCAACATCGGCGGCAAGCGGGGTGCGCTTGGTGTGCACTTCAAGAATGCGACGGCGGCCACGCAGGTCGGGCGTGGGAACCATGACCTGACGGTCAAAACGGCCGGGACGCAGCAGAGCGGGGTCGAGAACGTCGGGACGGTTGGTGGCGGCAATAAGGATAACACCCTCGTTGCTTTCAAAACCGTCCATTTCAACCAGCAGCTGGTTCAGGGTCTGTTCGCGTTCGTCATGCCCGCCGCCAAGGCCAGCGCCACGCTGGCGGCCCACGGCGTCGATTTCGTCAATGAATATAAGACAGGGAGCATTTTTTTTGCCCTGCACAAAAAGGTCGCGCACGCGCGAGGCGCCCACGCCCACAAACATTTCAACAAAGTCGGAGCCAGAGATGGAAAAGAAGGGTACCCCGGCCTCGCCGGCAACGGCGCGGGCCAGCAGGGTTTTACCCGTGCCGGGAGGGCCCACGAGCAACACGCCCTTGGGAATGCGGCCGCCAAGACGGGTGAACTTTTTGGGGTTGGAAAGAAATTCCACCACTTCCGAAAGTTCGTCCTTGGCTTCGTCAACGCCAGCCACGTCGGCAAAGGTAACGCGGGCGCTTTCCTGATTGAGCAGACGCGCGCGCGACCGGCCAAAGCTCATGGCCTTGCCGCCCCCGCCCTGCATCTGGCGCATGAAGAAAATCCACACGCCCACCAGCAGCAGCATGGGAAACCACGAAACGAGCAGGGTCATGTACCAGGGCTGTTCTTCCGGCGGTTCGGCCTTTACTTCAACCTTTTTTTCAATAAGGCGGTTCACCAGGCCAAGATCCTGTGGGGCATACGACTGCACCATCTTGCCGTCAGAGGTTCTGCCGGTAAGCGTGTGGCCTTGGATGGTGACGGACAGCAGTTGTCCGTTGTCCACCTGACTGAGAAAATCCGAATAGGGCACCCGCTGGGTAATACCCTGCGGCTGCTGGAACATATTGAAGAGCATGACCATCGCCAGGACGATTATTGCCCACAGCATCAGGTTGCGACTTATCTGATTCAACACTGCCTCCGTTACGTTTTCCGCGCGCGGGGGCGCACGGCCAGGCCGTATATATGGCCAGCACAGTTACGAAATTACTACCTGCATGCGGGCGGTGTCAAATGTTCGTAAGCATTTGCGACCCATGCAGCAGGCGTTGCGACTGCGCCTGTCTTGTTGATTATAATGCATAAAATACTATTGGCAATGGACAAAAGGCCTTACAATAGTACGAAACTCGGTGCGCGGCATTGGCGGGCAAACTGCCGCGCATGCCGTTGAGCGCTTGAAACCGGTCGGGATGCATGCACCCCCTTGCGGGCAAAGGACTTTTACCCTATGGTGCGCCCATGCGGAGACGTTTCGTCACCGGTGTGGCGCCCGGTCTTCAAAACCGGTGGCAGGCCTTGCGGTCTGTGGTAGGTTCGACCCCTATACGTCTCCGCCAGTAAAACAGCTGTATCGCGAGCCTGCCCGGCTGGCGTTTTTATTCCCCGGTTCTGCCGGGGTTTTTCTTTTTCTGCGTCAGGTGCGCGCGGGGCCAGCCTGTTGCAGCTGGCCCCGGTGCAGAGCTATTTGTCTGATTTCTTTTTGTGGCTGGAACGCAGGTGCAACCGCATGGGTGCGTGCGTAATGCCAAATATCTTGCGCAGGGCGCGCTCGAGATAGCGGGTGTAGCTTTCGGGTACGCGGTCGGCATCGCTCACAAAGCACACAAAGGTTGGCGGCGCGGTTTCTGCCTGGGTAAGGTAGAAGAATTTGGCGCGCACGCGCTTGACCACGGGCGGCTGATGCTTGTCCAGCACTTCTTCCATGGCACGGTTGAGCTTGCCGGTGGGTATGCGCACGCTGCATTCTTCGTGAATCTGCGTAGCCAGCGGCAGGATCTTTTTCAGGCCGGTGCCCTTGAGGGCCGACACGTTCAGAATCGGCACATGCGGGCAGAAGGCCAGCATCTCGGATATGTTTTTCTTGAGCCTGTCCAGCGAATCGCGCGGGGCCAGATCGCACTTGTTGATCAGCACCATAAAGGGCGTTTTGCGCGTGTTGAGCATGTCCATGAGGCGCTTGTCCTGCTGGCTTACGCCTTCGGCAGCGTCCAGGGTGAGCAGGGTGACGTCGGCCTTGGTACTCGACTTGATGGCCGAGTTGACCGAGTACTTTTCCACGCTGTCGGTGATCTTGGTGCGGCGGCGGATACCGGCGGTATCCACAAAAACATAGTCGCGCCCGTTGCGGGTAAAGCGCACGTCAACGCTGTCGCGCGTGGTGCCCGCAACATCGGAAACGATCATGCGGTCAGAACCCGAGATGGCGTTGATCAGCGACGACTTGCCCGCGTTGGGGCGGCCAAGCATGGCCAGCTTGAGCGTGGGAGGTGCTGGCGGTTCGGTGGAGGTTTCTTCTGGCAGCAGGGCCACCAGTTCTTCTACCAGGGCATTGATGTTGTGCCCATGCTCGGCCGAAATTGCCAGCAGCGGAAAGCCCAGGACGTGAAATTCGGCCATGTGCTCGTCTTCGCGTTCAATGCCGTCAACCTTGTTGACCACGCAGAGGGTGGGCAGGCCCTTGCGGCGCACGTGGGCGGCAAGGTGCTCGTCGAGGGGCAGCAGACCGTCGCGGCCATCAACCACAAAGGCCACGGCTGCGGCATCAGCCAGCGCCGCCTCGGTTTGCGCAAGAATATCGCGCTCAAAACCGCGGATACCTTCAGGCCCTTCCACCACGGCGGCATGCGCGTCAAGGGTGATGCCGCCCGTGTCCACAATGCCGAAAACGGGGGTGTCCTTGCGGCGCACCACGCCGTCCATGCGGTCGCGCGTAACGCCGGGGCGGTCATGGGTGATGGCCCGATTGCTGCGGATGAGCCTGTTGAACAGGGTGGATTTGCCCACATTGGGGCGGCCCACCAGAATGACGCGGGGCAATGTATCTGCCATGAGAATACCTTAGTGTGCGCCTGGGCGGTGCCAGGCATGATTGCGTGCGTGAAGTGGAGTGCGCCGTCACAGGTTTGTGCGCTGCGGCTATAAACAGACCGGGATCAATCCCCGCTTGCTGCTGCGTCTGGCATGCGTAGCCCGGGCAAACTGCCCCGGCAGCCAGTGACTGTTGGGTTTTATGACGGCTTTACTGGCGTAAAAATTTATTTATAGCACTTTGTCCTGTCAAAGGGAAGGCCCCGCAAGCGCCCCCATATTCCGGGGTTTCTCCGGCTTCCACAGGTTCGGGCATCTGTTCAAGGGCGTGTTCTCCTGTCCACTGGGGCAGGCAGGAAAAAATACGTCCGCAGGGCATGGCTATGCGCAGGGCATGCAGCATCAGGTTATCTGCGGGCAACAGTTTTGCCTTGTCCGTGTCAATCATGCGGGCAGGCGCGGGAAGACTGCTGCCACCACGCGGCACATGTCGGCGTGGCGCAATGCCGTATTTGGCGTCGCCCACCACCGGGTGTCCCATGGCCGCCAGCTGCACGCGTATCTGGTGCGTGCGGCCTGTCAGCAGGCGCACAAGCAGCAGGCTTTGGCGCGTACCCACTCGCAGGGGGCGCACAAGGCACAGGGCCTCGCGGCTGTCAGCCTCGCCCGGTGCTGCGGGGCGCACCTTTTCATAACCCTGGGCTGAATCCTTGCGCAAAAAATGGCGCAGCAGACGGGTTTCGGCAAAGGGCCAGCTGCCCTGAACCCAGACCACGTATTCCTTGGAGAGAGTACCCGAGCGCAGGGCTTCCTGCGCCGTGCTCAGGGCTTCGTACGAGGCCGCCACCAGCAAAACGCCAGAGGTTTCCTTGTCCAGCCGGTGAACAGGCACGGGCTTGAAGGGCGCATCGGCAAAATAAGCTGCCAGCCGCGAGCTGAGGCTGTCGTCGTGCCCGGTGCCAGGGTGGGTGGGCAGTCCTGCTGGCTTGTTGAAAGCCCACAGGTATCCGTCTGTGCCGATCATGGGCGGCAGGGGCGGAGCATCGACCTTGCAGGTGGCGGATTCAAAGGCAGTGCCCGACCGGGAATCGGTTGCTGCGGTGCTTTCTTCTGCCATTTTAAACGCAAAAGGAGGCAGGCGAACAATGTCGCCAGTCTGCACACGCGCAAAGGGTTTGCATCGGCTGCCATTTATACGCACCTGACCCGTACGCACCCAGCGGTGTAGCAGGGTGGGTGGCAGGTTCAGCCGCCTTTGCAGGAACTGTAACAACTTTTGGCCGCTTTCGGTCTCTTGCACCATGGGTTGTTCTGGCAGCGATTGCGTGCCCGAACCCACGGCAGAGCCCTGGGCCTGCGTAGGGGGAGGGTTATCTTCCGACATGGGGATACTGTGGCGTAAAGCCCGGCTGGCGTCAAGAGTGCAGGGTGGTGCAGTGCGAGAACTCGCTGTAGCTTAATTGTTACAGATAACGGCAGTCGTTGAGTGAAACCCTGGCATTTGTATGGCTTTCTATCCATTTTTTGATACGCTGGCGCGTCTCTGATCTGGTAGTGAGCTTGTGGCGCAGCATTGCCCTGTCTGCCTCAACAATGGCGCTGGCAATGCTTGTCTGCATGGTTTCGGCGCAGGCGCACCCCATGGCGAGCAAAACCGGAGAGCGATTTTGCCCCTCATTGTGCCGCTCAAAGCGTTGCAGCAGGGCATGCATGACCTCGGCAACTGCCTCTATGCTGCACCCAGGCAACAGTACAGTGTATTCGTCGCCGCTCATGCGCGCCACACATGCGGCGGAATCAAGGCCGCCGCGCAGCAGCAGTGCCGCCTGACAAAGCACGGCATTGCCTTCTTCATGCCCCAGGTGGTCGTTGATCATCTTGAGGCCGTTGACGTCGGCCGCAATCACCCCCACAGGGCGCACTGCCTGCTGTTCAAGTTCGTCCACTGTCATGGTGAAAAATGTGCGGCTGCGCAGCCCGGTGAGGGGGTCATTGCGCACAAGGTTTTCAAGATGGGCCCTGTCGGCCTGACTGGCGCTTATGTCCGTGTGCAGCCCCACCACTCTGGTGGCCTGCCCCTGTCCATTGCGCTGTGTCACGTTGCCGCGCCCGAGGATCCATGCCCATGATCCGTCGGCCCGCCGCATGCGGTAGGTACATTCAAAGGAATCGCCGTAAGTGGGCGATGCGATGATGTCCTTTTGCATGGGAACCACATGAATGTGGTCGTCGGGATGGATTTTTTCTTCCCACGAGCTCAGTACTGCCGGAAAGGTATCGGGCGTGTAGCCCAGCATTTCGATATAACGGGGGCTGTAATATACAGAATTTGTCACAGCGTCCCAATCCCACAGACCGTCACCAGAGGCGTTGAGCGCAAGCATGAGACGGGCGTGGTCCTGCGTGGTGTGGGCGTTTGATATCTGCTGTATGGAAAAACGGGCGGAAGGCAAAAGACCGGGCGACTGTCTGTCGATGGCGCTGATGCAGCCGATGATCTGTTCTGCCCTGCCATGAGGGCTGCGTGTGATGGTTACAAGTTGGCAGCGGGCCAGAATTCCGTTGATAGGAAAACACATTTCCACATGCGCGCCAATGTGCCCCTCTACAAAAGTTTGCAGTGATTGTTGCAACAGCTCACGCTTTTCTTCCATGCACTCAGAAATAAAGGAAAACATGCTCTCAGGAATGTTGCCGTTCATGCCAAACATGCGCTTGGCACCTTTGCTCAAGCATAAAATATCATTTGCAACGCGCCATTCCCATACGGCATCGTCGGTGTCCATTTCAATAAGCGGTTGATGCGGAGTGAATGGGGAATTCTGCATAAAAATACTTTGGATTACAGGATTTATGGCTTTTCAGTAGAAAGAAAAAACAGGGGGAGGCATAACCGTTGCTGGCGAGGATATGCCTGATCAGGGAAATTTACCAGTACGAATTTATATATGGCTATAGATAATCGAAATAATGTTGCATGGCTGCAACATTATTTGCGAAGGCAGTGCCAATAATCGCCAAGGCGATTAGGTCATGTCAGAATCGTGCGGTTTGGATCAATGCTCGTGCGGTTCGTTGCCCAGCGGATGGGCGTGCATGTGGGCGTGCGCAAAAGAAGGAGCGCAGCTGTGCAGGTGATTGTGGGCGATGGTGAGGTACTGGGTGGATGTCTGCGCCAGAAAATCCCAGTCATGCGATATTGTTATGCGCGCAGTGTCCAGGCTGCTCAAAATGTCGATGATACGCTGGCGGGCATCGTTGTCGAGCCCGTTTGTGGGCTCATCAAGCAGTAGGGCTTCTGGCTGCATGGCCATAACGGCGGCAAGGGATACCAGCTTTTTTTCGCCACCGGAAAGGCGGTGTGTAAGGCGGTCTTCAAAGCCTGCAAGCCCCAGGTCGCGCAGTGTTTCAAGGGCGCGCTCCCTGGCTTCGTCGGCGGCAAGGCCGAGGTTCAGGGGACCAAAGGCCACATCTTCCAGAACTGTGGGAAAAAACAGCTGGTCTTCCGCATGCTGCAGAACAAAGCCTACCTTGCAGCGCAGTTCGTAAAAATCCTTTTCGTCATTGAGCGGCACGCCGTGAAACAGCACCTGCCCACTCTGGGGGCGGGCAAGACCGGTGATGCATCTGAAAAGGGTGGTTTTGCCGCTGCCGTTGGGGCCATACAGGCCAATGCGCTGGCCGGAATACAGGGAAAAATCCACATCGTGCAGCACTGGCCGCATGCTGTCGCTCTGCCCATAGCCAAAGCTGATGCCTTTGAGGCTGAAAATGGGCGTGTGGTGATGGTCAGACATTGAAAACCCCCAGGCATTCAACCGCAATTATGCCAGCCATGCACAGCAGCAGGCCCAGCGCAAAAAAATAATCGCCCATGCGCGTGCGAAACGACGAAACCGACCGGAAATGACCGGTAAAACCGCGCAGCAGCATGGCCTCGCGCACGCGCAACGAGCGTTCGTAGCTGCGCACCAGCAAAAGCCCCAGCAGCGATGCCACCGTTCGGTAGGTGTGCATGTTGGTGCGCGAGCGAAAACCCCGCAGACGCGCGGCCACATGCAGGGTGCGCCATTCCTGGGCGATTACGTGCACGTACCGGGCCGTAAACAGAAAAAGAAAGACAAGCTTGGGCGGGCAGTGCAGTCTTTCAAGCGCGTGCCCGGCGGTGGGGGCGTTCATGCTGGCAACCAGCGCCAGAAAGGCGCAGGCGATGGCGTTGGATTTTATGCTCACCAGCAGGGCCAGATGCAGCCCCTGTTCAGTAACCACAAAAAATCCCCACTGGGCCAGCGGGGTTCCGGGTGTGGTAAAGGGCGTAACGCACCACAAAAAAAGTACAAAAAGATTGATTGCCCCCAGACGCTGGCACAATGGACGCATGGGCGGGTTGGCGGCGGCCAGCAGCAGCACGCCAAGACCAAGGCCCAGCATACAGGCCGCTATGCTGTGCAGCAACGAAACACACAAGGCAAAGCCCCCCGCGCAGGCCATGCGAAAACGGGGGTCGATGCGCTGTATGAGCGAAGGGCGTACAAAGGGCTGGTCAAACACTCCCAGCCTTTACCCCCGACGTCCCTTGAAGTAAAGGGCAATGCCCGCCAGGCCTACCAGCCAGCCGATACCGCCAAAAATTTCTGAAAAACTCGGACGCGCAACGCGCATTTCGGCCAGCTCTTTGCGAATGGGGCCGAGTTTGGCGTCCAGAGCCGAATTGACGATACCCTGCAGTTCTTCGGCGCTGATGCCTGCGGTCTGCTGGGCGGTTGTTTTCTCAGCCTTCTTTGTGGGCTGGACCTGGGCGCTGGCCGTTGCGGTGCCAGCCGTTACAGCCGACATGACGGCAGGTGTTGCGGCCCCAGAAGTTGGTGCCGCAGGCTGAACCCCGGAAAGCTCTGAGGCTTCAACGGTCCAGTCGTTCTGGTGGCCCTCGCCAGCCTTGATGACTATGCGCACACCGTGGGCCTTGCCCTCGGCAGTAATGGGAAAGCGGTAAACGCCAAAATCATCCGTGCGGCCTTCGGCCAGTTTTGCGCCTGTGGCGGCATCAAAAACTGCAATCTGCCCCTGCTTGACCTTGTTGCCGCCGTTGAATCCACACTCGGCGACAACTTCGTTGCCTTCGGTCCAGGCAAAAATATTCACCCTGTGGGCAAGGGCGCTGGCGGCTGTTCCCAGAATAAAGGCCACAAGAACTAGCGGCATGAGAGCCAGAGATACTGCGCCTGGGATCATGGGTTTGCGTATGGAAGGCATGAATACTCCTTGCAGTCTAGGCCGCCGTAAGCCGCAGCATTTCCGGGCGAACCCTGGCGATAAAGCCCACAGTGATCATGGTAATGAGCCCTTCGGCCAGCATGACAGGCAGGTGGGCCAGAAACAGCAGACGGGCTGCTGTGACAAAGCCCTCTTCACTAAAGGCCAGGGCCACAGCGGTGAGCAGGCCCGCGCCCATAACGCCCAGCGCTCCACCGCAAAAAGCGGCTACCTTCTGCCCCGTAGGTGTGGGCCATACACGGCGCATACCGCAATACACATAGCCAGCCATAACACCCGAAAAGGCCATGGTGAATGTGTTGACGCCCAGCACCACCAGCCCGCCAAACTGAAACAGAAGGGCCTGTAGCGCCAGCGCCGCCAGAATGGCGGGAAAGGCCGCCCACCCCAGCAGCACGCCAAGCATGCCGTTGAGTATGAGGTGTGCGCTGGTCAGCCCGATGGGCACATGGATAAGCGAGCCCACAAAAAAGGCAGCGGCAAGAATAGCCACTGTCATAAGCCGGTCATAGTCCAGTTTTTTCAGGCCCAGAGCGGTTCCGGCGGCGGTAAGGGCGTAGCCCGTGGCAAGTACTGCGGGGGAAAGAACGCCTTCGGCAATATGCATGGTCAGTCCTTTATTTGGTCTGGGGCGGATCAGGGCCGAACCGGAATGGGGCAGATTCCGGTTCGGCCAGCCGCATCCGTACCTGGCGCTGAATTACTTGGTCTTGGGAGCGGCAAAATTAACCCATATCACTGCGCCCAGTTCCACTTCCTTGGCTTCGCCCTTGTATTCCATTTTTTCGGCGGCGGTGTTCAGGGCAGCAAAGCCCCACCAGCCAGCCCACGGAATACCGTAAGTGAAAACGCCGTTTTCATCGGCCTTGACCACCTGGGTAACAAAAAAGTCGTTGGGGGCAGCGTGGGCCTTGCCCTTGTTATAGCATTCAACTTCCACTTCCGCACCGGGAACTGGCTTGCCGTCGAGCAGCACCCGGCCACTGAACACATTGCCCGTGTAGTTGGCAAAGGGGCGGGTAAGGGGCACTATTTCCGTCTTGAGGCCGAGGGGGGTGTCCCAGCCCTGTTCTTCACCAAAGGCGGCCACAACCGTCTTGGTGTAATGGATGATAAACTTGTCTTCCGCCGCTTCAAAATAGGGGGAGGGCTCAACTGCAAACTGGTACACGCCGGGCTTTTTGATGCCAAAGGTGGTTTGCCATGCCTTGTGACCCAACACCGTGGCGGGCTTGAGGGTCGCCTTGATGTCTTCGGTCTTGCCGTCATGGGTTACCGTGGCCGCGGCGGGGGCAGCCATGTCCATACCCTGCATTTCCATGGGATGGATAAAGGATATTTCCAGCTGCAGGTTGGCGTCCTTCTTGTCCATCACCGTTGGGGTAGAAGGAATGACCATGCCAAAGTGGGCCTGGGCCTGGGTTCCCAGCAAGAGCAGCAGGGCAAGGCTGGCGCAGCAAGTTTTCCACATAGAAAAGTTCCTGTTGTTGAGGTGGATGGGGCTGCCGCAATGTCATGACGTGGCTGACTTCTTAGTAACAAGAAAAATAAAAAAGTAGCAAGGTCTTTTTGGCAACCCCCCGGAGTCATTCTTGCGCTTCATCAGCAAGCTGCGTAACATGCTGCAGCATGACAACGGCCCTGAGCGTGTTACAATCAGGGCGAATATGTTGCATTTGGCTTGCTGAGCGCACACCGCTTCCCCCCGGCGTTCAGAATGCCCGCCACAAGACGGGCGCAAGGCCTGCCAGCCGCCATGGGCGGTTCTGGCAGTCTATGACCTGCATTTAAGTATCGGGAGACTGTATGAAGCGTTGCGTTGCCATTCAGCATGTGGCTTTTGAAAATCTGGGCGTGTTTGTGCAACCCATTGAAGAAGCAGGCTTTGCCATCAGCTATGTGCAGGCTGGCGTGGTACCCATTGAGCCGGAGCTGTGGAAGGACGCAGACCTTGCGGTTGTGCTGGGCGGCCCCATCGGCGTGTATCAGGATGACCTGTATCCTTTCCTTGCCGACGAGAAAGCCCTGGTGGCAACCCGGCTTGCATCGGGGCGGCCCCTTCTGGGCATATGCCTTGGCGCGCAGCTTATGGCCAGCGCCCTTGATGCCGCCGTGTACCCCGGCACCGCCAAGGAAATTGGCTGGGGGCAGGTTGACCTCACCCCGGCAGGCCTCAGCGGTCCTCTGGCCGAGCTGACGGCTGCGCCAGTGCTGCACTGGCACGGTGATACCTATGACCTGCCGAGGGGCTGCGACCTGCTGGCTTCAACACCCATCACGCCGCATCAGGCATTTCGCCCCGGGCCGGGGCAGCTCGCCCTTCAGTTTCATGCTGAAATGGACGCGGCCATGATGGAAACGTGGCTTGTGGGCCATTGCTGCGAGCTGGGCGTCAGCGGTTTTGACCCCCGCACCATTCGGGATGATGCCCGCAACTTGGGCACTCAGGCGCGCAACGCTGGTGTGGCCTTTATGCGGCGCTGGCTGGCCGAAGAGGTACACTGAGCCAGAGCCAGGGCATCTGAACACAGGAGCAAGGCAGGAGAACCCTGATGAGCGGCCCACTTCTGAACATCACCATTCCCGTTTTCAACAGGTACCACCTTACCCAGAAAACATTGCTGGCCCTGCGCAAAACAGTGCCCGGCATACCTTTTGTAGTTACGGTGGTAGACAACGGCAGCGCCTCTGACCTGCGCGAACGGCTGGTGAACCTGCGTCAGGACGGGCTCATCGACAATCTCTTTCTGCTGCCGCGCAACATGGGCATATCGTGCGCCTGCAACATTGGCTGGCGTGCCGTGGACGCCCCATATTACATGAAGCTCGACAACGACATGGTGGCCACCACGCCGCACTGGCTTGAACACATTTTCAGGCTGTGGTCGCATGGCAACCCTGTATCCATTATCGGGCCGATTTTTGATCAGGCAAAGCTGACGGCCGACCCCGGCACCCAGCATACCACCGACGGCATTCTTGGAATCTGCCAGGGCAATGTACCGGGGGGCGCAACCATCATCCCCAAGACCGTTTCAGACATCATTGGCTACTGGAGCGAAGATTACGGGCTGTACGGCGCTGACGACGGCGACTACGGAGCGCGGCTGGCCTGCGCCGGGGTGACCCAATACTGCTACGACGTGAACGCCTGCTTTGAGCACTGCGGCAGTTTTGACAATTCGGAATATGAAGATACAGAGCTCAACAAAAATGCGGAACACGCCCGCCTTTTCAAGGAAGAAGATGGCGGCGTGGGCATGTTTTTGCTGAATTATTATCTTTATAACATGTGCGTGCGCAACTGGAGAGTTCCATTGCGTTACCGCATCAAGGATATGGATGGCTACAACTTGGTGCTGGAAGAAGACCCTGCCTACGAGCCCATCAAGGTGGCCCTGCGCCGCAGCAAAAACCTGCTGGACAACCTGACAGCGGCAGACAGAAACGACGACATGTATTCTGACACCGTGGTGCAGCGCATGAAGAGAATATGGAGTTCCTGCGGACAGGGATGCGGTGACTAACGGTAAGATTCCCTGTTATAAAAAATAAACGGCCTGACAGTGACACTGCCAGGCCGTTTTGCATTGCGGCTGATAATTGGGTTTGCTTTGGCGCGCTCTAAAACTTGGGCAGCAGGCTCGCATACTCCGCACTTTTTACGTAGCGCTTGATGAAGGCCAGGCCCAGTTTGCGGTCACCCGTGATGGTGGTGACCATAAAAATGTCGCCCATCCCTGCCACCCACGATTGGCCGGGTGTTTGCTGCTGGGTAAAGGCAAAGGTGTACTGGCCGCCTTTTTCCACCGGAGGTTTGAGCGACTTGAACTGGGTGGCAAAGGTTTCGGCCACGGTTTTAAGATCCGCGCCGCCGTTGGGGCCGGTAACAAAATTGACGGTGGAGTTGCCCGCCGCATTGGTAAAAATAACGGTGGTAACACCCTGATTTTCCGTGGGGGGCATAACTGCCTTCCAGTTGTCGGGCAGATCAACCGTAATGTACTTGGTGCTCACGTCGTCTGCCAGAGCAGGGATAGCAAGGAGCATGACAAAAAGAAAAACCGCAAGTTTTCTGAACATGGAAATTCTCCTGCATGAGGGCGCACGGCAATAAACGGAAATACCCACCGGTCGGCAGACCACAGGCAATGCCCGTGCGCGGAATCAGCCAGTTGTATGCAATGCCCCCTGAAAACACAATGGCTTTTACCCCTCCGCGGGGCGCAAAAAAAGTGTCCTGCCACGCGGGGCGGCAGGACACTTGAAATCAGCGGATAGCTCAGTTTTCAGCCGGTGGCTGTGCTAGCCCAGAGCCTGGGCCAGGTCTTCAATAATGTCGTCCACGTGCTCGATGCCTATGGACAGTCTGACCGTGTTGGGCAGGATACCTGTTTCGGCCAGTTCTGCTTCGGTGAGCTGTGAATGCGTGGTGGACGCAGGGTGGATAACCAGCGATTTGGCGTCGGCCACGTTTGCCAGCAGCGAGAACACCTGCAACCTGTCGATAAAGGCCTTGGCTTCGTCCGCGCCGCCCTTGACCTCAAACGTAAAGATGGACCCGCCCCCCCTGGGAAAGTAGCGCTTGTACAGCTCGTGACTCGGGCTTGCGGGCAGGCTGGGGTGGTTGACACGTTCAACGCGGGGGTGGTTGGCAAGGTACTGCACAACCGCCAGGGCATTGCTTACGTGGCGTTCAACCCGCAGCGAAAGGGTCTCAAGACCCTGCAAAAGCATAAATGCATTGAAGGGCGACAGGGTCGCGCCCAGATCGCGCAGCAGTATGGCTCTGGCGCGCACCGCAAAAGCCGCAGGCCCCACCGCACGCGAAAAACTCAGCCCATGATAGCTGGGGTCTGGCTCGCACAGATGCGCGAATTTGCCCGAGGCCTCCCAGTCAAACTTGCCGCCATCGACAATCACGCCGCCAAGGGTTGTGCCGTGGCCGCCCATAAATTTTGTGGCCGAATGCACGACAATGTCCGCCCCGTGCTCGATGGGCCGCAACAGCCAGGGCGTTGCAAAGGTATTGTCCACAACCAGCGGAATACCGTTGCTGTGGGCGAGGTTGGCCAGCGCTTCCATATCCACAAGGTTACTGTGCGGGTTGCCCAGGGTTTCGATAAATATGGCCTTGGTGCGCGGCGTAATGGCGCGCTCAAAGGCTCCCGCTTCGTCTGGGTCCACAAATGTGGTGTCTATGCCCCAGGCCTTGAGCGTGTGCGCCAGCAGGTTGTAGGTTCCGCCGTACAGGGTTTTTTCCGCCACAATGTGGTCACCCGTGCGCGCCAGATTCTGCAGGGCGTAGCTTACGGCTGCCGCGCCGCTGGCCGTGGCCAGAGCGGCCACACCGCCTTCAAGGGCGGCTACACGCTGTTCAAAGGCATCCTGTGTGGGGTTGGTAAGGCGGCTGTATATGTTGCCAGCGTTGCTGAGGTTAAAGCGGGCCTCAGCGTGCGCACAGTCGTCAAATACAAATGATGTCGTCTGATAGATGGGCACGGCACGTGCGCCAGTGGCCTGATCCGGCTGTTCCTGCCCCGCATGAACCTGAAGGGTCTCAAAGCGCGGCTTTTTGTTTTCGTTCATTTCTGCCCCCCGATTCAGTGCAGTTTAGGATTTGTATCCGAGAAAATATTTCTTAGTAAATTGGTAAGAAATGTTTGACTGACAAAGCACGCATTGTCAAGCAAAAGCCGCGTCCAAGGCCACATCCTGCCGTTTGCAACAGCTTGCGCAGAGCGGGCGGCAGGTCTAGGATGCTCGGCTGAACGCTGTGCCGATCTGTAACGGGGCTGGCGCGTCAACAAAACGGAGGCCGCATGAAGGCGGAAATCATATCGGTAGGCACAGAGCTGCTGCTGGGGCATACAATCAACACCGATGCCACCCATGTGGCGCGCGAGCTCTCTGCCCTCGGCCTTGATCTGTTGCAGGTGCATACGGTGGGCGATAATCCGCAGCGGCTGGAAAAAGCCCTGCGCGAAGCCCTTGTGCGCGCGGAAGTTGTGATAACCACGGGCGGCCTTGGCCCCACAGAAGACGATCTGACCAAGGAAACCGTGGCTCTTGTGGCCAATGCGCCGCTTGAGGAGCATGCTGACAGCATGGCCCGCCTGCGAGAATATTTCGGCACGCGCCCCATGTCTGCCAACCAGGCCAAACAGGCCATGCTGCCTCGTGGAGCCGTGGCTTTTCCCAATCTGGCAGGTACCGCGCCGGGGTGCGCCACGCCAGCGGGCGACGGGCGCTGGGTGCTCATGCTGCCAGGGCCGCCATCCGAGCTGTTGCCCATGCTGCGCGATAGCGCCGTGCCATTTTTGCAGCGCATGAGCGGGGCTGTCATTGCCTCATTTATGGTAAAAACCTTTGGCATCGGCGAGGGCATTGCCGCCCTGCGCATAGCAGAGCTGACAGGTGGGGCCAATCCCACGGCGGCCACCTACGCGGGCGATGCGGAAATGTTTGTGCGCGTGACGGCCAAGGCGCAGGATGCCGCCGCAGCCGAGGCCCTGGCAGCACCCATGGTAGCCGAAGTGCACAGGCTGCTGGGTGATGTTGTTTATGGTGTGAACGTTGCCGGGCTCGAAGCCGTGGTTGTGTCGAAGCTGGCGCGGCTTGGCAAAACTGTTTCCACGGCGGAATCGTGCACCGGCGGCCTGCTGGCAAAGCGTATCACTGATCAGCCAGGTTCTTCAGATGTTTTTGGTTACGGCATGGTAACCTACGCCAACGAGGCCAAGCAGCGCATGCTTGGCGTGCAGGAGTACCTGCTGCGTACCCACGGCGCGGTAAGCCCCGAAGTGGCGCGGGCCATGGCCCGTGGCGCGCGCGAATTCAGCGGCGCGGATTATGGCATTGGCATAACCGGCATTGCCGGCCCCGGCGGTGGCACCCCGCAAAAGCCTGTGGGCCTTGTATACATTGCCCTGAGTGATGAGGAAAATATCTGGGTGCGCGTCATGCGCCCGCAGGGAAGGTATCTGGGGCGTGAATGGACGCGCCGTCTGGCATCAAGCCACGCGCTGGACATGCTGCGTCGCTGCCTTGCCGGTCTGCCGGTCGAAGACCAGTGGAGTCTTGACCCGGCCTAGGCATCGCCGCACTTCAATGCAAACCGCCGGTGAATACAGCGCAAATGCTGTGTTCACCGGCGGTTTTTTTATTTTATAAAACAAGTTGGAAAAACTAGTTTTTTTCAGTGCACGTGATGCCAAATTCCACAGGAATCTTCATATAGAAGATTTGCAATTTTTCCTGTTCGATGCGGGCAAAAAGCTGCTCGCTGTGTTCCGGGCTCACTGCCATGGTCACTTCCATGGGCTGTTCACCCACGTCAAAAAAGCGCGCGCTGTGATATTTGCCGTCTCGACCGTAGCCGCCCTGCGCGGCGGCAAAAGTTGCGCCTTCAACGCCTATGGCCTTGGCCTCCCTGAGCAGCCATTCCGCAATGCTCACGTGATTGTGCGTGCGACCCTGCTGTGTATAAAAGGTCAGTCTGAAACCGTTCATGGTCTGCTCCTAGCGAAAAAGGGATTTGAGAAGCGATACGGCGCCAAGCCCCATGAAAAAGCAGATCAGCGAGCCGCAGACGTGCAGGGTAATGGCCCCGGCCGCCATGCCGAGGCGTTGCTCCTGCAGCAGTGTGCCAATTTCTGCCGTAAAGGTCGAAAAGGTCGTGAGCCCGCCCAGAAAGCCCGTGATGATAAACAGCCGCCATTCAGGTGCCAGACCCGGCATGGCATTGAATACACCCAGCGACAGCCCAATGCCAAACCCGCCGATAAAGTTGGCGGCCACCGTGCCCATGGGGATGGCGGGAAATATGGAATTGAGCAGCATGGAGAGCACCCAGCGAAGGCAGGCTCCGGCTCCGGCCCCCAGGGTAATGACAAGAACGTTTTTGACCATGACGTATGTCCGCTCTGCGGGGTGACCGTTGTCTGTGGGCAACCCCGTGTTCTGGCTTGCCGTGGCAGCGGTTATGCCCCGGCGTTGCATAAAAAAAGCAACCGCGCTTTGGCGCGGTCGCAAAAAAGTCTACCAACGCCATGGCCCTGGTAGGAGTTATCAGCAAATGCGGTTCAAGGGGAACTCCATCCCCTGTGCTTTTTTTCTACATCCGCCAGTGGCAGAAGTAAACACGCAACTGGCCGGGGCAGGCCAGATCAGCGCTTTTTGCGGCTGCACAGGCGGTAATAAAACAGCAATACGTACAGGGGGGCCAGATAGGCCGCAGCCATGATGGCCTCGGTAGCGCTAAAAAATTCCATGCACACGATCATGATCAATACGTTGTTGATGACGCCAAACGAAATAAGATAGGCCATGCCCACCTGCCTGCTCATGCGGCGGGACAGCGGCATTGCGGCCAGGGTCATGATAAGGCACAGCAGCGAGGCCGCCGCCAGCGACTTGAGCAGCAGCTCGGGCGACTGCCGCAACAGGTCACCGTAATGGCTGAAAATGGCAATGTTGGAAACCACTATGGAAACAGTGATCAGCGGAAACTGCCAACGCAGCAGAGTGTTACGCAGACTGTCCAGATGGATGCGTGTGAGGTGGGCGGCGGCAAAGGGCACAAGAATGGTCACACACAACGACAGGCTCATGTGCCCCAGTTCCAGATGCGCCGGCATGTCGAGCGGGGGCAGGCCAAGCATGCGCAGACCTGCATCGGTGGCAGAGAGCAGGGCGGGCAGGCTGGCAGGCAGCAGCAGTGATGTGGCCATGTTCGCCACAAGAATCATGGCCGTGTTGGCCCCCACCATCAGCGAAAAAACAGCGGCCATCACGCCCACCGGGGCCGCGCCAAGCAAAAAGGCTCCCAGGGCAAACTGCGGCATGACCAGCCGGAAAACCGCAAGGCACAGCAGGGGCAGCGCCAGCAGGCGCAGGGTGATAAGCAGGCAGACAGTGCCGGTCATGTGGCGTATTTCGCGCACCAGCGCTTCCATACCCACAGCCAGAAAACTCATATAAAGCATGAAAATGAGAATAAGGCGCGGCATGGCGGCAAGCGGTTCTGCCACTTGCGGCAAAAACACGCCCGCCGCCATGGAAAGCAGCGAAGACATGACCATGATAAGGTCGCGGAAATTCATAAGGCCTCAACTTTTTTGCCACATTGCCCAACATGTCTGCACTTGGCAAGCCTGTTGCCCCTGGTGGTGCGGCAAGCCCGCAGCCTGTTGTAATTACCTGGCTGGGCTTACTTTGTCTGCTTCAGCAGCCGGTCTGGCGGTAGAATATTCAAGGGGCTGTGCTTTTGGATGTAGGCAGAAAGCACGTCCACATCCACGGGGTCTGGAGCCTCCACGGGCGTGCCCTTGCCCAGCATGGCGTAACCGTCGCCCCTGCGCTCAAGGTAGTCGACCAGTGCCACCCGGTAACGGGCGTTGAGTACCAGCGGCTTTGATGTTCCGTCTTCGGCCAGCAGATCTGCGCGCACAACACGTTTGCCCGAGGGCAGGGCGGGATTGTAGGCATAGCGCAGCCCCGCCGTATGCAGCACGGGAGCGCCCACGCCCTTGTAATCCGCCACGCCGTGCTCCAGGGCTGCAAGCAGTTGCTCCCCCGTAAATTCGCGGATGATAACCTTGTTGCCAAAGGGCAGCACCGCCAGCATGTCGCCGACATTCAGCGGGCCCTGCCGCAGCGGAGCGCGCAGGCCGCCGCCGTTGATCAGGGCGATCTGCGCACCATGGGCGCGGCCATATTCCAGCATGGAATCGGTGGCGATCAGGCCCGAAAGGCATTCGCCCACACGGCACTGGTGCAGTCCATCAGGGGCGTTGAGGTTGTTCTGCCCAATAATGTTGGAGGTATAGACCTCAAGCTTCTGGTTGTACTGGGCGATCTTGGCTTCCACAGCCGGGTCGGGGGCAACAGAGGCATCCAGCGGCAGCGCTGCGCCCTGCCAGCGCACGGGTACGCCCTGCGCGTCAAAGCCTACCTCCAGCTGGCCCATGTACTTGGCAAGCGCCCCGGCGGTCACAACCAGCACGGGCTTGCCGGAGGGCGAATGCTCCACAATGGGATACGGCCCCTTGGAGGAGCCGGGGCCAAGATAATCGTGGGTATGGCCGCCAACAATAACATCAATGCCGTCAATCTTGCGGGCAAGTTCCAGATCCTTGGGCAGGCCCAGATGCGTTACCAGTATGATGTGGCGTACCCCCTGTTTTTCCAGTTCAGCCACGGCCTTTTTTAGCGTGGGTTCGCTTTTGTGAAACCATGTTTCAGGGCATGCGGCAGAAAGCGAGCGCACACTGGGGTTGGTAAGGCCGATAATACCCACCTTTACGCCGCGCACTTCCTTGATGATCCAGGGGCGGAAGGGCATACCCTTAAGAGGGCAACCGGGACGGGCATCCAGATTGGCGGCCAGTACCGGGTAGGGCTGCGCCCGCACAAAACCCGCCGTGGCCTCGCAGCCGTCGTCAAATTCGTGGTTCCCCAGCGTCATTGCGTCATAGGGCAGCAGCGAGTTTATGTCGGCCAGCATGGGCCACTTGTTGGCCGTGAAAAACAGGGTTCCCTGAAACTGGTCGCCAGCATCAAGCGCCACCACGTTGTCGTGCTCGGCGCGGACGCGCTTCATGGCGGTGGCAAGGCGGGCGAGACCGCCGGTGCATCCCTCTGATTTAAAACAGGCATTGCCTTGTGCATCGCGGCCCGCAATGTACGAATGCAGGTCGTTGGTGTGCAGCAGTATCAGGTCAAGTCCGGCATTGCCCTGCGCCGTGCAGGGCAGAGCAAACAGGCAAAGACCGGTAAGCAGACTGACGCAAAAAAACAGTGTGCGTGCGCTACTGCGAAGACGTTTCAGCAGTGTGTCCATGATATTCCCCTGATGGTGGAATTTGCGTGCAGCGGTGGCGCTGCGGCTACCGTGCCGTGGTGTGGGGCAGACCGCGTGGTTTGGGCGGGTTGACCTGTCAGGCGAGGTTGGCGCACATTTCCTGCGTGCTCAAAACCTTGGCAAAAACCTGTCCAAGAGCCGCCATATAGGCGGTTTGCACGTGAGAGGCATCCACTGTTTTGCCATCGTGCGCCAGGTCGCGGGTGGCACAGGCATCGTGCGCCAGATGACAGGTAAAACCAAGGTCAAAGGCGGCGCGAGTTGTGGTATCCACACACATGTGGGTCATCATGCCTGCAAGGGCGATGCTGTTGATGCCTCGCACCTTCAGCAGGTCCAGCAGGGGAGTGTCGCGGAATGAGTTGGGGTAGTGCTTTTGCACAACCGTTTCGCCTTCCTGCGGGCAGACCAGAGGGTGGAACAGCGCGCCCGGCGTATCGGGCAGAAAAAATGTGGCCGTGGGGGCTAGTGAAATGTGCTGCACATGAAAGACAGGTTTCTGCGCCTTGCGGAAAGCGGCAAGCAGCAGTGCTGCATTTTCTGCTGCGGCATTGCTGCCCACAAGTTCCATCTTGCCACCGGGAAAGTAATCGTTCTGAATATCTATGATGACCAGAGCTTGCATGCTATGCCTCACGCGGACGTACCGCTCCTACAGGATTATGCGGAATGCTGACGCATTGAATGACTGTGTTTTGTTCGATAACAGCACGCGCTTTGCATGGTCAAGCATGGCCTGTGGTGCACTTGACGCTGCAAGGTAAATGGTGACAATTGAGCCAGAAGAACACGTATTTTGCGCTGCGGTTTCACTGTCTGTGCATCCCACCTTTTTTCCGCACTCGCGTAGGCTCAATGGTGGTCCCATGAATATTGGCGCGTATACTTTTTCGCAATTCAATGAAATTGCAGAAAAATTTCACGGCTATGCTGCTCCTGGCCTGCTTGTTGGCGGCTATATGGTTGAGCTTGCCAAAGGGCTGCTGCCAGAGGAAACCCTGTTTGAAGCAGTGGTTGAAACCGGTAAATGCCTGCCAGACGCCGTGCAGCTGCTCACACTGTGCAGTACTGGCAACAGGCGATTGCACATTCGCGATCTGGGGCTGTACGCTGTTTCGCTGTACGACAAAAAGACGGGCGTGGGCGTGCGGGTGAGCATAGACCCCGCCAAGCTCTATGCATATCCGGAAATACGCGGCTGGTTCATGAAGGAAAAGCCCAAGCAAGCTCAGGATGTGGAAGAACTTGAGCGCGAGATTGAACAGGCCGGGCATTGTATATGCAAGGTGCAGCGCGTGCAGATTGACAAGGAATTTCTGGGCCATGGCCACATGGGCACGGTGAGCGTGTGCAGCTGCTGCGGCGAGGCCTACCCGTTGGAGCACGGCTCCCAGTGCCTTGGCTGTCAGGGGCAGGCCCCCTACACCACGCTCGACCCGGAGGCCTAGCCCGTGCCCCTGAGTGCCCGGCCTGCCTTGAGTGCTGCCGGGCCTGTGCGGCATGTGCCTGCGAACACCACCGCATGGTGGCACCAACATGTTTTGCCATGATCTGGCAATCTGCACAGGGAGGAGTATGCGTTTGATGTTTTCAGCGGCACGCGTGGCGTGCCTTGCGGTGACCTTGTGCTTTGTGGTTTTGGGGGGCGTAACTGCTGCTTCTGCGGCCTCTGGCCCTGCAGCCGGTACCGGCGCGACCGGTCAAAACTCTGCCAGGAATACGCCATCGCTGGACATGATGATTGGTTCCATGCTCATGCTGGGTTTTCGCGGGGCAGAGTTGCCCCCCGGCGATGCCTTTCTTGCGCAGGTGCGTACGGGGCACGTGGGACATGTTATTCTGTTTGACCGCGATGTTACCACTGGTGGGGAGCGTAATATTGCTTCGCCCCGGCAGTTGCGGCAGCTTACGGCCACGCTGCGGGCGGCAGCGCCCGGTCCTCTGCTCATAGCCGTAGATCAGGAGGGCGGCCGTGTGCGGCGGCTCAAAACACAAAAGGGTTTTGCCGATCTGCCCTCTGCCCAGAGCATGGGCGCGGGACAGCCCGAAAAAACCCGCGCCATGGCCCGCCAGCTGGGCAAGGAACTGGCAGCCCTTGGCATTTCGGTAGATCTGGCTCCGGTGGCCGATGTAAACAGCAACCCCGCCAACCCTGCCATCGGCGCGCTTGAACGCAGCTTCAGCCCCAACCCGGCCCTTGTGGCGGCCCACGCCCTTGCTTTTGGACAGGGGTTGGCGCAGCAGGGGGTTATCCCCGCGCTCAAGCACTTTCCCGGTCAGGGCGGTGCGCAGAAAGATTCGCATCTGGGCTTGACAGATATCACCCGCAGCTGGAACGCCAAGGCAGACCTTGCGCCCTATGCGCAGGCTTTTGCTCAGGGCTGGCCGGGCATGGTCATGCTGGGGCATCTGTTCCATACCGGGCTTGACGCCAATTATCCGGCCACGCTCTCCCGCGCGATTGTTGCCGATCTGCTGCGCGGGCGCATGGGCTGGCAAGGCGTGATCATCAGCGACGACATGCAGATGAAGGCCATAACAGACCACTATGGCCTTGAGCAGGCAGTGCTGCTGGCAGTTAACGCGGGGGTGGACATTTTGCTGTTTGGCAATAACTTGTATTGGGACGAGAACCTGCCGCGCAAAGCCTTTGCTACCCTCAAGGGGCTTGTGGAAAGCGGGCGAATTTCGCAGCAGCGCATTATGGAATCCTGGCTGCGCATCTCAAATCTGTATACAAACCGCGCCACTGCCGTCAGGGCAGCAGCCGACGGTTCGGCAGCGCTTTATCCCTGGGCCAGATAACGCGGCGGAGGTTTCATGGATATACTTATTCTTTTATTGGTATTTGGCGGAATTGCCGCCCTGTACCTGTTTGCCCTCAAAAAAGGCTGGCTACCCACCGACCGCTTGAACTGCGGTTGAATACCCTTTGACAAGCAGCGTGCTCTGCTTGATGACGAAGAAAGGCGCTTGCGCAGAAAGGCCAAAAAAGAAGCCCGCAAACAGGGCAAATAGCCGGGCCGAAAGGCCGCGATGATGTATTTTGACGATAAAGCCCCCGCTTCATGTAAGCGGGGGCTTTATCGTGGTGCTATTTATGCCCGGTGTCGGGTATCAGTTCTTGTTGTGGGCAGCGCGAAAACTGTTGCTGATTATGGCCAGATCTTCGCGTATTTTTTCAGGCTGATTGCGGTACGCCGGCATGCCCGTGCCTGGGTAACCCTCGGTAATTATTTTGAGCGCGCGTTCGTGGGTCACGCTGCTGCGCCTGAAATCGGGCGGCGGCGGCTGCATTGCCTTGCCACTGGCGGTAACGCTGCCGTTTGCCGCATGGCACTTGGCGCAGGCGGCTATCCACACCTCCAGCGAGTCGGGGCTGATGTCGCGCGGGGGCGGCGGTGTGGCCGCAAACATGGAAAAGCGACGGTCAAGGGTATCTAGCAGGGCATCAATCTTTTCACGGTCAAACATGCGAAAATACGGCATGCCTGTGCCCGGCGTGCCATCGCGGATCATCTCGTAAGCATAGTCGCGGTCGATGCGCAGGGCGGCCAGATCCGTGGCGGGGATGCGCAGACGGTGCGATTCCGATCCTACGCCGCGTCCGTCCAGACCGTGGCAGGGTTCGCACGCGCCGTCATAGATGGTGTCGCCGTTGTCGTAGACCGTGCGCAGCTTGACGGCAAAGGCATCGAGCGCTTTTTGGCTGAAGGGAGCCAGCTCTGCCGCTTTTTGTGCGCGCCAGGCTGTTGCCTCGGCCTGTGCCGGGGCCATGGCCTCGTTTTGCAGCAGCTGGCGGGCCAGCAGCATGGTTACAAAAATAAGGGGCAGCAGTGCCAGCAGGCGGTAAGCTGCCGCAGTTGAATCGGGGCGCAGTATCCACAGGGCAGAACCAAGGGCCAGAGCGCCAAGGCTGATAAGCGTGAGTACAGGTGATGACATTTGCGGCAAAATGGTTGCCAGCAGTGCAAAACCGATGATCGCCTGAACTGCCAGAGCACCAATAAGCCACTTGCGCAGCAATACTGCCTTGGGCGCATCATTTTTGGCAGAATAAAACAGGTGAAAGGCCGCGCCAAAGGCCAGAGCCGCGCCCACGATATGCAGATAGCGCAGCACCCAGTGCGGCATCCAGTCTGTATCTAGGCTTACACCATGGGCGGCAAAGTCGGCCCAGCTTGCGGGACGTTCCATGAGGGCAAGCGCCCCGGTAAAGATGGCTGGCACCGTGAGCAGGGCCGCCACGCCCACAATCCCGCAGACCAGGGCCAGCCACGTGGTGGAGCCAAGCTTGTGGGCAAAGGCGTCAAACAGCAGAAAAGCCGTTATGAGCAGCGGGATAATGGCCAGCCATGAGTACGAAAAAAGCACGGTGACCGTAAAAAACGCCTGTGAATGGCTCACCTGCATGATCAGCAGGGGGGCCACGCCCAGCACCACTGCCAGACTTTTGAGGCCCATGTGCGAATGCGCCACATGCTCGTTCCAGTGTTGCGAGGGCGAGGGCTGCCGCAAAAGATCACGCAAAAAGAACAGCAGACTCAGGATGGCCGTACCAAGCATGAGCAGCACAAAGAGCAGGTGCAGGCCAAAGGTGATGAACAGCAGGCCCTTCATCCAGTTTTCTGGCAGGGGCATATTGAGGAAAAGGTCAGTCCATTGCTGCATGGCTACTTCTCCCTCGTTGCCTGCTGATTGCGGCGTGAATAGTTGGAAGAAAGCTGGAACAGATACTCTGTCAGCAGGGTGCGTTCCTGTTCCGAGCCTACAAAGGGGGTCATATACGGTGCAAGCCGTTGTGTAATGCCCAGCATGGCGTTGATGCCGTCCGCAGAACGCCCGGCAAGGCGCTGATCTATGCCGTTGATGCCACTTTCCGCATGGCACACGCCGCAGTTGGCCGCAAACAGCGCCCTGGCGGCCTGTGTTGCCGGGGGCAGCTTGTCGCTGGTGTTGACCCAGCGCAATCTGGGCAGCAGGGGCTGGTTTTCGGCGATCATGGCCTCGCTTTCCACCAGGGTTATCTGACTGGCGTGCATATAGCCCGGCATGAGGTACGGCCCGCGAACAAACTCGCGCACGCGTTCAAATTCCATAACAAAGCAGATGCTTAGCAGTAGCGCCGGTATGCACAGCAGACGGCTCAGCACCGGGGGACGTGCCATGGCGGCCAGTGCGGCCAGCACCAGCACCAGCACTGCCCCCACATTAGCGGCAGGCAGAAAGTCGGGCATTTGCGAAAGGTATGATGTGGCGACCGCAAACTTCCAGTGGGTAAGGTAGGTGGACGGAACGCGCGAAAAATACACATAACTGGCGGCAGCCGTTACGGCCACTGAAAGCAGCAGCGCAATGCCGCATGCCCGCAAGGCCCGGCCACGCTCCAGCGGGGTGCCGGTGAAGCGCCAGGCAATCCAGCCCATCATCATCAGCGTGCCCATGGCAAATCCACCACCTACGCGCAAAAAGCACTG
Organism: Desulfovibrio sp.; assembly: GCF_009712225.1. NCBI lineage: Bacteria > Pseudomonadati > Thermodesulfobacteriota > Desulfovibrionia > Desulfovibrionales > Desulfovibrionaceae > Desulfovibrio > Desulfovibrio sp. Next base: position 48,108 of record NZ_WASP01000010.1, on the reverse strand, counting down.
GGGCGCAAAAGTGGGGTTGAAATAGGCCTCGGTAAAACTGCGGGCCCAGGGCCAACCCTGCGGCGTAAGCATGAAACCCAGAATACCGGTGATGAGCACAGCCGAAACAAACGATGTGGCCACGTAAGCCCAGCCGATGGCCGCCAGCTTGCCGGGTCTGGTGGTGATCAGCTTTTCCCAGTTATAATAATAGTAGAGCAGCAGAATTACTTCAGCGGTGAAGGCAAACCATTCGATAAACCAGGGCCAGAAAAACAGGTGGATCAGCGCGCCGATGCCCTCGGGTGCAAGGCTGCCGGTCAGAACCCAGATGCCAACGCCGGTTACTGCGCCAATGGAGGTGGTAATAACCACCAGCGGCCCCAGCACCTTGCGGGCAATATCGGCCCAAAATTGTCCCTTGCCCTTCCATGTCAGTGTCTGAAACAGCACCACCATGCCCATGAGGCCAATAGCCAGCCCGTGGCTGATACAGACATGCAGTACGGCATTGAGAGCAATGGTCATGCCATCACCCACCACCGGTATGTGCAGAATAGGAAAGTTCATGGCCTACTTTCCTTGTGGCGACTTTTGTCCTGCGTCGCCGTGAGATTGTGCTGGTGCAAAGTGCGGGCGGGGCTGACCGTCTACGTAGGCCGCAACATCAAGTGACTGCTCTGGCGTGAGAGTGGCTGCCTCTGGCGGCATAAAGCGGTGGGTAAAAACGGCAAAGGTGTCCACATTGTGCAGGGGCGAGCCATCGGAATAGGCTCCCTTGCCCCATAACGGCGGAGAGCCGTCGCCTGCATCACCATGACATGCGGCGCAGCTTTCGGCGTAAACTTTTTCGCCAGCGGCGGCATCGGGCTTGTGAGAAGTATCAAGTTTGCCGGGCAAGGCCCAGGGCAGGCTGGCATATACGGGGATATCTTTTGAAATCCATTGCAGGTAGGCAAGCACAGCCTGCATCTCGCGGCTGTCGTGGGCCGGTGGGGTTGCGTTGAGGTTGCGGGCAAAACAGTCTTGCACCTTTTGCGCAAGATCAATGCTGGTACCGTGGTTGGCGGAAAAACGCGGATACGTTGCCGCAGCGCCCACAAGAGATATGGACGCCTTGCTGGTGCCTCCCTCCAGGTGACAGGTGGCGCAGGCCAGCTCATTGCCCACATGCTTTGATGCATACTGGGCCGTGTCGTTTATGATGTTAAAGCCGAGCATGACCGCCTCCCTGATGGATTCTGGCGCGTCTTGCGGTCGGGGAGGGGCATATTTGAGCTCTGCAGCGGGGGCGTTTTGAAGGTTGGGCAGCACCTGGGCCGCCGGGCTTTGCCGCACAGGCGCACTGTAATGGAAGAAACCGAGTATCCAGGCTCCAAAAGCGAGCAGGATACAGCAGAGAGCGAGAGCATACAGAAGATTACGGTTGTTCATGGCGGCTCCGGTTGGCGGTGACCGTGAATCAAGAGGCCCCTGGTCGAACAAAATTCTCAAAGGCACGAGTGGAAGGAAAAAAACAGATATATCCTAATGGGTATCAGAACATCACGCTATGTCAACATAGCGGGTACGATCATCAGAAAGCTCAGTACCCACAGCTTTTGCCTATCCCCGTCAATAGTGCAGCAAATGGAGGCAAAACAGGGCTGATGTACTGCCTGTTTGCTGCTCAGACCGGCCATGGAACCATTCGTTTGGAAAAATTTGGGCGAGGTGCAATCGCCATGACGAGCCATGCAGGAATGGCTTTTGTGCAAGAGCTGGCACGAAGGTGTGCAGCTGCATATTTGCAGAGTGAAGCACAAGCGAGGCGGAGAAATTCGTTGGCTGCGGTCAGAAGCCTTAACTATCAGGGCGCAGTTTTGCTAGACCCAAGGCGAAGTAATGATCTGACTGGCATTCAATCAGGCTGGTATACGGAAAAAATGCGCATGTGAATTGTGTGAAAAGACAAAAAAAAGGCGGAACCCGAAGGTTCCGCCCCAAAAAGTACGGTAAAACCGAACTTACTTGATTTCGACGGTGGCGCCAGCTTCGGTGAGCTGCTTCTTGGCGTCTTCGGCTTCTTCCTTGGACACGCCTTCCTTCAGGGTAGCGGGGGCGCCGTCAACCTTTTCCTTGGCTTCCTTGAGGCCAAGGCTGGTCAGAGCGCGCACAACCTTGATGACGCCGATCTTGTTGGCGCCAGCTTCCTTCAGGATAACGTCGAATTCGGTCTTTTCTTCAGCGGCTTCAGCAGCGGCGGCGGGAGCAGCCATAACCATGGCGGCGGCAGGAGCGGCAGCGGACACACCGAACTTTTCTTCCAGTTCCTTGATGAACTCAGAGAGTTCGAGAACGGTCATATTGGAGATAAATTCAACAACTTCTTCTTTGGTAACGGCCATGATAAGTCTCCTGATCTTTGGCTTGAGTGCAAATAATTCGATGGTTGATCGCTACGCGGCGTTGGCTTTCTGATCTTCGATGCCCTTGAGGGCATAAAGCAGGCCACGCACCATGTTGGCGAACAGCGAAACAAAGTTGGTGGGCACGGCGTTCATGGTGCCGAGCAACTGGCCGAGGAGCTGTTCCCTACCGGGCAGCTTGGCCAGAGCGTCAATCTGGGCGGCGTCCATAGCCTTGCCGTCCAGGCTGGCGCAACGCAGCTCAAAGAGCTTGCTTTGCTTGGCGAAATCGCTGAGCGCCTTGGCCACCGCCACGGGGTCATCGAACCCAAAGGCCACGCCGCAGTTATCATGGAACTTGTCCTTGATAGCGTCGTGCGTACCGTCGGTCAGAGCAATTCGGGCCAGCGTGTTTTTAACGACGAGATACTCGCCGCCTGCATTACGCAGGGCAACACGCAGGTTCGTCAGCTCTTCCACCGTCATGCCCTTGAAGTCCGTGATAACCGCAAAAGAAGCTTTGTCGGCACGGGCCTTAACGGCTTCAATTATAGCGGCTTTTCCAGACCTGTTCACGTGATACCTCTCACGTTCGGGGTTGCCAGGTGGAATGCCGAGCCAAAGAAGATGTGTCTAGACAGGGTATTAAGAGCTTTCGCTCACCTGCCGTCTTCGACTCGAATTCCGTTTCCTTAGACAGATAGTGGGCACTCTTTGCAGAGTGCCCACAACCTTGAGAGCTTAGCCCTCAAGAAATTTTTTAACCTGAGTCATGTCAACCTTGAAGCCGGGGCCCATGGTGGTGGACACTGCCATGGAGAGCATGTAAGCGCCCTTGGCGGCAGAAGGCTTAAGGCGGTTGACGGCGTCAAGCAGGGCCTTGAGGTTGCCCAGGATCTTTTCGGGACCAAAGGAAACCTTGCCAAGGGGAGCGTGCAGCACGCCAGCCTTGTCAACCTTGAAGTCCACGCGGCCAGCCTTGAGTTCGGTAACGGCCTTGGTCACATCAAAGGTAACCGAGCCGGTCTTGGCGTTGGGCATAAGACCACGGGGGCCAAGCACGCGACCAATCTGACCAACAAGGGCCATGACGTCGGGGGTGGCGACGGCGGCGTCAAATTCCAGCCAGCCTTCCTTGACCTTTGCCACCAGATCTTCAGCGCCCACAACGTCGGCACCGGCTTCACGGGCTTCAGCCTGCTTCTCACCCTTACAGAAAACGGCCACGCGAACGGTCTTGCCAAGCCCATTGGGCAGGGTCACAGCGCCGCGAACCATCTGATCAGAATATTTGGGGTCAACGCCAAGGCGAACAGCCACGTCGACGGTTTCATCAAATTTGGCAAAGGATGCGCCAAGCGATTTGCTGACGGCGTCTTCAATGCTGAGACGTTCCTGGAGATTGCTACCTTCAAGAACCTTGCGGAAATTCTTGCCATGTTTGGGCATGGGATAATCCTTTCGTTTTGCATCTCCTGCCGAACTTTGTCTTGCGCAAAGGCGGCAGTACAATTGATTTCAACGATGGCTGCAGTGCATTGGCCGGTGGCTCATGCTGGGCAGCCTGGTAAGGCAAAGTGCCGTATATGTAACGAGCGCCCTTGGGCGCTCACGGCATCATGAAGAGCCTTACTTTACGTCAATGCCCATGCTGCGAGCAGTACCAGCAATGGTCTTCACAGCAGATTCAATGCTGGCAGCATTCAGGTCGGGCAGTTTCAGCTTGGCGATTTCTTCGATCTGCGCCATGGACAGGCTGCCGACCTTGTTACGGTTGGGTTCGCCAGAGCCCTTTTCGATTTTTGCGGCTTTCATGATCAGCACCGAGGCCGGGGGGGTCTTGGTGATGAAGGTGAAAGAGCGGTCAGCATACACGGTGATAACCACAGGAATGATGGTGCCCTTCTGTTCCATGGTGCGGGCATTGAATTCCTTGCAGAAACCCATGATGTTCAGGCCATGCTGACCCAAAGCGGGACCCACCGGCGGCGAGGGGTTAGCCGCGCCTGCGGGGATCTGCAGTTTGATTTTGGCAACTTCTTTCTTGGCCATTTTCGTTATCCTTCATCGCTGCTCGCGCTGATTATGGCAAAACCACAACTGCGCGGTGGCAAGTCATTAACCTTTGGATACCTGTACGAAATCCAGTTCCACAGGGGTTTGACGCCCAAAAATGGAAACGGAAACGCGCAGTTTCCCCTTGTCGTAGTTGACGTCTTCCACAACGCCATTGAAACCGCCAAACGGTCCTTCAATAACGCGTACTTCGTCGCCGCGGTCAAAGTTGAACTTGGGCCTTGGCGTTTCCTGGCGCGATTCCATGAGATCGAGAATGCGCTGGGCTTCGCTTTCGCGCATTGGGGTAGGACGGTTTTTACCGCCCACAAAACCCGTGACCTTGGGGATGGACTGAACCAGATGCCAGGAAAGATCCGTCATGGTCATGCGTACCATGACATACCCGGGGTAGAACTTGCGAGTAGAGGTACGCTGCTGGCCGCCCTTGGTAGGTTCGATAACCTTTTCCGTGGGAACCACAACTTCCTCAATAAGCCCCTCATCCTGCCCGGTGCGGCGCAACTCGTTAATGGTCTTCTGCACACGCTGCTCAAAACCAGAGTAGGTGTGCACGATGTACCAGCGAGCCTTTTTGCAGAGCTCGGAAGTTTCGTCGATAACAGGGTCTTTCATATTGGCCTTCAGGACAGTAGGGTCTTGATCAGGGTAGACAGACCAAAGTCCACCAGCCCCAGGATGACAGCCATCACGGCTACAAAACCCAAAACAGCCAAGGTGGCTTTGCGCGTTTCCTGCAATGTGGGCCAGGTAACTTTGCGCAATTCGGCCTTGGCATCCTCAACGTAGCGTGTAAACCGTACGACAGGGTTGGGGCCTTTGTCAGCCTTAAGGTCGGCAGCTTGAGCTTGTTTTTTTGCCATGGTGTAATCCGGAGATAAAAAATGGCAGGGCAGGAGGGATTCGAACCCCCAACATGCGGTTTTGGAGACCGCCGCTCTAGCCGTTAGAGCTACTGCCCTGCACACCGTCCGGGGGGGGGGAGGGGCCCGGGGGCTG
>NZ_WASP01000010.1:0-42657 GCF_009712225.1 Desulfovibrio sp. | reverse complement strand
GGTTTGAGCTAGTCCTCTGCACACGGTCGGGGGGGTTAACCCCCCCCCGGCGGAAGTTTATATTACCTGGTTTCGCGATGCACAGTGTGCTTCTTATCCCAGGGACAATATTTTTTCATTTCCAGCCGACCGGTAGTGTTTTTCTTGTTCTTCCGGGTGCTGTAGTTGCGACGCTTGCACTCGGTGCAGGCCAGAATGATATTGATACGCATATGCTACTCGATGATTTCGGTCACCACGCCGGAACCAACGGTGCGGCCACCTTCACGAATGGCGAAACGCAGACCGGATTCCATAGCGATGGGGTTGATGAGCTCAACGATGAACTGGGAGTTATCGCCAGGCATAACCATTTCAACGCCTTCGGGCAGGTTGATGATGCCGGTGATGTCCGTGGTACGGAAGTAGAACTGAGGACGGTAGCCAGAGAAGAACGGGGTGTGACGACCGCCTTCTTCCTTGGAGAGAACGTACACTTCAGCCTTAAACTTCTTGTGGGGCGTGATGCTCTTGGGAGCGGCAAGAACCTGGCCGCGTTCCACGTCGTCACGCTTGGTGCCACGAAGCAGGGCGCCAATGTTGTCGCCAGCCTGACCCTGGTCAAGCAGCTTGCGGAACATTTCAACGCCGGTGCAGGTGGTCTTGACGGTGGGCTTGATGCCCACGATTTCCACTTCTTCGCCAACCTTGATGATACCGCGTTCCACACGACCGGTAACAACAGTACCACGGCCGGAGATGGAGAACACGTCTTCGATGGGCATCAGGAAGGGCTTGTCGATGTCGCGTTCCGGTTCGGGGATGAAGTCGTCGCAAGCCTGCAGCAGGTCAAGAATGCACTTGGCCTCGGGCGCGTCGGGGCTATCGCATTCCAGAGCCTTAAGGGCGGAACCGCGGATAACCGGAACTTCGTCGCCGGGGAAGTCGTAGCTGGAAAGCAGTTCGCGAACTTCGAGTTCCACGAGTTCCAGCAGTTCTTCGTCGTCAACCAGATCGCACTTGTTCAGGAACACCACGAGCTGGGGCACACCGACCTGACGGGCAAGCAGAATGTGCTCACGGGTCTGGGGCATGGGACCGTCGGTGGCGGCGACCACGATGATACCGCCGTCCATCTGGGCAGCGCCGGTGATCATGTTCTTGATGTAGTCGGCGTGGCCGGGGCAGTCAACGTGGGCATAGTGACGGCTAGCGGTTTCGTATTCCACGTGTGCGGTGGAAATGGTGATGCCGCGTTCCTTTTCTTCGGGGGCCTTGTCGATTTCGTCATACGAAATGAACTTGCCCGAGCCCTTCAGGCCGGCGATCTTGGTGATGGCGGCGGTAAGGGTGGTCTTGCCATGGTCGATGTGGCCGATGGTGCCGATGTTTACATGGGGCTTTTTGCGTTCAAATTTTTCCTTGCCCATTGTACGTCTCCCTGGAGAAAAAAATGTTTGCGTTTTACCTGCGTTACTAAATTCTATTTTGAATTTGTATTGAGCTGTAACGCCTGCTCCTCGCGTAACGGCTGCGGCAGTGGGAAGTTCCGTTGGGCGGCCCGCTATCCGCATTCAGTCCCTGGACACCAGGGAACGTGCATTGGCGGACAAGGTGACTGAGGGGGAGGCGGAATCAGGCAGGATTTTGGAGCGGGAAACGGGATTCGAACCCGCAACCCTCAGCTTGGAAGGCTGATGCTCTAGCCGTTGAGCTATTCCCGCACGCTACCGTAGTTCCCCGACAGGCTTCCTGTCTCCTACAGCCAAGGCAGTTTATTCAAACCAGCCACCAACCGTCCAGTATTTGGCGACGGAAAAGTGGTGGTGGAGGGGGGTGGATTTGAACCACCGAAGTCTTACGACGACAGATTTACAGTCTGTTCCCTTTGGCCACTCGGGAACCCCTCCACTCGTGCCGCAAAGTCGGATAGTCCGATCTTCGTTCAGCTTCTTGTGGAGCTGGCGATGGGACTCGAACCCGCAACCTGCTGATTACAAATCAGCTGCTCTGCCAGTTGAGCTACGCCAGCGGCAACACAGCTTATTAGCGACTTTCATTTTGCTTGGCAAGCAAAATTTTCGCTTTGGCTCAATTTTTTTCAAATTATGGTGAGCCGTGCTGCTTTTTACCGTTTTTCGCGCTATCAGCGCGGAAACGATTTGGCCTTATAGCCCTTTTCGAGCCAATGTGCAACGGTCTAATTGGGCAATGTCCCGTTTATTTTCAATTTTTTTGAAAATACCGCTTGCTGCGAGCAGATCGTGCACGGCTTTTCCTTGAGCGGCGCCGTGTTCAAGCAGTACCCATCCACCGTTCTTAAGGGCATGGGCGGCTGCATTGATAACAGCCGCAAGGTGCAGAAGCCCGTTGTTTTCAGAAAACAGGGCGCTGTGGGGTTCGTTGTGCAGCACTTCATCCATAACCATATGGCGTTCGGCCTCGGCAATGTAGGGTGGGTTGCTCACAACCAACTGTAATGATTCTGCCTTGAGCGGCGCACGCTGCATGTCAGCGCGTAGAATTGTCGCCCGGTCCTGCACGCCCAGTAGTCGTGCATTTGTGGCGGCAACCCCGGCGGCGTGAGGGCAGAGATCCATGAGCAGCCCTTTCCAGTTTGGGCTTTCCGCCAGCAGTGTAAGGCCAATGCATCCCGTACCCGTGCCAAGGTCGGCAAAGTGCAGGGGGGTCTGCGGCAGCAGCTCAATGGCCGTGTCTACCAGCAGTTCTGTTTCTGGTCGGGGAATAAGCGTATGGCGGGTAACTGAAAAGTCACGACCATAAAATTCCTTGCGGCCAACGATCTGTGCCAGCGGCTGGCCAGTGCTGCGCTGTGCAACCAGTGCATGCAGCCGCTCCAGTGCATCCGCTTCGATCTCGCGTCCGGCCTCAAGAATACAGAAAAGGCGGGCAGAGCCAGCAGTATCGTCCCCCAATACTTCACGCGCCAGCACTTCTGCGCAAAGGCGGGGGCTGTCTACCCCCGCCTTTGTCAGTTGCGCAGTTGCTTCATCTATATATTGTTTGAGACGCACAGATCTCAGGCTCCGGCTTCAGCAGGTCTTTTGCTGGTTTTGCCGCCTGCCGGCTTGGCCTTGGCGGCGGCACCGGCGGGTTCTTCCACCTTGCTTTTGCCCTTGCCGCCGGTTTTGCCAGCTGCAGAGTTGCCTCGTCCTCCCTTGGTTTCAAAAACCAGAGGCAGCAGCTCGTCATAGTGGTGCACCAGGTGCACGGTGATGCGCTTGAGCAGTTCCTTGGGCACATCTTCAAGATCTTTGACATTCTGGTGCGGAATGGCCACATGCTTGAGGCCGCGGGCCACACCAGCCAGAATCTTTTCCTTGATGCCGCCAACGGGCAGCACCCGACCCTGCAGGGTTATTTCGCCGGTCATGCACAGATCGGCGCGAACACTACGCCCGCTGAGCGCGGAAATAAGCGCGGTAGTCAGCGTAACACCAGCAGAGGGGCCGTCCTTGGGGGTAGCCCCCGCAGGCACATGCACGTGCAGGTCGTACTTGGTCACAAAGTCGTGCTCCACACCCAGGTCATCCGCACGGCTGCGAATGTAGCTCAGGGCCGCCTGCGCGCTTTCCTTCATCACGTCACCAAGTTGTCCGGTAAGGGTAAGGCCGCCCTTGCCCTTCATAACTGTAGCTTCGACTGTAAGCACCTCGCCGCCAGCAGGGGTCCAGGCCAGGCCCAGAGCCATGCCGGGCATAAGCTTCTTTTCCTTCTCGTCTTCAATAAAGCGCGGAGCGCCCAGCAGTTTTTCCACATCGGCCACGTCTACCGTGAAGGGGGGCTTTTTACCCTCGGCCTTACGGCGGGCCAACTTGCGGCAAATGGACGACAGCTCGCGTTCAAGGTTACGCAGGCCAGCCTCGCGGGTGTATTCCTTGATGACCTTTTCAAGTGCTGCTTCGGTCAGCTCCACATCCTTGAGGGCAAGTCCATTGTCTGCAATCTTTTTGGGCAGCAGGTGAACACGGGCAATCTGGGCCTTTTCCTGCATGGTGTAACCGGGCAGCGAAATGACTTCCATACGGTCGCGCAGGGCGGCCGGGATGGTTTCCAGATGGTTGGCCGTGCACAGAAACATAACCTTTGAAAGGTCAAAGGGTACATTCAGGTAGTGGTCGCTGAAGGTGTTGTTCTGTTCCGGGTCGAGCACTTCCAGCAGGGCCGACGAAGGGTCACCCCTGAAATCGGCACCCAGCTTGTCCACTTCATCAAGTACAATCACAGGATTGCGAGTGCCAGCCTGCTTGAGCGCCTGAATGATGCGCCCGGGCATGGCCCCGATATAGGTGCGACGATGGCCGCGAATTTCTGCCTCGTCGTGCATGCCACCCAGCGAAAGCCGCTGGAACTTGCGGCCCAGCGCCCGCGCGATTGAACGGCCCAGCGAGGTTTTACCTACGCCAGGAGGGCCAGCAAAGCAAAGGATGGGGCCTTTGGACTGCGGGTTAAGCTTGCGCACGCTCAGGAATTCAAGGATACGGTCCTTGATTTTTTCCAGCCCGCAGTGGTCTTCGTCCAGAATTTCCTTGGCGTTGACGATGTCGAGTCTGTCACGCGAGAGCTTCTTCCACGGCAGTTCCACCAGCCAGTCAAGGTAGGTGCGTACAACGTTGGCCTCGGAAGAATCGGCGTGCATGCTCGAAAGGCGGCGCAGCTGCTTGTCGGCTTCCTTGCGCACGTCTTTGGGCAGCCCGGCCTTATCGAGGGCCAGCTTGAGATTTTCCAGTTCCTGCTCGCCGTCTTCATCCTTGTCGCCCAGCTCGCTGCGAATGGCCTTGAGCTGTTCGCGCAGAAAATAATCTTTCTGTGCCTTGTCCATGCCTTCGCGGGCCGAACTCTGGATGCGCGCCTGCACGGTGGCAACTTCCACCTCGCGCTGCAACTGGGTATTGACCAGCATGAGGCGGTCGATGGGATTTTCCGCTTCCAGGATGCGCTGGGCATCGGCGGTTTTCATGCGCATATTGGCGGCGATGAGGTCGGCCAGTCGGCCTGGGTCATCCACGCCCTGCAAAACGGAGAGTACGTCGGGCGACGAAAGACCGCGCAGGGTCAGCACCTTTTCACTCTGCTCACGCACAGAGCGCAGCAGCGCTTCCACCGTGGCGTCCACCACGGGGATCTGCTCGGGCAGGGTTTCTATGCGCGCCTCAAGGAAAGGCTCAACCTGCCGGTAGCCGGTTACGCGGGCGCGGCTGACGCCCTGCACAAGAATCTTTACCCGCGAATCGGGCATTTTGAGCATGCGCATGACCTGCACCACCGTGCCCACTTCATAGAGGTCTTCGGGCTTGGGATCTTCGGTGGATTCTTCCTTTTGCGCACACACCAGAAGGTGCCGGCCTGTCTTGAGGGCTGCGTCCACCGCCTGAACGGATTTGTCGCGCCCGATAAACAGCGGCAGAATCATGTAGTTGAAAATCACCACATCGCGCACGGGCAGTACGGGCAGAGTATCGGGGATACTCTGCGCGGCCGTGTTGAGGCCACCTTCATGCTCCAGCGCTTCGGCAGCGCTCAGCTCGGTTTTGCCCTGTTCCGCGTCGATGGCAGGTTCTGCCTCAGCGGGTTCACCCTGGTGCAGCAAAATATCTTTTTCATTGATGTCAGCCATATATATTCTCCCCGACTGCTTTCGATTCAAATGCGTTGCGATTGCGTTATGCTGTAGCAGTCTCCATCCGTAACGATGACATGATCCAGAAAGCGCAGCCCCATGCGGGGTGCCAGTCTTTGCAGTTCTTCTGTGAGCAGGCGGTCTTCCTGCGAGGGCGCGGGATTGCCGCCGGGATGGTTGTGCACCAGAATGATACCGCTGGCTTTACGCAGCAGGGCCGCTTCAAGTACGTCCCGCGGATATATTGCAACTTCTGCAATGCCGCCCCTGCGCAAACGTTCCCAGGCCATCAGGCGGTTACGCCTGTCTACCAGTGCAAGCCAGCATTCCTCGTGCGGATTTGTTCCCAGCCGGGCCTGCGCCATGCGGGCCACGGCCTCTGGCGTTGCCAGAACCTCACGCTGGCGCACTTCCGAAGCAGCATAGCGCGCCCTTGTTTCGCCCAGAACCCGCCACAAGGCTACCAATCCCTGTCCAAAACCGGGAACTTCAAGCAGTTCCTCCGGCCTTGCGTCCAGTGCGCCCTTTATACTGCCGAACCGCTGCAGCAGTTCCTTGGCCAGCGGCTTGGTGTCCTTGCGGGTCAGGCCATAACCAAGCAGCAGCTCCAGTACTTCATAATCTGCCACTGCCGTGGGTTCGATTTCAAGTCTCTGCCGCAGCCGCTCACGGTGCCCCAGGCATGTGGGCGGGGTGGAAGTTGGCTTTGCTGTCATAAGTTAAGCAGTCTTGATGGTTGCGCAAGGGGCAGGGCCGACTAAAGGCGGGCCATACCCGTAAACCCTTTGTGGTGCACTGATCCAAGCAAAAATGGACATCAGCTGTGGCATAGCGTCTGCTGACGTCTCAGCATGGTATGCACGAAATGACCTTTGGCAAGACCGCTGCTGCAAACTGACGCTGTGAGTCTGGCGTTTGCTGCGGGCCGCGCTATGTTGCAGTCGCAGATGAGACTGCCAGATCAAGAGGCTGGTTCAGAAAACGTTTCAGGCGCGGGTGCGGCCTGTTGCAAAAAGATCGGTCATGCGGGCCGCAAGGTAGTCGAGGCTTTGCCCGGGCGAGCGGCGACCACTCTTCACCTGTAATTCCGCATCCATGATCGTAGACATGCACTCGGCCAGCACTGCCGGACCAAGGCGGGTGGCCAGCTGCTTTTTAAAGGCCGCCTCGTTGGGGTGTACCCGCACCTTTTCGCCCGCCCACAACTGCCAGAGCAGTCGCAGTTCGCGGGCCAGGAGGGCCAGCAGTGAAAACAACAGGCTGTCGCCATCCTGACTGCGCGAAAGTTCCTTCCACACAGCGCTGAGGTTGCCCGCCTCCATGTGACGGATGCAGTCGAAAACATTGCATTCCGGGTTCCATGAGGCTGTGGCGGTCATGGCCAGGGTGATGTTGCCCGATTCCGGGGTTTGCGGGTTCTCGTGAGCAACATCCTGCGCGGCATTGCGCAGCAGTTGCAGCTTGTGCAGTTCGTTTTCAATGGCCTGTGCATCTGGCGGCACCGATGCACAAAACTGTTCCAGGGCATCCTGCTCAAAACGCAGACCAAGCTCGTGCGAGCGTTGCAGCACGTGCTTTTTCACGGCCCTTTCGTTCAGGCCGTCCTGCCGCCAGATCCAGCCTTGCTGGTCGGCAAAGGCCATGCAGCGCAGCTTGGCAATGTGGGCCGGAATCTTCGGCTGGCCCTTGTCCCACGCCACTTCCATACAGAAAAACGGCCAGCACTGCTCAGAGGGGCGGGCCAGAGCGTGCGAAACCTTCTTCCACACAGCGGCGGGCCACAGGTTTGCCTGCCGAACTACCAGCACGCGGGGCGCGCCAAAAAGACCCTGCAGGGTGAGCTGCTCCCAAAAGCGGGGCGAGGGTTCCTCGTCGCCCCAGTACACGTGGCGTTCCCACTGGCCTGATACGGGCGGGAATGAAGAAAGAAGCTGCTCCATGCGCGCGCGCAGCAACTGCCCGTCTGGGCAAACGAGAAAGGTAAAACCGGGATGTGCCGCGCTCATGTGATTCCGTGGTGCTGAAGATTGCTGAAAATGCTGAAAAATCGTCCAGTACGGCTATGGCGCTGAAACCTCAACGCTGCGAAAAGCCAGGCGGGCTGCAACCTGTTGCATGGTACCCTGTTGATTTTCGTACTTTTTGCCAGCCAGAACAGCCAACGAAAATTATTATAAGTACAAAAGGCATAGCGGGGAAGGGGTAACAGAAAGAAGGGGCGTTTTTTCATCTGCGAAAAAACGCCCCTTCGTCATTATAAAGACAGCGGTGGCTGTATTATTTTGTGGTGGCCCTAGTTGGCAACAATATTCACCAGCTTGCCGGGAACCACAACCACCTTGCGCACCGTAAGACCATCAATGTGGCGCTGCACAGAGGAATCGGCCAGGGCGGCCTGTTCCATGGCGGCCTTGTCGGCCGCGGCGGGAATCTGCACCGTACCGCGCAGCTTGCCGTTGACCTGCAGGGCCACGGTAAGCATGTCCTGCACGGTAGCGGTTTCGTCCCACGCGGGTATCAGCTCGTTTGCAAGAGCCGTGTTGTGCCCCAGACGCTGCCACAGTTCTTCGCAAACATGGGGTGTGATGGGCGAAAGCAGGGTGAGTACAGAAGCCATGGCCGAGGAGAACACTCGGCGTTCGCCCTCACTGTCGCCCAGCTTTTCGCGCGAAAGATACATGGCGTTGACCAGTTCCATCACTGCGGCAATGGCCGTGTTGAACTGGAAGCGGTCGCCCATGTCTTCGCCGCACTTTTTGACAGTAAGGTGTTCACGACGGCGCAGGTCGCGTGTTTCATCGGTCTGGGCGTCGTCTGCCGTTGCCTGGCAGGCCTTGAGGGGCAGCAAGCGTTCTTTTTCGTCATCAAACAGGCGCCACACGCGACCAATGAAGCGCGAAGCACCTTCAATGCCCGAGTCTGACCAGTCAAAGTCTCGTTCTGCTGGCGCGGCAAACAGGCAGAAAAGGCGCACGGTATCCGCGCCGTATTTGTCGATCATGTCCGAGGGGGCAACCACGTTACCCTTGGATTTGGACATTTTGCTGCCGTCTTTGAGCACCATGCCCTGAGTGAGCAGGTTGGCGAAAGGCTCATCAAGCCCAGCGGGGAAGAAGCCCATATCACGCAGCACCTTGGTGAAAAAGCGCGAGTACAAAAGGTGCAGAATGGCGTGTTCAACACCGCCGATGTACTGATCCACAGGCAGCCAGTACTTGAGGGCATCGGCATCAAAGGGGGCCTCGGTATTGCGGGCGCTGGTGTAGCGGGCGAAATACCACGAGGATTCCACAAAGGTATCCATTGTATCCATTTCGCGCTGGGCAGCGCCGCCGCACTTGGGGCAGACACAGCTGGCGAATTCGGGCGTTTCCGGGAGGGGAGAGCGACCGTCTTCGCGAATCTTTACATCCATGGGCAGCAGCACGGGCAGGTTTTCTTCTTTTTCAGGCACCACGCCGCACTTGTCGCAATAAATGACGGGAATGGGCGCGCCCCAGTAACGCTGGCGCGAGATGTTCCAGTCGCGCAGGCGGAACTGCGTGGTGGCCTTGCCCTTGTTCTCTTTTTCCAGAGCCTGGGCCACCGCGGCCTTGCCTTCTTCGTTGGCGGTGCCGTCAAAGGAGCCTGAGTTAACCATGAAGCCCTCGGCGGTGTAGGCCTCGGTCATGGTTTCGGGGTTGATCTGCTCGTCCTTGGGGCTGATGACCACGCGGATGGGCAGGTCGTACTTGCGGGCAAATTCAAAGTCGCGCTGGTCATGCGCGGGTACGCCCATGACAGCGCCTGTGCCGTAATCGGCAAGGACAAAGTTGCCCAGCCACAGCGGCACGCGCTGCCCGGTAAAGGGATGCAGGGCGTACGCGCCGGTAAAGATACCTTCTTTCTCCAGCGAATCAGACTGCCGGTCGATGCGGTCCATGTTGCGGATGCGTTCCACAAATGCACGCACTTCATCAGCTTTTTCATACCCTTCGATGAGCTTTTCCACCATGGGATGCTCAGGGGCGAGAGTCATGAAGGTAACGCCAAAGAGCGTGTCGGGGCGCGTGGTGAACACGTCGATACCCTTGACTCCCTCGGCCAGCAGGGCGGCATTTTCAATGCCAAAGGTGATGGCGGCACCGGTGGATTTGCCAATCCAGTTGCGCTGCATGGCGATAACGCGATCGGGCCAGCCCCCCTCGAGGGTTTGCAGGTCTTGCAGCAGCTCGTCGCCGTAGGCCGTGATCTTGAGGAACCACTGGGTCAGGTCCTTCTGCACCACGCGGCTGTCGCAACGCCAGCACAGGCCGTCGATGACCTGTTCGTTGGCGAGCACCGTGTGACACGAGGGGCACCAGTTTTGCGCGGCCTTTTTGCGGTACACAAGGCCTTTTTCAAGCAGGCGCAAAAAGAACATCTGCTCCCAACGGTAATATTCCGGGCGGCAGGTGGCGATTTCGCGATCCCAGTCATAGGAATAACCCAGACGTTTGAGCTGGGCGCGCATGTTGTCGATATTGGCGTAGGTCCACTTGGCCGGGTGGGTGTTGTTTTTGATGGCCGCGTTTTCAGCGGGCAGACCAAAGGCATCCCAACCCATGGGATGCAACACGTTAAAGCCCAGCATGCGCTTGCTGCGCGCCACCACGTCGCCAATGGCATAGTTGCGCACATGGCCCATATGGATGTTGCCCGAAGGATAGGGGAACATCTCTAGCACGTAGTACTTGGGCTTGTCGCTTTTGTCGGTACAGGCGAATGCGTTTTCGGCCTGCCAGCGGGCCTGCCATTTTTCTTCGATAGCTTGCGGATTATAGCGTTCGTGCGTCATGGGGCTTTACCGGTTTACTCGGATATGGTGGAAGAATCGGCGGCGGGGCGTGTAATCCCCCCGGTATCCAAAGCTTTGGCCACGGCATCAAGAATGCCGTTGATAAAGCTTTTGGCATTGCCTTCGCCAAACTGACGGCTGAGTTCCAGCGCCTCGTTGATGGCAACCTTGGCGGGAACATCGTTGCGGAACATGATTTCGTACACCGCCAGCCGCAGCAGGGTCAGCTCTACGCGGCCCATGCGGTCAACGCGCCAGTTGCGCGAAAATGTGGTGATGGATGCATCAAGTTCGTCGCTTTTGCTCCACACGCCTTCCACCAGTTCCCAGGCAAAGCCAGAGGGATAGGCGGGCGGTTCCTGATCCTGCCAGCGGGCAAGATAGTCGGGAGAAACGCGAAAAAAGCGCCGCAGATCGTCGATATCACGCGCAGGCGTAAAGGAAAGGCCGTACAGAACCTGAAAGGCCAGTTCTCGTTCGCCCCTGCGGGTGGCTGATTTGGCTTTTGCCATGGATTACAACTGCTCCATAACGCGGATGGTTTCCAGCATGGCAGCGGCCGCTTCCACGCCCTTGTTGCCGCCCTTGGAACCGGCGCGCTCAATGGCTTGTTCAATGGTATCACAGGTCAGCAGGCCAAAACCAATGGGCACGCCAGAGTGCATCATGGCCTGGGCGATGCCCTTGCTGGCTTCGGCGCACACATAGTCAAAGTGGGGGGTGCCGCCGCGAATAACAGCGCCAAGAGCCAGCACGCCGTCGTATTTGCCGGAATTGACAAGCTTCTGGCAGACCAGCGGCATTTCAAAGGCACCGGGAATGCGCACCAGAGTGATGTTGGCGGTGTCGAGGCCGTGACGTTCCAGATAATCCTGCGCGCCGCCCACAAGGCGGTCCACAATAAAATCGTTGAAACGGGTGGCCACAATGGCAATTTTCAGCCCTTTGGCGTCCAGCTGTCCAGCGATAGTGGTGACAGTGCTCATGACTACTCCTTGGCGCGGCGGCGAACTGCCCGCGCGCAAACGCGTTTTATAGTAATTTTTCGGTAATGGGAAATTATTGTCAGATAAAGCCGTTGCGCAGCAGCATCTCGCGGCTCAGGCCACCGGCCTGGGCAGCAGCACCCGTGCTTTTACCTGCCGCGCCACCGTCAGGAACCCAGGCTCCCAGCAGGCTGCGCACATATTTGCCGATGAGGTCGGTTTCCATATTCACCAGCGTGCCCGGTCGCCAGTTGCGCATGGTGGTGCGTTTTTGCGTATCGGGAATGATGTTGACCTCAAGAAAATCTGGCCCGCAGGCGTTGATGGTCAGGCTTATGCCGTCAAGAGCCACCGAGCCCTTGGCAATTACCTCGACTCCGTATTCCCTGGGAAAGGCAAGACGGCAGCACAGCGACTGGCCAGCGCCCGTAACACTGCGCACCGTGGCAAGGCAATCCACATGCCCGCTCACAAGGTGCCCGCCAAGGCGGTCGCCCATGGCCAGCGCCCGCTCCATATTGACCATGTCGCCGCCCTTTAGCTTGCCAAGGGTGGTGCGCGAAAGGGTCTCTGCCGAGGCATAGGCCGTAAACACGCCCTCACTGTGGCTTTCAACCGACAGGCAGGCGCCGTTTACGGCAATGGATTCGCCATCCACAATAGAAGGCAGGTCGAACAGGGGCCGCAGGGTAAACCTGCGTTCCGTGCCGCTGTCGCGCAGGGCGAGTATCTCGCCCTGTCCCTGGATTATGCCGGTGAACATGCCTTCAGCCTACGCTTTGGCGGCGTCCAGCGGCCGCAGGTGAATGTGTACGTCGTTGCCGCACAGGTGCGTGTTGCTCACGCGCATGCTCAGGGCTTCTTCAAGGCTCAGGGGTGCACGGCCAGAGAACAGCGGCAGGGCGTCTTCGTCGCCCAGAATCATGGGTGCGAGGTGCAGGCGAAAATCGTCCACAAGGCCCGCTTCAAGCAGGCTCAGGGCCAAATGGCCGCCGCCTTCGCAAAGCAGGTAGGGGCAGTGCAGCTCTTCCCACACCGCGCGCAGCAAACCGGGAAAATCAGGCCCGCCGTGCATGCCGGGGCCAAGAGCCAGAACCCGCACGCCAATATCGCGCAGGGCCTTGGCCGTGGTTGAGGCCGCCGCCGCCGGGGAAACCATGAACACGGTCTGCTCCGGACGGTCTTTGAGCAGGTGAAAATCAGCGTCGGGCTGGGGCAGGCGCGAGGTAAGCACGCAGGCCAGAGGCTGCGGGCCTGCATTTTCGCCGCGCACGGTGAGCTGCGGGTTATCGGCCCGGAAGGTGCCGCCGCCCACAAGAATGGCGCCGCCGCACATGCCGATGCCCGCGCGCAGTTCCTGAACCTCGCTGCGCGATTGTTCGCAGCTGATCCACTTGGACTGCCCCTTGCGGGTGGCAATGCGGCCATCAAGCGTGGCGGCCATCTTGAGCATTACATAGGGACGCTTGTGCTGCTGCCAGACCAGAAAGTCGGCCACAAGATCACGGCATTCCTGTTCGCACACGCCTTCAATAACCTCAACGCCGCTGGCACGCAGCTGGCAAGCGCCGCCGCAGGCCTGGGGATTGGGGTCGGCAAGGCCCACTACAACCTTCCTGATGCCAGCGGCCCGCACCGCATCGGTGCAGGGGGGCGTTTTGCCCTGATGGCAGCACGGTTCAAGGGTAACCACCAGCGTGCATTCCGCCGGGTTAACGCCACGGGCTGCAGCGTCCTTGATGCAGTCCACTTCCGCATGGTCCTGCCCTGCGGCATGGTGCCAGCCACGCGCAACAATCTGGTCGTCACGCACCAGCACCGCCCCCACCGTTGGGTTGGGGCAGGCATGCCACCGGCCCTTTTCTGCAAGGGCAATGGCTTCACGCATAAAGGGAACATAATCCATTTCAGACATGGCTGCCTTCTCCGGCTTGGGCACTGATGACAGGCGGTGTAAAATCCAGTTTTTCCATTGTTACGCCGGCTTCCTTGAGCATCTGTTCCGCAAGTTCGTCGGGGTAATATTCTGCATAATAAATATGGCGGATACCGCAGTTGATAAGCATTTTGCTGCACAGCACGCACGGGTGTGTGGTGCAGTAAATTTCTGCGCCGCTGATATTGATGCCGTGCACGGCAGCCTGAATGATGACATTCTGTTCTGCGTGCAATCCTCGGCATATTTCGTGCCTTTGGCCCGATGGAATGCCCAGCTGTGTGCGCAGGCAGCCCACCTCAAGACAGTGCGGAACCCCCGCCGGAGCACCATTGTACCCCGTGGCAAGAATCCGCTTGTCTTTCACCGCCACAGCACCCACCTTGCGCCGCGTGCACGTAGATCGCCCGCTTACAAGGTACGTAATGTTCATAAAATATTCCGGCCACGGCATTCGCTGCATATAGCACCCACCAAAAGATTCACTGCACTATACAGGCGGCTTGGGAAATTGCCAAGTTGCCGTGTCGGGCCATTTTGCCGTGATACCGGTCAGGCTGCGCTTGCGCGCCACCCAGATTATCGCACCTGCCGCGCAAGGCAAAGCCCCTGTTTTTCTCAAAACCGGGGCTTTGTCAAAAAAGTGCAGCTTTTCCTGTGCCGGTTCCCTGAGATTTATCAGGGTAGGGCACAGGAAAAGCTGCCCGAATGTCTGCCCGTTAGCAGGCAAATAGCGGGAACTGGCGGGCAAATTCCTCAACGTTCTTGCTTATCTTGGCCAAGGCTGCTTCGTCGTTGCGCTTTTCGATGGCTTCAGCAATAAACGCGCCCACGGTGCGCATGTCGTCTTCCTTCATGCCGCGTGTGGTAAGGGCAGCCGTGCCGAGGCGCACGCCCGAAGTAACAAAGGGCGAACGGGTTTCAAAGGGAACCGTGTTCTTGTTGACGGTGATGCCCGCCAGGTCAAGAGCGTGTTCCGCATCCTTGCCCGTGATGTCCTTGTTGGTCAGGTCAACCAGCATAAGATGGTTGTCCGTACCGCCGGAAACCAGTTCGTAACCGGCATCCATCAGGAACTTGGCAAGCACTGCGGCGTTGGTGACAACGCGCTGCTGGTAGCTCTTGAAAGCGGGGCGCAGGGCTTCACCAAAGGCAACAGCCTTGGCGGCGATAACGTGCATGAGCGGGCCGCCCTGAATACCGGGGAAAATCTGGCTGTTCAGGGTTTTGCCCATGTCTTCGGTAGAAAGGATCATGCCGCCACGGGGGCCGCGCAGGGTTTTGTGCGTGGTCGTGGTGGTGATGTGGGCATAAGAAAGCGGGCTCTGGTGCAAACCGGCGGCCACAAGGCCGGCGATATGGGCCATGTCCACCACCAGCTTGGCGCCAACTTCGTCGGCGATCTCGCGGAAGCGGGCAAAGTCGATGGCGCGGGGGTAGGCGCTGGCACCGGCCACGATGGCGTTGGGTTTGTGCTCGCGAGCGAGAGAGGCCACTTCGTCATAGTCGATGCGGCCCGTTTCGCGCTGCACACCGTACGAAACGATGTTGAACAGGCGGCCAGAGAAGTTCACCGGGCTGCCGTGGGTGAGATGCCCGCCGTGCGAAAGATTCATGCCCAGAATGGTGTCGCCGGGCTTCATGAAGGCAAGGTAGGCGGCCATGTTGGCCTGCGAACCGGAGTGCGGCTGCACGTTGGCATATTCGCAGTTAAAAAGCTGCTTGGCGCGGTCCTGCGCCAGGGTTTCGGCCAGGTCAACGTATTCGCAGCCGCCGTAATAGCGCTTGCCAGGGTAGCCTTCTGCATACTTGTGGGTAAGCACGCTGCCCTGAGCTTCGCGCACGGCGCGGGAAACAAAGTTTTCAGAAGCGATGAGCTCAAGCTTGCTCATCTGGCGGTCGGATTCAAGGGCGATGGCTCGCGCCAGTTCCGGGTCTTGCAGCAGGATTTCGTCCATGACGTCGCATCCTTTTGAAATGTTCTGCCCGCCACAACGGCGGGCAGAGGATTATCAAACAGGGGGGCAGAAACCGTTTGAAACTGTGCTGGTTACTGCTGCCACTTCTTGAAGATCACGCTTGCGTTGGTTCCGCCGAAGCCGAAGGAATTGCACATGGCGTATTCGCAGGCAATGTGCTTGGAACCATCGGCCATGTAGTCGAGGTCACACGCGGGATCAGGATTCTCAAGGTTGATGGTGCCAGGCAGCATTTCGTCGTGCAGGGCAAGGGCAGTGAACACGGACTCAATGCCGCCAGCAGCGCCAAGCAGGTGCCCGGTCATGGACTTGGTGGCCGAAATCTTGACCTTGCCGGCATGCGCGCCAAACACGGTTTTGATGGCCTTGGTTTCAGTGCTGTCGTTGAGGTTGGTGGACGTGGCGTGGGCATTGATGTGCCCGATAGCCGAAGCGTCGATGCCAGCCTCACGCAGGGCGTTTTGCATGGCGCGGGCCATGCCTGCGCCGTCGTCGCAGGGGGCAGTCATGTGGTAGGCGTCGCCAGAGGCGCCGTAGCCCACCATTTCTGCATAGATCTTTGCGCCGCGCGCCTGGGCCGATTCCAGCGTTTCAAGCAGCAGCAGGCCAGCACCTTCGCCAATGACAAAACCGTCACGCTTGGCGTCAAAGGGACGCGAAGCCCTGGCGGGCTCATCGTTGAACTGCGAAGAAAGCGCCTTGAGCGCGGTAAAGCCAGCCACGCCCAGAGGGGTGACAGTGGCTTCGACGCCGCCGGAAATAACGGCGGTGGCGCGTCCCAGAATCATTTCGCTGTAGGCGGTGCCAAGAGCGTGAATGGCCGAGGCGCAAGCTGTGGTCGTGACAATGTTCGGACCCTTGGCGCCGGTGAAGATGGATATCTGACCGGGACCCATGTTGGAAATAAGCATGGGAATCATGAAGGGCGAAATTTTGTGGGGGCCAGATTCCAGCAGCTTGCTGTGGTAGGTTTCGATGGTGTGCAGACCACCAAGACCAACACCAAGGATAACGCCGGTATCGTAGGCGTTTGCGTCGGTGATTTCGAACTTGGAGTCTTCAAGCAGCATCTTGGCCGATGCCACTGCAAACTGGGTGAAGCGGTCCATGCGCCGGGCCGACTTCATGGGCATGTAGTCTTCGGCGACGAAGTTTTTTACTTCACCAGCAATGCGGGAATCGTAGGCGGAAGCGTCAAACAGCGTGATGGGCGCGATGCCCGACTCGCCTGCGAGCAGTTTTTTCCAGGTGCTCTCAATATCATTGGCGAGGGGCGTCACGCCGCCTACGCCGGTGATTACTACGCGGGGACGGGTCATGCATGCTCCTTTGAGGCGGGGGGCAGACCCCCCCGCGCGTCTATACTGCAAACAAGCCTATGTTACTGCTTGTTTTCGATGTAGCTGATGGCATCCTGAACTTTCAGGATCTTCTGGGCATCGTCGTCGGCGATTTCGATGTCGAATTCTTCTTCCATGGCCATGATCAGTTCGGTCAGGTCAAGGGAGTCGGCGCCGAGGTCTTCAACGAAGGAAGCTTCGGGCTTCACTTCTTCGGCGCTCACGCCGAGCTGGTCGATGATGATCTTTTTAACTTTTTCTGTAACGTCAGACATGGTATCCTCCAGATAAATTAGTGGTCTGCTTAACCCCGGCCCTAACCGGGTGTCTTCCGTAGGTAATGCCTAGCAGTACATGCCGCCGTTCACTCCCAGCACCTGCCCGGTGATGTAGCCAGCTCTCTCCGAGGCAAGAAATGCCACGGCTTCGGCCACATCTTCGGCGCTGCCCATGCGCTTGAGCGGAATGCTATCGGTATAGCTTGCGCGCACTTCGTCATTGAGCGTTGCGGTCATGTCCGTTTCGATAAAACCCGGGGTTACGGCGTTGACCGTAATCTGGCGGGCGGCCAGTTCTTTGGCGCAGGACTTGGTGAGCCCCAGCAGAGCGGCCTTGGCCGAAGCATAGTTGGCCTGCCCGGCGTTGCCCATCTGTCCCACCACGGAAGAAATATTGATGATGCGGCCCTTGCGGGTCTTGCTCATTATTTTGGCAGCTTCGCGCGTGCAGACAAACGCGCCACGAAGGTTGACGGCAATAACCCGGTCGAAGTCCTCGTCCTTCATGCGAACAAGAAATCCGTCCTTGGTGATGCCGGCATTGTTCACAAGCACGGCAAGGTCAACCTTGTCCTTGATCTGCGATGCAAAAAAGTCGGCCACAGCTTCGCTGTTGCTCACGTCGAGGGCAAAGGCAACAGCCTTGCCGCCCTGGGCACATATATCGGCCGCTACTTTTTCTGCTTCTTCGGGTTTGCTGACGTAGGTGAGAATAACCTGAAAGCCGTCACGGGCAAGGATCTGGGCTATGGCCCGGCCAATGCCGCGCGAACCGCCGGTAACCAGGGCCGTGGGCACTCCGGCTGCGAGGATGGATTGCGCTGTGCTCATGCTCATTTCGCCTTTGTCTAAGTCATATGAATAAAGGGGTTTGGCCGTATGCGCGGAAAGCGCCCTGCTGCGCGTGTTGGGCAGCAACACTGCCCGCACACGGCTTAGCCCGACTGATTATCAGTATACATGGCACTACGCAGCGCGGCAATCCCGCTGACGCATTGCCTCAAAAGCGTAACAAAGCCGCACCCCAGGTGAGGCCCGCACCAAATGCTGTCATAAGCACGCGGCTGCCGGGGCGGATGCGCCCTTCGGCCCGCGCCTCGGCCAGTGCCAGAGGAATGGAGGCAGAGGAGGTATTGCCGTACTTTTCAACGTTGGTGAACACGCGTTCGCCAGTCATGTCAAGGCGGCTGCCAACAGCCTCGATGATACGCATGTTTGCCTGATGCGGAACCAGCAGGTCCACATCTGCACCTGTAAGGCCGTTACGCGCAAGCACTTCTTCGCACACGTGCACCATGTTGCGCACGGCGTGTTTGTAGGTTTCGCGGCCCTGCATGGTGATAAAGAAATCTTCCGCCACCGGTTCGCCCAGCCCGTAACGGCTGCGCGTGCCGCCGCCAACCACGATAAGATCGCGCTGCACGCCGTCGCTGTGGCAAACCACATCTTCAATGCGGGCCATGCCGTCGGTGGGCGCGTTGCTCACGATGCAGGCGGTCGCCGCATCGCCAAAGAGCACGCAGGTGGAGCGGTCTGCCCAGTTGACGCGGCGCGTAAGCGCCTCGGTGCAGACAAAAAGAATTTTGGCTTGAGGGTCCTGAGCCAGCAGGGCGCGGCAGATGGAAAGCCCGTAAAGAAAACCGGAACAGGCCGCGCTGATATCAAAGGCCATCACCTTGCCTGCGCCCAGCTGCCCGGCAATGATGCAGGCAACGGAAGGCGAGAGCACGTCGGGCGTGCAGGTGGCCCCAACCACATGGGTTAGTTCGGTCGCATCCACGCCAGCTTCGGCCAGGGCCTTGCGAGCGGCCCGCAATCCGAGGTCAGAGGCGTTGTCGGCATCGTCCAGCCTGTGGCGCTGTTTAATGCCGGTGCGGGTAACAATCCATTCGTCGTTGGTGTCTACCACCTTGGCAAGATCGTTGTTGGTCAGCACCGTTTCCGGCACATAGGCGCTCAAGGCAAGCAGATGACAAGATGGATTCATAGAAATACCGTGTGGTTAGATAGCGCGGGAGAAACGTGTCAGTTCCTCATTGGCAAGAATCGTTTCGCCCAAGCGGCTGTTGGTACCCTTGCGAACAAAGGTTCCGCTCATCTTGATGGCGTTTGTCATGGCCTTGGCGCTTGAACGCCCGTGGCAGACAATGGCCAGGCCCTGAAGGCCCAGCAGGGGGGCACCGCCGTATTCGGCATAGTCGATGGTGCGGGCAAAGCGTTTAAAGGCGTTTTTGGCCAGCATGCCGCCGATGGCGGGCAATATGCCGGACGTAAACACCTTTTTGAGCATGCGCACCAGAGAAGTGGCCAGCCCTTCGCTCATTTTCACGACCACGTTGCCCACAAAGCCATCGCAGACAACCACGTCGATATTGCCAATAAAGATGTCGCGGCCTTCGGCATTGCCTGCAAAGTTGAGGTTTTGGGCCATTTTCAGCAGGTCATAGGCTTCCTTGACCTGGCTGTTGCCCTTGCCCTCTTCTTCGCCAATGCTGAGAATGCTCACACGCGGAGAGGCATAGCCCAGAAGGTCACGGGCAAAAGCATCACCCATGAGACCAAACTGGAACAGGTGGTAGGGGCGGCAATCCACGTTTGCTCCCACGTCCAGCACGACCACGGGGTTTTTTTCCGTGGGCAGCAGGGTGGCGAGAGCAGGGCGCTCCACCCCGGGCAAGCGGCCCATGATGAACATGCCGCAAGCCACCGTAGCGCCGGAGTGTCCGGCGCTGACAACGGCATCCGCCGCGCCATCCTTGACCTGACGGCAGGCCACTTGGATGGACGCGTTTTTCTTGCGGCGCAGAATGTCCGAGGGCTTTTCGTTCATATGCACCACATCATCGGCATGAACTATGTCGAAATGCACGTCGGTAAGGTCGAGCTTTTCAAGCTCGGCTTCCAGCTTGGGGGTATCACCCACAAGCTGGACATGCAGATCATAAAGCCTTGCAGCTTCAATAGCTCCCGGCACGACCACAGCGGGACCAAAGTCCCCGCCCATGGCGTCCACGGCAATGATGGGGCGCTCGTTCATTATTCGTTTTCGCTTTTGGCGATCACCTGGCGGCCCTTGTAGGTACCGCAGTTGGGGCACACGCTGTGCGGAACGGTGGGTTCGCCGCAGGAGCAGTAGATAACGGCAGGCACGGCCACGCGATCATGGGAACGGCGCATGCCCTTGCGGGAACGGGATTTCTTATTTTGCTGAACGGCCATGGTAGTCTCCTTTTCCTGTCTTGCGGAATGTTTGTGCGGGTTTGGCGGCTTGGCGCACTACCCCGCCCGCAAGACACAGCAGATTAGTAAAAAAAATTGTGATTGTCTAGTTTTTGTGCAGAGTGAGGCCGCGCAATGCCGCCATGCGGGGGTCGCCTTCCTCTTCTGTGCAGGCGCACATACCTTCATTAAGATTAACCCCGCACCCGGCGCACAGGCCCTTGCAGTCATTGCGGCAAAGGGGGGTTACCGGCAGGGCCAGCATGAGTTCTTCCCAGCAGATGGCGGCAAGATCAAGCATGGGCGAATTGCGTTCAAACACAATGCGTCCGTCGGTGCTGTCTTCCATTTCGCCAGCGGCAACGATGTCGTCGTTTTCGGCTTCGTCGTCGCTCATGCCGGGCATGCTTTCAAAGTCTTCAAAGCGCGCTGCAATGGCGGCAACAGAATCTTCCGCGCAGCGGCTGCAGGGCAGAACAACTTCACCCTCAAGCGTGCCGCGCACAAGCCAGCCGCCGTCCATGGGCAAAACCAGAATGCGCGCGCACAGGGGTTTGCTCACGCGGAAATCCAGACGGAATTCTTCCATGGGCTCCTGCCAGATGGCAGCTTCGTCCAGGGTAAATTCCTTGCCCTCTGGGGGAAGATCGTTGAGAGAAATGCGATAGTTCTGCATGTGGTACCTCGAAAGTCGGACTTCATACCTTCACTGGTTAATCATGTCAATACATATTGTCGTGCGGCCTATCAAGCCCATTAGCGGCGCAGAGCAAACGCGTGGCTGCGGCAATAATTTTGTCGTTTTCCGTCGAGGGCAGCTTTGACCCCGTGAGGTAGACTGTCACAACAAGCGGATTTTCCTTTTTTTCTGCCCTGTCAGATGGCAGCAGCAGGCCCGTGTCATTGGCAGTGCCGTTTTCGCCGCTGCCGGTTTTGTGTGCCACCTGCCAGCCCGAGGGTGCGCCAGCGGGAATGCGGTCAGCCCCGGTGGCGCAGTCGAGCATCCAGTTTACCAGCTGCTTTCGGGCGGGCGCGGGCAGCAGCTGGCCGCAAAGCAGGCCCTGCAGGGTGCTGCTCATGGCCAGGGGCGTGGTGGTGTCGCGCTCGTCGCCTGCAATGGCAGAGTTAAGTTCTACCTCCCAGCGGTCAAGGCGAAATGTTGCGTCGCCGAGGCTGCGGGCAAAGGCGGTGAGCCCTTGCGGGCCGTCTAGCTGCGCCAGCACGAGGTTTGCGGCGGTATTGTCGCTGTGCTGCAGCATGGCCGCGCACAGTTCGGCCACGGTCAGGCCGTCTTCAAGGTGCTTTTCTGTAATTGGCGACCATGGCTGGATGTCGCCCCGGGTATAGTGGATGCGCTGGTTCAGTATCTGCGGTTTGTCGCGCAGAATGGCCGCGGCAGCCATAGTCTTGAAGGTGCTGCACATGGGAAAGCGTTCGTCGCCCCGGTAGCCCAGAATTTTACCGCCCGCGGCCTGTCGTGCCGCCACCCCAAGCCTGCCGCCGCTTGCAGCTTCCAGCCTGGCAAGCCCGTTTTGCAGGGCTTCATTTTGTATAGGGGCAGCGCCAGAGGCAGGTGCCAGCGGTTCGAGCAGTACACTCAGCGGCAGGGCGCACAGAGCCGCCAGAACATGGCGGCGCGAACAGCTGAATATGGCGGTAGTGTTACGCATACGCATCCTTAAATATGGACAGAACCGGCAAGCAGGGCGACGCGTTTTGCATTAGCGGCTGCTGAGCAGCAGCGCGGCGGCCAGCGCCACAAAAACGCAGCCAGCCACGCGCTGCATGATGACCTGCCCGCGCTGCGACCGGTTGAACCACACAGCCAGCCGTCCGCCCAGAGCGGCCACGGTCCAGAAAACCACGATGGTTGCCAGCATGAACAGCACGCCCAGTATCAGCACCTGCACGGCCACACTGCCCCGCGATGGATCGCAGAACTGGGGCAAGAAGGCCAGAAAAAAGAGCGAAACCTTGGGGTTGGTGACATTCATCACTATACCCCGCCGGTAGAGCGTCATGTAGCCGGGAAAGGCCGCACCAGTGGTGGCACCCTCGGCTTGGGCAATTTTTTCGGTGGAGGCCCCGGCGCGAAAAGAAAGCCATGCCAGCCACAGCAGGTAGCCCGCCCCCACGGTTTTAAGCAGCGTAAATGCCAGTGCAGAGGTCTGAAAAATGGCGGCCACGCCCAGTGCCACAGCTGCCGTATGCACGCACAGGCCGGTCACCAGACCCATAGTGGTCACCACGCCAGCACCCACGCCAAAAAGGGCAGACTGGGTGAGCACAAAAATATTGTCAGGTCCCGGCGCAATGCCAAGCAGCAGAGCGGCAACAAAAAAGGCCATCATCGCATCAGGGGTCAGCATTACACCATATCTCCAGAAAGCAGAAATTGCAGTTTGTGGGTTCGTGCCTGCGATTTAACGGCCTTTTCAAGCCGCAGTGCCTGGCTTTTGCTGTCGCAGGTTCGGCTGCCAATCAGCCGCACGGGGCGCCTTCCGCGTGTATAACGCGCGCCGCCGGGGTTCTGCCCGTTGTGCTGACCAAGACGGCGATCAAGGTTGGTGGTGACCCCGCAGTACAGTGTGCCATCGGCACACTCCAGCAGATACACCAGCCATGTGGCTGTGTCTGCTGTGGTGCAGCTGGCGGCGGCTACTGCTTCAGGCGCAGGGTTGGGAGCAGAATCATGCTCAGAGTCGTGCGCGGAATCTGTGGCGGGTTCGTTCATGAGGGTGTCTGGTTAGTGAAAGGCTCCTGAAATCCAGGCAGTCAAAAAGAAGGACACGGCCCAGTTGCCCGCCCGCCATACCCACGGGTTGGGTACGCGGCCCGCGCTGAACTGCCGCAAATCACGCACAACGCCTACAACTGCGCCAATGGTGTGGAAAAAAACAAAACCCAGGCCCGCAAAAAAGCCAAACTGGGCCAGGCAGACCATAAACAGGGCAAAGGTCACGCAGGGGGGCAGGCAGCCAAACTGGTCCTGACCGCCGCCTGTCCACACGCGGCCAAAATTGAAGCCGCCCAAGTTGCCAGACTGGCCAAAACTGCCACGATAAAAAAATCTGCCCCGAAAGCGCTGCTGCCCATCATGTGAATCATGGGCGCCACCGCCAAACAGGTTCGAGGCGTCAAGCGGCGAATTGCCGTTCCAGGCAGAATCCGCGCGCCTTTCCCGGCGTTCATCTTCGTTGCCGTGCACAATTTCCGCATCAACCACGCGGGCGTTGTTTTTGTCGGCAGAGCTTTCGGGCAGCGCCGGAGTGTTGTTGGGGTCAGAATTATCGGAATGGTCATGCCTTGGTGGGGGAACAGCCATGCAAATCTCCTCGCGGGCGCAGAAAAAAGGCTTGTACAGGCCCATCGCCTGCCGTGTTTGTGCCTTCTGCCAGCACCCGCGTCAAGTGTCGGCTTGCCATCTGGCTCTGGTGGTACTACTGTCTGCCCGTGCCATACCGGAATCAAAACCGGAAGCAAAGGAGACGCCTTATGAAAAAAATGAGTTCTGCAATTCTGCTGGCTGCAATACTTGCCCTGAGCCTGGGCATGGCTGGCACGGTGCTGGCGGCCCCCGCCAAAACCGCAGATCAAACGCTGGATGAAGCCTGGACTGCGTATAATATCGGACAATATAATAAGGTTGTGCAGATGGTGCAGCCTCTGGCCAGCGAGGGCAACCCCCGCGCCCAGGTGCTGCTTGCCCGTTGCTACGAAAACGGCCTGGGTGTTCCCCAGGACATGGACACCGCCGCCAAGTGGTTTCGCATTGCTGCCGAGCAGAATTATCCCGAAGCCCAGGTGCAGCTGGCCTATCTGTACGAGCTGGGCGCTGGCGTGCCCAAGAATGAGGCCGCCGTGGCCGACCTGATGGGGCGCGCCGCCGCTGCTGGCAATGCCGAAGCCCAGTTCAACATTGCACTGTACTTCAGCCAGGGGCGCTATGGCTTTGCCAAGGATCCCGAGCAATCTTTTGTCTGGGCCAAGCGCTCTGCCGATCAGGGGTTTGCACAAGCCCAGCGGTATGTGGGCGCATGCTACGAATTTGGCGTGGGCGTGGGCACAAACCCCTCCGAGGCCGCCGTGTGGTATGGCAAGGCCGCTGCCCAGGGTCTGGAAAAGGAAGGCAGCGTGTTCAATACCGAACGCGTGTACACCATGCCTTAGATCCGTCTGTTTCTGGCCTGTTCAAGCCCCTGCCCATCGGCAGGGGCTTTTTTGTTTAAATCCTGTAATGTCCATCCCACTGCCATGAAAGACAGAACTGTTCATGGTCAGGAAAGTGTCGCTTTTTTCGGGTCGCAAATAAGTAACCACACCCTATTGAAAATCGGATTTGTGACGAATACTTGAGGATAATCCCTTAAATCCCCCAAAGGGTGATAGCCGCAGGAGGAAGAAGCATGAAGCTGGGTCTTTTGACAAAGATGTGCCTGTGCATCCTTATTCCATCCCTCTTGGGACTCGGTCTGGTTGCGGGCGTGAGCCATCAGATGTCGGAGAACGCCCTGCGGCAGCAAACGCGGCAGGATATTGCCGCCATCCTTAAAGGGCAGGAGGTGGGGCTCAATGCCGTTTTCCTGTCCATGAAGGAAGCCCTGGCCCAGATTGCAGAAAACCGCCGTCTTCGTCTGTATCTTGAGGCGTATTCAAAAAACGCGGTCATTGACCATAACGATGAACTTTTCCTCCACGCCATTGATGCCCTCAAGAATTTTACCGCGGTCAACAGCAACATTGCCACCTGTGGGCTTATTGCCCCGGACGGCAAGGTAATTGCCCACAGCAAGAAGGGCGACACCCAAAAATTCAGCAGCACCATTGGCGAGGATTTTTCCAAGCGCGCCTATTTCATCAATGGCCTGAAGGGGCAGGTCAGCTCTATCGGGCTGGTGAGCGTGGCCACTCAGAAAATGACCACCATCATCGGCATGCCTGTTATGGACAAGGGCAAGATCGTGGGCGTCATTTATGGCGGCACAGATAACGACAAGCTGGCTAACGCCACCACCAACAAGATTGATATGGGTGATGTGGGGCTGGCCTTTGTGGTAAATACCAACGGCATTATCGTACAGCACCCCGACCTGAAGCGTATTGGCAAAAAAGAAGAAAATTCGCCCTGGATTGCCGAGGTTCTCAAAAACCGGAAGGGCAGGCTGGAATTTGTTAACAGCGAAGGGCGCGAAAAAATACTGTATTATACAGACATGCCGGAAGAAGGTTGGATTCTCTGCCTTGAACTGGACAAAAAAGTACTATTCGCACCTATCAGTACCATGCTGGTCAACAACGTTCTGGTGGCCGTGGGTTGCGCCCTGCTGGTAGGCATTGTTATTTTCCTGATCGTGCGGGGCATGGTGCACCTGCTTGGCGGGCTTTCTGGCCTGGCCGAGGCTATTGCCGGCGGGCGGCTTGAGTGTACTTCTTCTGAAGAAAGACTGCTGCGTACCGCCGAGCAGAGAGGTGACGAATTCAGCGTACTTTCTCTTGGTATGGAACGCATGATGGCCAATATCAAACGTTTGCTGGGCGAGAGCGAAGAAAAAACCGCTGCTGCCCAGCAGGCCACAGATCAGGCCCGTAGTGCCACAGAGCAGGCGGAAGAAGCCGCCCGCAAGGCCGAGAGCGCCCGTCGCGAAGGCATGCTTGCGGCTGCCGGTCAGCTTGAAGGCGTGGCCACTGTGCTTGCCTCGGCATCAACGCGTCTTTCCGATCAGATCGGGCAGTCTGAACAGGCTGTTTCCGAGTCTGCCCAGAGGCTTGCGGAAGCTGCCACAGCCATGAACCAGATGAACGCCACTGTGCAGGAAGTGGCCCGTAATGCTTCCGCGGCTTCAAACACCTCGGAAGAAACGCGCAATAGCGCTGAAAGCGGTTCAGAGATTGTGCAAAAGGCCCTGCAAAGCATTGGTCAGGTGCGCGAAGTTTCTCACGGGCTCAAGAAAGACATGGCCGAGCTCAACGCGCATGCCCAGTCCATTGACCGTATCATGGGCGTTATTTCAGACATTGCTGACCAGACCAACCTGTTGGCGCTCAACGCGGCCATTGAGGCTGCGCGGGCGGGCGATGCGGGACGCGGTTTTGCCGTGGTGGCCGACGAGGTGCGCAAACTGGCCGAAAAAACCATGGCCTCTACCCATGATGTGGGCAACGCCATATCGGCCATTCAGGCCAGCACTACCAAGAGCGTGGAGGCCATGGAAGTAGCCCTGCGGCAGGTGGAAGTTGCCTCAGAATTTGCCGGGCAGTCGGGCGAGGCGCTGGTGCATATTGTTAACGGTGTTGAGCTGGCCGCCGATCAGGTGCGCGCCATTGCCACTGCCAGCGAGCAGCAGTCGGCCACCAGTGACGAGATCAACCAGACCCTTGTGAAGATCAACGATATTTCTGGCCAGACGGCCAGTGCCATGGACGAGGCCGCCAAGGCAGTGACAGATCTTACCCGGCAGGCTCAGGCCCTGAGCGATCTGATTGCAGAAATGAAGCTGGGCTAGCGCGTCTGCTGCACAGAAAAGCCCAAGGGGCAGCCAGA
Source organism: Desulfovibrio sp. (assembly GCF_009712225.1). Taxonomy (NCBI): domain Bacteria; kingdom Pseudomonadati; phylum Thermodesulfobacteriota; class Desulfovibrionia; order Desulfovibrionales; family Desulfovibrionaceae; genus Desulfovibrio; species Desulfovibrio sp. The sequence goes on along the minus strand of NZ_WASP01000010.1, from coordinate 15,942 downwards.
CCTGTTTGGTCTGGCTGCCCTTTTTTATTAACTTACAGCAGGGGAGATGGTCAGGCTGGCCGCCAGTCCTTGATGCCAATGTCAACGGAGGCAACCCCGTTATAGGTATCAAGGCGCGGCGTGTAGGCAATGCGTATGTGTTTGTTGACCAGTGATTCTTGCAGACTGTCGGCCATGCGCCAGGCCTTGGCCGAAAGGGTAATGCCGCTGGCGCTGTCGGTGAGGCGCAGCATCACGTGCTCCCTGCCACGGCCAAGATATGAGCGTTCTCTGACCAGCAGCGGGGGTGACTGAAAAACAGGCTCGGGATTGCCGGGGCCAAAGGGCTGCAACAATTCAAGTTCTTTAAGAAATCCCTGGTCGCCTGCATGGCTGAAAGGCAGTTCGCATTCCAGTGTAAGGCTGGGCAAGAGCGGGGTGGGGCCAAGGGCCTCTTCTACCACGGCATCAAAGCGGGCGCGAAATTCTTCAAGTCGCGCGGATTCAAGTCGCACGCCAGCGGCCTGCCTGTGGCCGCCAAAAGTCAGCAGGCAGTCGGCCACGCGGTTCAGCCCGCCGTGCAGGTCAAATTCGCGCACAGAGCGGCCCGAACCTTTAAGCTTGCCCTGGTCTTCGCAGACGATGATGGTGGGGCGGTAGTAATCTTCCACAATGCGCGAGGCCACAATGCCCACAATGCCGGGGTGCCAGTCTTTGCCGTACAGCACAAGGCCGGTGCTCGGCCCGCGTGAAAGCAGATCGGATGCCTGCTGTTTGGCTTCTGCGTAAATGCGTTCTTCTTCCTGCCGCCGGGCCAGATTGAGCTCGTCCAGCTCTTTGGCCATAACCGCCGCCGCAGCGTGATCTTTTTCGCGCAGCAGCTGCAGGGCCAGCTCGCCCTTGCCCATGCGTCCGGCAGCGTTGATGCGCGGTGCAAGCCGAAAAACCGCCTGGCCAGCACTGAGGGCCGCCGTTGCATTCATGCCGCTGGCAACCTTGAGGGCAGCCATGCCGGGGCGCAGCGCGCGGGTTATGCGGGCGAGGCCGCCGCGTACCAGTACCCTGTTTTCTCCGGTAAGCGGCATTACGTCTGCCAGCGTACCCAGTGCCACAAGGTCAAGGCTGTCACCCATGTTGTGCCTCTTGCCCGTATGCGGGGCAAGGGCCGCGTTGACGGCACCCATGAGGTAAAAGGCCACGCCAACCCCCGCAAGGTGCGGGTAGGGCAGGTCTTCTGTGGTGCAAACCTTGGGGTTGCAGATGGCATTTGCCGGGGGCAGCTCTGCGGGTGGCAGGTGATGGTCTGAAACAACCACTGTCATGCCCAGTTCTCTGGCGCGACGCACTGCCTCCACATCTGAAATGCCGCAATCTACCGTAAGCAGTATGCCGCAGCCTTCTGCTGCCAGCGCTTCAATATGGGGAACATTGAGGCCGTAGCCCTCGCTGCGTCTGTCGGGGATATGCGAGCTGGCGGTGATGCCGTGGCTTTCAAGCACGTCGAGCACAAGCGTGGCGGCCGTGACGCCGTCCACATCGTAGTCGCCCCACACGGCAAGCCTTTTTCCCGCCAGCAGTTCGGTCGCCAGCAGTTGCGCGGCATCCGGGAATTGAGGCCACCGGTCGGGCGGGGTGAGAGAATCGAGGCGGGCGGTCAAAAAGGCGTCCATGCTTTCTTTTTCAGAAAGACCACGACGCCATAAAATTTCCAGTAAAAGGGGCGAAATAGAAAGAGCGTCTGCCCATTGCCTTGGGGGCGTGGGGCAGGCGTTTTGCTGCGGCTCGCGGAACAGCCAGTTTTTCACTCAGTTAGCCTGCTGCTTTGGGCTTGGGGGCAGCCCCGTTTTGAGCCATTTTAAGAGCGGTGCGCACCCCTTCCAGCTTGTCGGCAGGCACGAGCTGCTTCTGGATGAGCCATGCGAGAAACTTGAGCGATGTTTCGTGCCGGGGTGCAAGTTCCAGGGCTTTGAGCAGATAGTCCACGCATTGCGAAATATCTTTGAGCTCAAGCAGCACACGGGCAATGTTCATGTACAGGTTTTCGTCGTTGGGCGAAAGTTCCAGAGCCCTGTTGTAGTATTCCAGCGATTCCTGCAGCATCTTGCTTTTGCGCAGGTTGATGCCAAATTCGTTGAACAGGTGCTTGTGCTCAGGTTCAAACGTGGCCTCAAGTTTTACCAGCCGCTGAAAAATATCCTGAGCCTTGGCATTGTCGCCACGTTCAAGATAGGTAAGGCCGATGCCAAAATTGGCCCGCACGTTTTCTTCATCAATCTTGAGGGCGCGCGAATATTCGTATTCAGCGGCAAAATTTTCGCCTTTTTCGCGGTGCGTATCACCGTTGTCAACGTTACGCTGCATCTCCTGCATCTTGGGAAACACGGAGTTGAGATAAAATTCCGGCTCGGGCGAAAACTTGGCGATAAGCTCGTCCATGGTGATCTTGCGCTTGGGACCACTGGGAATATAGTTGGTATTGAGCGGCTGGCAGTCGATATCCTTGCCGTTCTGCTCAATAAACCAGAATGTCTTTTGCACGGTTTTGCGCGTGGTGGTACCCGTGCCGACCCTGCGGACTTCCTGGGTGGAAAAAACCCCGCGGACATCAGCTTTGCCGTGGGAATCTTGTGCGTTGTGGGGTTGAGTGGCCATACTTTTCCTCAATTCTGCTTCTGAATGAGAGAGGAGGCCATTTCGGCCACAATCAGTTTTGCCGTTGCCAGCGGGTCGGCGGCGGCCGTTATGGGCCGGCCCACAACCAGATAGTCGGCTCCTGCTGCCACGGCCAGAGCGGGCGTCATGACGCGGCGCTGGTCGCCAGCCGCAGAGCCTGCGGGGCGGATGCCGGGGCAAAGGCAGCGCAGGCCAGGGCAGCTGGCCTTGATAGCCGCAGCCTCGTGACCCGAGCACACCACGCCATCGAGCCCCCACGGGCCAGCCTGACGGGCCAGATCAAGGGCAAAGTCCGAGGGCTGTGCCGTGATGCCGGGCATTTCACCCGGCGCAAAACTTGTGAGCACGGTTACGCCAAACAGAAGGGGGCGCGCCCCAGAAACGCCTGCGGCGGCGTTGGCTGCAGCTTCTGCGGCGGCCCGGCACATGCGCTCGCCGCCCTGACAGTGCAGGGTCAGCATGTTCACGCCCACAGCAGCCGCAGCCTTGACAGCCTGAGCCACAGTATTGGGGATGTCGTAAAACTTGAGGTCGAGAAAAACGCTGAAGTCCATGGCAGAAAGCTCTTCCAGCAGGCCGGGGCCCACATGGGTAAACAGTTCCATGCCCACCTTGCACCAGGGAACCGTGCCGCGCAGCTGGCTGGCCAGAGCGAGAGCCCTCTGTTTTTCGGGTACATCAAGGGCTACCGCAAGTTGCGGCATGTGGTGCGGCGTTGGCATGGTACTTCCTGTCATATATCTGCCCCTTGCGGTTTGCGGCAATGGGGCGCTGTGTCTGTTTCAGTTCCCGTTCTGCTCAGCGGGACAGAATTTCATCAAGCAGCTGCGGGTTGCGGCCTGGCGCAAGGCTGGCCGTCACATAGACCGCGCGCAGGCAGTCGTAGGCCTGATCAAGATTGTCGTTAACAATCACCGAATCATACCAGCGGGCCTGCAGAATTTCTGAATGCGCATTGACCAGACGCCGCGCGATGGTCGGCTCGTCGTCCTGACCACGCCCGCGCAGGCGGTTTTCAAGTTCTTGTATACTGGGCGGCAGAATAAAGGCAAACGTGGCCTCGGAAAGCGAAAGCTTGAGCTGTGCCGCACCCTGAACATCAATGTCAAAAAGCACGTCCAGCCCCTGGTGCAGGCGTTCCTTTACCGGGCCAATAGGCGTGCCATAATAATTGCCGTGGACCTCGGCCCATTCGGCAAAATATTTTTGTGAGCGGCGCAGTTCGAATTCTTCGTGGCTCAAAAAAATGTAGTCCTTGCCGTCAACTTCGCCCTGACGCGGCTGTCGTGTGGTGCACGACACCGAGTAGCCGATGTGCGGAAACTCTGCCAGCAATCGTTTGACCAGGGTGGTCTTGCCAGCGCCAGAAGGTGCGCTGAGCACCAGTGCTATGCCTTCGCGGGGCATCAGTCTCCATCCTCTTGCGCAAAGCGCTGACTGATTGTTTCAGGCTGGATTGAGGAAAGGATTACGTGATTGGAGTCTGTTACCAGAATGGAGCGTGTTTTGCGCCCCTGGGTAGCATCAATCAGTCTTCCTTCGGCCCGCGCGTCTTCACGAAGGCGTTTCATGGGCGAAGATGCAGGGCTTACAATGCCCACAACCCGACCCGCCAGCACATAGTTTCCGAAACCAATATTGATAAGACGTTCGCGAGGCATGGTTTATTCCAGATTCTGGACCTGCTCGCGGCATTTTTCCAGTTCGTTTTTAAAATCCACCACCATGCGCGAAAGCTGCACGTCGGGCAGTTTGTTGCCGCAGGTGTTGATCTCGCGGAAGCATTCCTGCAGGGTAAAATCGAGCCGCCGCCCGGCATCACCGCCGGTTTGCAGCAGGTCGTGCAGACGTGCCAGATGCGTGTTGAGCCGCGTGAGCTCTTCGCTCACGTCAAGCCGGTCGGCCAGAATGACAGCCTCTTGCAAAAAGCGGCCTTCTTCCAGTTCCTGCCCGTTTTGCGACAGGGCTTCGCTCAGGCGTTCACGCAGGGCGTTGGCACGCTCTTCCTTGATATTGGGGGCGCGTTCGGCGATCAGGCCCGTCCATTCCTCCATGCGCAGAATGCGGGAGTGCATGTCGGTTGCCAGCGAGCGGCCCTCGGCAGAGCGGGCCTCGTTCCAGTCTTCCAGCGCCAGCGCCAGACCTTCCTCGAGGCAGCGGGCCATTTCCTCGTCCAGTTCTTCGCCGCTGTCGCCCCAAAGCGAGGGAATCTGCAACAGCGCGTTGAAATCCGGCACGTAGGAGTCGCCGCGTGCGTCGGCCAGTGCCTGCAGATTGTCCAGCATGGCAGTGGCCTGCACCATGTCAAAGCGCATGGCTGGGGTGTTGCCCGGTGCGTACTGCAAAACCAGGCTTACATCCACACGCCCGCGCGAGGCATAGCGGCGCACGACTTTTTCAAGCCGTGGCTCAAGACTGCGCACAGAGAGGGGCAGACGCCACTTGAGGTCAAGATGGCGGCTGTTGACGCTTTTAACCTCCCACTGCTGGGTGGTGTAATCATTTTCCACCAGGCAGCGGCCAAAGCCGGTCATGCTGCGGAGCATAGCTTCCTTCCTGCTAAAAGTATGCGACAGTGTAGAGCAAGGGGCTTGCGAATGCAACAAATGCCCATGGCCCGGCGCTGAGGATGGTTAGTTTTTTATTTTTAAATCAGCGCGTTAAGCGTCTGATCCGCCAGTATTTCCACCGCAGCCGCCGCAGCCGCCGCCAGCGGCGCAAGAGGGCGGCATGCCCTTGCCCATGGGGCGCACCGGCCCGGGCTTGTAAGGAAAGGCACCTGTTTTCAGGGGGCTTGGCACGCACATCTGCTTTTCTGTGGCGGTAGAGTTGCACTTGGGGCAGGCGGGAACTTCGTCGCCAAAAACAAGGTCTTCAAATTTGTTGCCGCAGGCAGTGCAGACAAAATCATACATGGGCATGGTTTTTCTCCTCAATCATTACCGTACTGTGTCGGTTGCGGCGTCATACCGTAACAGAACAGCGTTATTTGATACGCTCGCAGCTGGCGCGCGCAGGTTTATCGTGCGCTTTCAGGCGTAGCGCGCGTGCCGGGTACGGGCAGCCCTGGGGCTTGCCCACATGCTTTGTGTGCATATATAAGTATATATACGGTCAAGGCAAGGGTGGTGTTTTGCCGCCCACCGCCGTGCAACAATCGGTCATGACGACCGAGTTAACGGGCAGCAACCCGTTTGGAGGAACATATGAAGAAAATTCTTGTGCTGGCTGGCGATTATGTTGAAGACTACGAGATCATGGTTCCTTTCCAGATGCTGCAAATGCTGGGTTATGAAGTTCACGCCGTTTGCCCGGGCAAAAAGCCTGGTGACAGCGTGCGCACTGCCATCCATGATTTTGAGGGCGACCAGACCTATTCTGAAAAACGCGGCCACAATTTTGGCATCAACTACGACTTTGACCAGGTTAAAACCGCCGACTATGCAGGCCTGGTTATTCCCGGTGGCCGTGCCCCCGAATATCTGCGCCTGAATCAGCGTATTCTTGAAATTGTGCGCGAATTCAACGACGCCAAAAAGCCCATTGCCGCCGTATGCCACGGCCCCCAGATTCTCGTTACCGCTGGCGTGCTGAAAAACCGCAGCTGCACCGCCTACCCGGCGGTCAAGCCCGATGTGGTGGACGCCGGGGCTACCTGGTGTGACTTTAATGCCACACTCTCCAGCGCCACGGTGGACGGCAACCTTGTAACCGCCCCCGCCTGGCCCGCCCACCCCGCCCTGATCGCAGAATTTGTCAAACTGCTGGGCGCAAAGATCAGCATCTAGCAGCACAGAAGGGCTCCCCGCCAGCCTGTGCATTTGCACATTAAACAATAAGGAAAGGAAGCCAGCGGTTTCCTTTCCTTATTTTATTTATCATCCCTGTCGCAGGTGGGGGCCGTTATTCGGCGGGCATAAGCTCCACCACCAGTCCTTTTTCGGTAACCGCCACGGGTCGGGCGGGCAAAAGCCCCGCATCTGCGCCGGGGCGCTTACCTTGCGCGGGCATGCGTATGGAGCAGGCTGCGTAGTATTCGTTGACGCCCTTGATGGTATTCTTTTTGGGCTTGGCAGCGGTAACATCTGCGGGGGCATCGGTCACGTCTGCAGCAGCCACATCGGTGGCGGGCTCTGCAAATGCCTGCGGGTTGTCTGCCGCTACCAGCACGCGTGACAACTTGAGCTGCTCTGTCAGAAAGGCCTGCTGCTTGCGGGCCACGGCCTCGCGCAGGCGGGCTGCCCGCTCAAGCTTGAGGCTATGCGGAATCTGCCCGTCAAAGCGGTTTGCCGCGGTGCCGGGTCGCCGGGAATACGGGAACACATGCGCGTAGCTCATGGGCAGGCGTTCGATCAGCTCCAGCAACTGGCGCATGTCGTCTTCGGTCTCGCCGGGGAAACCCGCTATAATATCCGCCCCCAGACCCATGACAGGCCAGTGGGCAGAGAGGGCCGAAACGGCACTTTCAAGCATGGCGGGGGTGTAGTGGCCGCGGCCCATGCGCTTGAGCACCGCCTGACTGCCGTGCTGCAAGGATATGTGCAGGTGCGGGCAAAGCATGCGGCAGGCCATAAGGGCGTCCAGCCCCTGCTGGTCAAGCTGGCCGGGCTCAAGCGAGCTGATGCGCAGGCGGGCCTGACCGGCAAATTCTGGCGCAAGGGCGGCATCGAGCGTGCGCAGCAGGCTCCAGAAATCGCCCATATCCGTACCACGGCCATACTGGCCCAGATTGATGCCAGAAACCATGATTTCCGTATGCCCGGCCTGAAGCAGGCGGAGCGCCTCGGAAACAATTTCGTCCACCGGGCGACTGCGTGGCTTGCCCCGCGTGGAGGGAACAATACAATACGTGCAGCGGTGGGCACAGCCATCCTGCACCTTAAGCACGGGACGCGCCCGCTTGAATGCAGAAATCTGAAAGGGCGGAAAGGCCGCCTGCGCAGATGCGGAAGCTGCATCCGCCGCTGACGCTGTCCCCGCAAGAGGCCCGGCATGGGGCTGGGGTGCGCAGTCGCCATCAAGGTCGCCGTCCAGATCTGTCCAGGGGCCATTGAGCAGGCGGCTTTTTTCCTCCTGTGGAACCAGAAGGTCGGGCGCGGCCCATATGGCACCGGGGCGGGGTTTGTAATCGGCAAAAAGCCGTGCCGCGCAGCCAGTAAGAATAAGGCGCGCGGTCGGGGCCTCCCTGCGCAGTCTGAAAACAGCGTTACGCGCGTCTCTTTCGCCCTTGGAGGTGATGGCGCAACTGTTTACGCACACCACATCCGCCAGCGCGGGGGCGTTACATTCCACACCACCCTGTGCAAGCCAGGCTTCGCGCAGGGATTGGGTTTCGTACTGATTGACCTTGCAGCCAAAGGTGACCAAATAGAATTTCCAGGCAGACATGGCGCAGATGTACGCAAAAGCTCTTGCCTTGACAAGCCGGGGGCGGCTAGGCTGTCTTCATGCCAATATTATTGCTCTTTATTTTTTTGTGCAGTGCTTCCGGCGCGCATGCCCAACCGGCTATGGCCCCAAACATGTCCGTTAACGGTGTTTCCGGGGCTTCATCTGCTGCAAGCCCGGCGGTTCAGGGGGCGTCTGCCCAGGTAAATGGCCAGATGAACGGCCCGGCCAATGCCCCGGCCAATTCTCTGGCCGACCTGCCAGCGGATCTGGACGACACCGGGCGCATGGATTTGTACTGCCTGCGCCGGGCCTACCCCCAGATTACGGGCATGGTAGCCGATGCACAGGGCCAGTGGCTGGTATTTACCGATGGTCGTCGTGTGTTGTACGCGGCAGCCGCAGGGCAGGAAGCCAGCGGTCAGGAATCGGAGTGGGTGGTGAGCGTGCGGGTCAGCATGGCCGAGCCCTACCCTCTTGAACCGGAAAGACCCGAAACCCCGCTTGGCGTATCGCCGGGGCGGCGGCGGTCATACGACCTGCTGCAAACCCTCTACGGCGCAAGTCCCAAGGCCGTGGGTAGCCATCTTGTGCAGGCCCGGCTGAATGGTCAGCATCTGCATCTTTCGCCTGCTGCCGCACAGGCCATGAATCGCGCCGATGCCGTTCTTGCCCCGCAGGTTGCCCACGAGCCGCGTCTCAAAACCCTGCTCAAGATGGACGGTGGTTTTGCGTGGCGGCGCATTGCGGGCGAAAACCGGCTGAGCCCCCATGCTTTTGGCATAGCCTTTGATATCAGCCCCGGTATCGCCACCTACTGGCGGTGGAGCAAGCTGCGCCCGCACCCCCTGCAAAAAAGCTATCCCGCATCCATTGTGGCGGCCTTTGAAAACGAGGGCTTCATCTGGGGTGGCAAGTGGCACGAATATGACCTGATGCATTTTGAATACAGACCCGAAATAATCTGCAAGGCTCGCGTGCTGCAAGGGCAGGAGCATTTGCCGGGCGCTGATGCCGCGGCACAGTCGGCGGGGCAGAGCCTTGCCCCGGTGGTTAAACCGACAGACAAATCGGCGGCAAGGCCAGAATCCAAGTCAGCGGACAAAACACTGGATTCTGCTGCGACCAGACCAGCTGGTCTGCCCCAGCCAGAAGCGGCTGGCGCGCCTGCGGCTCCCTAGAGCTACGGCACGCTGCTTTGTGTGCAGGCTTGGCAAATTGTGTTGCGCAAACAGAACAAGCCCCTCGAAAGAGGGGCTTGTCGTTGCAAACAGGCTGGCTGGACGCGCGGCAGCTATTCGCCTCTGGCGGCGGCTTCGTCCACAACCCAGATAAGTTCGCCAAAGCCGGGGCGCACCTTCTGCGCGGGCAGGGTGGGCTCTGCCAGCAGGTTCAGCGCGCGTGAGAGCACATCGTGCTTTTCCTTGCCGGTCACCAGAAACATGCAGCAACGCGCGTTGTTGATGACGGGCAGGGTGAGCGTAAGGCGGTCGGCCTTGCGTTCGGGCACGTACTGGTCGATCACAAGGCGTTTGCGCTCGGCCAGGGCGGGCGAATTGGGGAAGATGGAACCGGTGTGGCCGTCTTCGCCCATGCCCAGCAGCATAAAGTCGAAGCGGGGCAGTTCGTGGTGACCAAGATTGAATTCGGCCCTGATCTGCTGCTCGTACTTGACGGCGGCTTCAACGGGGTCTTCTTCGCCGCGCATGCGGAAAAAGTGGGTGGCCGGAACCATGCTGAGCAGTTCGCGGCGGGCGAGGCCGTAGTTGCTGTCCGGGTGATCGGGGCCAACGCAGCGCTCGTCCACCCAGTAAAAAGTCATTTTGTCCCAGGGCAGGCGGTCGGCCCAGTCTTTGCCCGCCAGCAGGCGAAAGAGCGGCGTGGGGGTTTGCCCGCCAGAAAGGGCAATGCGGAAAACACCCCTGTCAGCAATGGCTTCTTCGCAGGCAGCCGCCAGAATGTGGGCGGCGCGTTCGGCCATGGCTGCGGGGTCTTTATGGATATGCACCGTAAGGTGTATGGAACGGCTGAGGCCCGACATTTTGCGGCTCCTTGAGTTTATGTGCGGTTGGCACGGGTCGCTTTGCCCGGCCCGCCAACCGTGTCACTATTACATATTAGCCTGCGCGAGAAAAGGGCATAGTGGGCAGGTTACTGTGAAAATTACTGAAATTCTTCCAGCAGGGCGGGCGCCACGGTAAAGTGCAATATTTCGCCGTTGGCAAGGCCCAGGGTTTTCCACGAGGCCTCGCAGGTGAGCTTGCGCCCTGACAGAATAGCCTTGCCCTGGGCACTTTCGCCGTCCATTTCAATGGTCCAGTTGCGTTCAAAATCTTCGCCGGGAACCGTGGGCTGCACGGCATTCAGAAAGCGGTGCAGCAGTTCTGTTCCATCAGGTGTGCAGATTTTTGCCGAAAGGTCCATATTGTTGATCATGACCGTGCCGGTATTTTTGCCCTTGGCATTTACCACGACCAGCAGTGTTTTGCCGTCAGAAATCAGCCCCGCGCTCACCGTGCAGGACTTTATGGGAAGCATCTCTTCCATGCGTGTCTTTATCTTGGCATTTTTGTCAAGAATGATCTGCCGTTGTGCTGTCATGCGCTCGACCTGGTACTCGCGGAACTGGCGCACCACTTCTTCGGCGTTGACAAAGTCGTCAACCTTCCAGCCTTCGACGGTCTTGTCCATGCGCAGCAAAAGCGAAAATTCCTTGTTCAGTACCGGGTGCCGTACCCTGGCTGCGATAAGGGCCGTGGTTTCCGTGGGGTTTTGCAGGGTCAGCGTTGCCGCAAGCTGTGTGTAAAAGGTGGGCGGCAAAACATAGAGGGGCGTTTTGAGGCGCGCGAGCTCGTCTGTTTCTTCCTTGGCGGGTTCTTCCTTGGAACGGGCCTGCTTGAGCAGGCCAATCTGAATTATGTCGCTCAGGTCGCGCAGCTGGTTGGGACCTTTTTTGAGATTGGGGTAGTGCTGCGCCACAGCCTGCACCAGCGGTCTGGTGATGGCGCTGAAATCTATGCGTTGCGCCAGATCTGCGGGTTTGGTGGGGTGCAGGGCATCCTTGATCTGCGTAAAGGCAAATTCGGCTGTCTGGCGGTACTGGTAATGCCGCCAGCCGCTGTAGCCACCCACAGCGGCAAGCACGACAAGCAGAATGGCCGCCAGCACAAAGGTGTGCTTGCGGATAAAGGCAACAATTGAGGCAACGACGGGCAGACTCATGGCGCTTACCTTTCAGTGTTGACGGCTTTGGTCTGTGATTTGTGGCCGCATTCCATCACAGGCTCGGGGCGGCGCATGCGCCTGCGGCCAAGCCGTAAGGGCAGTGGTGTAACCGGGCGCGACTTGTTCAGATCAATGCGAATGATTCCCCACGCGCCCATGGGCAGCCAGGGCAAAACCCTGTTGCAGCGCGAGAGCACGCACTGGGCGTTCCACGTTCCCTGCGGCCCCGCAAGCACACTTGCGCCGCTGATGCTGCCCGCGGCAAGACTTCTGAGCGCCCGCCATACCTGCCACCAGCAAAAGACCGGGCCGTGCCACGGATTTTTGCGGTTGGTGACGCGGTGCAGCATATAGGGCAGCGAAGCCGCGTTCCAGAAGGTAAGGGCAACGCCGGCAGAGGCCACGCGCAGCGCTTCGGCCATGGCATTGAGCGCGTTTTGGGTCCCGTGCGACACAAGGTGCAGCACAACCCAGTCAAATTCACCATCGTCAAAGGGCAGGTGGTCGTCTGCAGCGGCCAGAACTTCGGCCCGGTCGGCCATGCGGTCAGCTTCGGCCCGCAGGTCGGGGTCTGATTCGGTGGCGGTCATGTCAAAGCCGCACTCCCACAGCAAGGGCAAAAAGTCGCCCCTGCCGCAGTTTATCTCAAGCAGCGTGCGCCCCCGGCGCGGCCAGGCGGCAATGCTGTGCTGCAAAAGCAGCTTTTGCATTTGCAGGGTAAACTGCCCTGCTGTATCCGCTTGTTGGTCATCCATGCCGTGCGCCTCGCATCTGTTGTTTATCCTTTGCATAATCCACTATTTTATAGATTCTGTAAATCGGCAAAGCCCCGGCTCACAAGCGCACGGCGCAGGTCTGCCAGCCCCCGTGCTGGAGGCCGCGTTGCAAAAAAACAACGCGGCCTCCTGTAGTAAGGGGCCGCGTTTGACTGACGCGCGGAGTTGCCGCCGCAGGCAAGGTCTGGAGATTACAGGGAGGCAATGACCTCGATTTCAACCTGAGCGCCAAGGGGCAGCTTGCTGACCTCCACGCACGAACGCGCGGGGCAGGGAGCCGTAAAATACTTTTTGTACACTTCGTTCACAGCGGCAAATGTGCCCATATCGGTAATGAACACGGTGCTCTTGACCACGTTGTCGGCGGTGAGGCCCTGCGATTCAAGCAGTGCCATAACATTTTTGCAGGCCTGTTCGGCCTGGGCAGTCACGTCGTCCTCCACCATCTTGCCGACGGCGGGGTCAATGGGAATCTGGCCGGAGAAAAAGAACAGGTTGCCGGTTTTGATGCCCTGACTGTAGGGGCCCACCGCTCCGGGGGCATTGCTGGTGCTTATGACTTCCTTGCTCATGGCGCTTCCTTCATCCATCTTGTGGGTAAGTGGTTGAACGTAAAAACTTTGTGCGCTGCCATCGCCCATGGGCGTGTGCTGGCCAGCGTTGTAAACAAACTGGCACAGGCCCGCGCCAGAGTCAAAGCCGCCGTGCCGTTACGGCATGGTCAGCATGGCTGCGCGGGCAGGGGGGATTCGTTCAGGGCTTGTTCTGCCTGATTTCTGAGCCGTGAAAGTAGTTGGAAACCAGCGCACCCGAAATATTCTGCCACACGCTGAAGAGCGCCCCGGCTATGGCTGAAACGGGCGAAAAGTGCGCCAGTGCAAGGGCCGTGGCAAGACCGGAATTTTGCGTGCCCACCTCAAAACAGAGAGCTCGGCAACGGGCCTCGTCAAACTTCCACATGCGTCCGGCTGCATAACCAAAGGCCATGCCCAGCAGGTTGTGGCACACAACCACCAGAAAAATGGAAACGCTGGCCCCGAGGATGCTGTGCGCGTTGATGGCAATAATGCCCGCCACCACCAGAGTGATGGTAAGCGCGGAAAGTGGGGGCAAAAAGGGCAGGGCGCTGTTGGTCAGCCCCGCAAGATAGCGGTGCGCCACAATGCCCAGCAGCACGGGAATGACCACGATCTTGAGAATGGAAATAAACAGGCCCGCCATATCCACAGGAACCCACACGCCGCCAAGCAGCCATGTGAGCACGGGCATCAGCACCAGGGCGACCACCGTGGTAAGCGATGTGAGCGCAACGGAATACGGCACGTCGCCCTTTGCTATGAAAGTAAGCACGTTTGAAGCTGTGCCGCCGGGGGCAGTGCCCACCAGTATGACGCCCATGGCAAGATCGGGCGGCAGAGAGAAAATGTTGCAAAGCGCAAAGGCCAGCAGGGGCATGCACACAAACTGGGCCATCAGGCCCAGCAGCAGGGCGCGGGGCTGGGAGAACACAAGGCTGAAGTCCTTGAGGCGCAGCGTCATGCCCATGCCAAACATGATGCAGCCCAGAAGCGGCGTCACGTAGGGGGCTACCCACCGGAATAGTTCGGGCTTCCACAGTGCAAGGGCAGAGCAGACAAGTATGAGCACGCCCATATAGCGGGTGATGGTACTGGCAACACGCAGTATAAGACTGGTCAACGCAACCTCCTGTGGCGCGGCTGTTTCCGCGCTGGATGGTGCGCATACTGGCAGAGAGCTCGGCCCCTTGCAAGCGGCGCTCGGTTGAGCGCGTCTGCATTGTCGCCTCCTTGCCCCAACGCAAGGCCACTTGAAAAAGAATCCGCTAACGGATAGGCTCATATATTACACGCACGCCCCATGCACCAGCGGGCCTTATGGTTTGCCAAAGACCCCGCCCACGCACTAACCTGCTGACAGCACCTTGCAAGCCGCACCCAGCAAACGGCGCCCTGCATTCCGCAGGGGGCTCTGCCGGTTCGCTGGTACGGGATGTTCGTGTTTTCCGCCTTGAGGCGCAGCCTTCTGGCGGCGCAAGTCTGGGGTCTGCTGACCGCAGGTTTGTTATCACTACCAGCGCGCCCATTTGGCGCGCGCTTCTTCCCGCTTGATCTCAAACACAGCAGGGCAGGAAGCGTCACCAAATTTTGAGGAGCATCATGAGCAACGAACCGGACAAGATTATTTATTCCATGATCCGCGTCACCAAGCGCCATGGCCAGAAGGAAGTGCTGAAAGATATTTCGCTTTCCTATTTCTACGGGGCCAAAATCGGCGTGCTTGGTCTGAACGGCGCGGGTAAATCCAGCCTGCTGCGCATTCTGGCGGGTGTGGATCAGGCCTTTGACGGCAAAACCGTGCTGGCCCCCGGCTACACCATCGGCTACCTTGAGCAGGAGCCGCTGAAGGACGAAACCCGCACCGTGCGCGAGGTTGTTGAAGACGGCGTGAGTGAACTCACCGCCATCGCCCGCGAATTTGAAGAAATCAACGCCAAGTTCGCCGAGCCTATGGAAGCGGACGAAATGGACGCGCTGATCACCCGTCAGGCCGAAGTGCAGGAACTCATGGACGCCAAAAACGTCTGGGATCTGGATTCGCGCCTTGAAATGGCCATGGACGCCCTGCGTTGCCCGCCCGGCGACATGCCGGTTCCGCAGATTTCTGGTGGTGAACGCCGCCGCGTGGCCCTGTGCCGCCTGCTGCTGGAATCGCCCGACATTCTGCTGCTCGACGAACCCACCAACCACCTTGACGCCGAATCGGTGGCCTGGCTCGAACGCTTTCTTTCCACCTTCCCCGGTACCGTCATCGCCGTTACCCATGACCGTTACTTCCTCGACAACGTGGCGGGCTGGATTCTGGAACTGGACCGTGGCCGGGGTATTCCGTGGAAGGGCAACTATTCCTCCTGGCTTGAACAGAAGCAGAAGCGTCTTGCCAACGAAGAAAGAACCGAAGCCGACCGGCAGAAGACCCTTCAGCGCGAACTGGAATGGGTGCGCATGTCGCCCAAGGGCCGTCACGCCAAGGGTAAGGCCCGCCTGAACGCCTACGAAGCCATGCTTTCGCACGAAAGCGAAAAGCGCGCGCCCGATCTGGAAATCTACATTCCGCCGGGGCAGCGTCTGGGCAAGGTTGTCTTTGAGCTTGAGGGGGTCAGCAAGGGCATGGGCGACAGGGAACTGATGGAAAACGTCAACGCCATCATTCCCCCCGGCGCCATTGTGGGTATTATCGGCCCCAACGGCGCGGGTAAGACCACCCTGTTCAAGATGCTTGTGGGGCAGGAAAAGCCCGACACCGGTACGCTCAAGGTGGGCGAAACCGTGCAGTTTGCCTATGTGGATCAGGGGCGCGAATCGCTCACGCCCGGCAAGACCGTGTATGAGGTCATCAGCGACGGTGCTGAAACCATCAAGCTGGGCGGCCGTGAAGTCAACGCACGCGCCTACTGCACGCGCTTCAACTTCCACGGTGCAGACCAGCAGAAGAAAGTGGACGTGCTTTCGGGCGGTGAACGCAACCGCGTGCACCTGGCCTGCATGCTCAAGTCTGGCGCCAACGTGCTGCTGCTTGACGAACCCACCAACGATATTGACGTAAACACCATGCGCGCCCTCGAAGACGCACTGGACAACTTTGCCGGTTGCGTGCTGGTCATCAGCCATGACCGCTGGTTCCTCGACCGCGTGGCCACGCACATCATGGCCTTTGAAGGCGATTCCAGCGTGGTGTTTTATGAAGGCAACTATACGGACTACGAAGAAGACCGTAAAAAGCGGCTCGGCAAGGATGCCGACACGCCGCACCGCATCAAGTACCGCAAACTGACGCGTTAGCCGCCCGCCCCCCCCCCGCCGGAGGGGGGGCGGGGGGGGGG
>NZ_WASP01000009.1:33600-36864 GCF_009712225.1 Desulfovibrio sp. | reverse complement strand
TATTCTGGCCGGCTTGGGAATCCCCTCCGTGAGTCTCACTCACCGAAAGTTGGTACAAGGCCCTTTCGCGTTTACTGTCCGGATATTGTGCGCAATTCTGCGCGTTTTAGGCAGTCAAAATGGATTTCAGCCATCGGTAAGATTGGCTTCGACACGGCGGCTTCGTCCAATTTGCGACAGCTTTACATCGGGCGGCGCCGTCTGATCTTTCCGGTTTCTGTAGCTGGCTGCGCAGGCTCTTGGTTCTGCTGTTCGTTGGATTCTGGCGCTGGCGGTCGAGCCTGGCAGACCTCGTTGGAGTGAGGTCTCCAGCCCAAATTGTGGCTTCGGCGGCGGGTGAGATAACCGGAGGTAAGGAACCAACCTACTGGAGATTTCGCCTGCGATGACGTACCTTTTCGACAACCTGCCCACGCATGTGGCGCCCCAGTCGTCCTTCACGAAACCTCCCCGGCAGCGGCAGAAGGATGACCTCGATCATCACCCTTGGCCGTTTCAGCAAGGCATCAACGTCGTCTTGTTTGCTGGAATTGGGGGCAGTTGCCAGGGACTCGAAGAAGCTGGACTTCCAGTTCATGTTGCGGTCATTCCCTGACATAGGTTTTTGTACACCACGACAATGGCACCACTCCCGCTGAGGAGCGCGCCAATTGCAACGGAATGCGGGGAGTGGACGATGTACAGGTATGCTGCCGGCGGCGTCGGTTATCGCGACATAGACATATATGTTTACTATTGCCTCACGATTCGGTATTAAGGATGGCATCGACGAATAGGGGGGTGCCGGAGGACGTTTTTCGGCACTTGGTCGGTCAGAACAGGGGAGAGATGACATGTCGAATTTTTCCGTTCCGGTGGTCCGCGTTCGCGGTATCGAGCCCATTCCCAATGCCGATGCCATCGAACTGGCCGTGGTCGGCGACTACCGCTCGGTGGTCAAGAAGGGGCAGTTCAAGGCCGGCGACGTTGTCGTCTATCTCCCCGAGGCCTCGGTTTTGCCCGATCCGCTGATCGAGACGCTGGGCCTCGTCGGCAAGCTGGCGGGCAGCGCCAAGAACCGTATCAAAGCGATCCGGCTGCGCGGCTGCTTGAGCCAGGGCATCCTGTACGACCAGGTGCCCGCGAACGCCAATGAGGGCGACTGCGTCGCCGAGGCGCTGGGCGTGGTCAAGTACGAGCCGCCGATCCCCGCACATATGGCGGGCGAGGTCGCCAATCTCTTCGGCCATCCGCTGAAGTACGACATCGAGAACTTCAAGGCATTCCCCGACGTCCTCGTCGACGGCGAAGAGGTCGAGATGACCGAGAAGACCCACGGCACCTTCACCGGCGTCGCCGTGGTGCCTGGCCTCGGGCATCCCGAGATGGTCGCCGGCGACGGCATCGTCTACTCCAAGGGCATGGGCGCCAAGGGTCTCGTCTTCAAAGACAACGAGGCAAATGCCGGGAACCTCTACATGCAGGCGGCCAAGGCCGTCGATCTGCACGACGCTATTCGCCGTGTGTTTCCCGGCAAGACCGTCCATGTCCTGGGCGAGACCTATGGGGCCGGTGTGCAGGATCTCGCCTACGGCCGCAAGGACCGCGCGTTCGCCGCTTTCGACATCTGGGTTGACGGCGCGTTCCTCGGCCGCGACGACTTTGCTGCTGCCGTCCGGGACCTCGGCATCGAGCGGATGCCAGTGCTGTACCGCGGCCCGTTCTCGAAAGCCGTGATGTACGAGCACACGGACGGCAAGAGCGTGGTCGGCGCCGGCGCGCACATCCGCGAGGGCGTGGTGATCGTCCCGGTCACCGAACGGCGCGACGATGCCATTGGCCGCGTCATCCTCAAGTCGGTGTCCGGCGACTACCTCACCCGCAAGGGCGAGGCCACCGAGTTCAACTAAGCCCTCAGGGGGAATCCACTATGCGTCACCCGGCCCACCTCATGGACTACGACACCCTGCTCGGCGGGCTGAATGCGGCCATTGCCGACGGGGTGGTGTACGAACGGCGGGATGGCGATCTCTCGCTGTTCTGCTACACCACGCGCGCCGTTTACGACGAGGTGTGGAACCAGTTCACGAGCGTCGCCCGTGGTCTCGTTCTGGACCGGGCTGCCCGGCGGATCGTCGCCACGCCGTTCCCAAAATTCCACAACCTCGGCGAAGGCGGACGCACCGCGCCGTCCGACGACTTCGAGGCTTTCGAGAAGTTGGACGGGTCGCTGATCATTGCCTTCCACCACAATGACAATTGGCGGACGGCGACCAAGGGCGAGTTCAACTCGGACCAAGCCAAGGCGGCCTTGTCCAAGCTCCCGTTCGGGCGGATGGCGCCTGGGCCGACCTACCTGTCCGAACTGATCGGGCCGTCGAACAAGATCGTGGTTCGGTATCCGGAGGACGAATGCCGCCTTCTGGGTGTCTATGCCGACGACGGGCGCGAGTGGACACGCCGGGAGATGGAGGCTCTCGACCTCGGCGGCATGCCGCTGGCGCGCGTGTTCGCCTGCGCTTCGCTGGCGGCACTGGTCGCTCACACCGCCACCCTGCCGGTCGGCGAGGAAGGTTACGTGCTGCGCTTCGCCGACGGCACCCGTCTGAAGCTGAAAGGCAATGAATATCGGCGCCTGCATGCGCTGATCAGCAACCTGTCGCCGCTGACCGTCTGGGATGCCATGCAGGCCGGGAGCGACCTGGCCATGCGGCGCGACTTGCCGGAGGAGTTCTGGGACGACTTCGACCAGATCCGCACCCTTTTGCAGCGGCAGCTTGACAGCATCGTGGCCGAGATCGACGCGGAAGCGACGAAGTGGTCGGCCGCCACCGACAAGGAAGTCGGGCTGGCTCTGAAAACTATCCCCGAGCCGGCTCGGTCGTTCCTGTTCGCCCATCGCAAAGGTCAGATGGCGGACACCAGGACGCGGCAGGCCCTATACCGGCTCATCCGTCCCACCGGGAACGTCCTCGACGGGTATGTTGCCAGCTATGCTGTGCGCCGCGCCGCAGAGGAAATGGAGGGATGATGCCCACCCTCATCGCCCGCGCCGCTGCATTCGCCGCCGAAGCACACGCGGCCGTCGGCCAGGTGCGGAAGTACACCGGCGAGCCCTATGTCGAGCATCCGCGGGCCGTGGCCCGCTTAGTGGCCGACGCTGGCGGCGACGATGCCATGGTGGCCGCGGCGTGGCTGCATGACGTGGTCGAGGACACCCGGGTCTCGCTCGACGAGATCCGCGGCCAGTTCGGCGACGCCGTGGCCGACCGGGGGTGGTGGGGG
>NZ_WASP01000009.1:0-33590 GCF_009712225.1 Desulfovibrio sp. | reverse complement strand
GCCCCGCCGGGCTCCGGCCGGCCGCGGCCGCGGACCCCCGGGTCTCGCCCCCCGCCATCCGCGGCCAGTTCGGCGACGACGTCGCCGAACTCGTCTTCTGGCTGACCGATGTCTCGCGCCCCGGGGATGGCAACCGCATCACCCGCAAGTCCAAGGACCGTGAACACTTGGCGCAGGCCTCGGCGCGCGCCAAGGCGGTCAAGCTCGCCGACCTGATTGACAACACGGCGAGCATCGTCGAACACAACCCGGACTTCGCTACCGTCTATCTCCGGGAGAAGTCCGCCCTGTTGAATGTGTTGTCCGGAGCGGCCGATACCTGCCCCACGGCGCGGGTCCTGCTTCAGCAGGCGCGGCAGGCCCTGCAGGACGGCGAACAACTGCTGCTGCAACGACACCTTCGGCGGATGGAGGGCTGACACCATGGGCGGCAACGCGCTCAAGAACTGCACCACCCGCCGGTACCAGGCGGAAGAATTCGCGGTCCTGGCCAGCGAGGTGCTGGCTCGCCTGCAGGCCGATTTTCCCGGCCGGCGCAGCGCAGTGCTGCCGGCGTATAGGGCAAAGCCCGACTTCGGCGACATGGACATCCTGGTGGAGACCGCCCCGACCGGCGATCTCCGGCGCTGGGCCGTGGAGGTGTGGAATCCGAAAGAAGTCGTCGGCAACGGCAACGTCGTCAGCTTCGAGTGCCGGGAACTGCAGGTCGACCTGATCGGCCAGGCGCCGGAGAATTTCGACACCGCGCTGGCCTACTATTCCTGGAACGACCTTGGCAATTTCCTGGGGCGCATCGCTCACAAGATGGGAGTGCGATACGGGCATGATGGACTGTCCGTCGTCTTTCGCGAAGGGAACTACCAGTTCGCCGAACGCGTGGTGAGCAAGGACACCGACCGGATCCTCCGCTTCCTCGGCTACGACCCCGCGCGCTGGCGGGCCGGCTTTGAGACCCTTGAGGAGATCTATTCCTTCGCCGCCAGCACGCCGTACTTCAATCCGGCCATCTTCGCCTACGAGAACCGCAACCACATCGCCCGGGTGCGTGACCGCAAGCGGGCGGTGTACCGCGGCTTTCTCGACTGGATGGAGACGCAAAGCGGTCTCTCGGCCTTCCCCTGGCCATCCACCGAGGAGCTCGGTGGCCGGCGCTTCGACGATACGGCGCTGGCACGGTTGCTGGAAGCCTTCCCCGAGTTCGAGTCCGAATACCTCACGGTGATGGCAGACTTCGCCACCTGGCGGCAGGCCAAGGATCTGTTCAACGGCCAAGTCGTGGGGGAAATCACCGGTCTGGCTTCGCGCGAGTTGGGCGAGTTCATGCGCGAACTGACGGCCGAGCGTGGACCGGTGTTCCACGCACGCATCGTGGCCATGGGGAAAACCGGCGTGCTCGACTGGGTGCGCAGCGAGTTTGGCCGGTGGTCGGCCAGCCAAGATAGGTCGGCGTGAGCACGGTGCGGGAAATTGCGCCTGCCACGGCAACTGGGAAAATCATCGGTGATCGGCCCGGGCTGGGCCGAAACTGAACGATAGCGAGGACCCATGAAGCCGCATCACATCTTCGCCGAAGCCATCGACGGCAAGGCGCTGTCACAGTTCTACGACGGCCTGAAGCAGGACTTCGCCGTGCGCGGTGCGTTGATGCCCGATGCACACGCCGGCTACGCCCTGCCCATCGGCGCCGTGGTGGCCACCGATGGCGTGGTGGTTCCGGCCTGGGTCGGCTACGACATCGGTTGCGGGATGTGCGCCCTGCCGCTCAACATCGGCGGCGAGGACATCCGTGCCAACGCCAAGGCGATCTTCGACCAAATCTACCGGGACATCCCGACCGGCTTTTCTCACAACCAGAAGGCCGAGGAATGGCCTGACGGCGAGAAGATCGAGCGGACGTCGGTCATCCAGCAGCAGCTGGACGACGGTGCGTTGCGGCAACTTGGCTCTCTCGGCTCGGGAAATCACTTCATCGAGATCGGCGAAGACGAGGCCGGCGGCGCTTGGGTGGTGATCCATTCGGGTTCGCGCAACGTCGGCCACAAGACGGCCACGCACTACATGAAGCTGGCCTCGCCCGACGGCAAGGCGCGTGAAGACCATCTGCCGCTTCGTATCGGCACCGCCGAAGGTGACGCCTATGTCGTCGACCTACGGTTCTGCCTGGCCTTCGCCTTGGAGAACCGCTTGCGCATGATGCAGCGGGTCGTTGCGGCGGTGCAGCGCCATGCTGGCCTCTGCAATCCCGACTGGTGGGATGGCTTCATCAACCGGAACCATAACCATGCCGAGCCGAGGGACGGCCTGTGGATTCATCGCAAGGGCGCAACCCACGCCGAGGACGGCGTGATGGGCGTGATCCCGGGCAACATGCGGGACGGCAGCTTCATTGTCCGCGGCAAGGGCAATTCGGACGCCCTGTACTCGAGTTCGCATGGCGCCGGCCGCGTGCTCGGCCGCAAGCAGGCCAAGGAGGCGCTGAAGGTCGAAGACTTCACGGAAACCATGGTCGGCATCGTTGCCAAGGTCGACATGGCCACGCTGGACGAGAGCCCCTTCGCCTACAAATCGATCTTCGACGTCATGGCGCAGCAGGCGGATCTGGTGGAGGTGGTTCACCACGTCCGGCCGATCATCAACATCAAGGGGTAAACGCGCGATGGCGCGGATCGAACGGCATGGATGTGCGCAGGACCCTGGCGCTTTTCTCGCCACCTTAAAAGCCGCTGGGGAGCGCTGGACGCCAATGCAGGCCGCACGGCTGATCATGGGCGATGCGGCGGATTCCATCCGTTCCGAGATGGGCGAGCACTGGCTTTTGGTCGCCATGGCGGAACGGCTTGCTGCTGCCCGAGAGGCCGGCGAATGGTCATTTGCCCACACCACTCTTCAGGCTTGGGTGGATTATCAGGCTGACCGGCTCGACGACGCAGAGTACCGGCAGAAACTCGCCGAGGCAGCCCAAGACGGGATGGCGCAGTATTGTCGTCAACAGTGATCACCAGGGGGAACGGTCGTGGGCGAGGACATCAACTTCTATCGGGCCAACGAGAAGCCCTACGGGGGCTTCAGCAACCTCTATCGCAGGCCGGTGGAGATCGAGAGCGAGGTGTTCCCGACAGTCGAGCATGCCTACCAGTCTCGGAAAGCCCGCAAGCCGGCGGTGCGGCGGTGGATACTGGCGGCGCCGACGCCGTCCCTGGTGGCATCGGCCGCGCATGGTCTTCTGCACTGGGACATTGCGCCCGGCTGGTCGCGCCTGCGCTATCCCTGGATGCTGAAGTGCCTGCAGGCGAAATTCGGCCAGCATGGCGACTTGGCCGCGCTGCTCATGAACACGGGCACCGCTCGCCTGGTCGAAAGCGGCACGGTCGACAGCGAGGTCAACCGTCGCTGGGGGGAGATCAACGGTGTCGGCCGGAACCTGCTCGGCCGCATGCTGATGCGGGTCCGCGCCGATCTCGGCGGTCCAAGCTATCAGGATGATGAACTTGCCAACTTGGTCGCGGCGGGGATCCCTCTGCTCACGGCGGCCTAAGGGGAAAAACGTGGCCGCCGAACGACCGAATAACGGAATGTCCAGCTACGAAATCAGGATATCGAGACTGCTCCCCCGGGCACCGGCGATCGGCATGACCGACGCCGAATGGACTGCGATCCGTGAACATGCCCTGCCAGAGGGGTTCCGCTATGTCGTTGACGATGCGGAGGAGGTCGTCGAGCCGATCCTACTCTATTTGTTCGATAAATGTGTGGGCAACGCCAAAATCCAGTCAGTCGGGAACACCCAGCTGACGTACTGCAAAGACCTGTACGAGTGGTTCTCCTATATGGCCGTCGCCGGCCTGCGCTGGGATACCGTATCAACCGAAGATGTGGAAACGTATCGAGATCGGTTGCTGGGGTTCGGGCGGTCTATCGCAACGGTCAGAAAGCGGCTGATCGTGATCCTCGACTTCTACAAATGGGCGGAAAAGGCAGGTCTCTCTATCTGCCAAGTCGACGAACGCGAGGTCCGAAAGATTCCTCGGGAGAATTCTCGGGACATGCTCGCGCACACGAATCCGGGTGAGCGCCATGCCGAATCGAGCAGGTTGCTGCCCAAGGATCAGCAGACAGACAACGTTGACGCTCTCAGCGTTGACGACATCCGGGTTGTGTCGGAGCATCTCGGGCCCAGCCCCGGGTCGCTTGGCGATCCCAGGCCGTCGCGGGACCGCATCATCATGCACCTCGCATTGGCCACCGGAATGCGCGTCCACGAATGTGTCGCTCTAACCTTGCGTCAAGCACAGGGGCTGATCCCGAATGCGACCTACGGCAACAGTCCTCTCCGGATCACGGTCACCAAAGGCCTGAATCCGCGGACCGTGATGATCCCGCCGCAGGTGCGTGCCGACATCCTGACCTATATCGACACCGAACGGGCCATGGCGATCCGGGGCACCGGCTCGAAGACCACCGCCCTCTTTGTCAACGCGGCAAACGGGAACCGCAACCGCGGAGGCCCTGTCACCGCCCACACGGTGGAGCGCAATTTCCACAAGGCCGTGTTGGCGGCGGGGCTGACCAGAATTGGCGTCGTCGCTGGCCCCAACGGCGCTGAGTATCTGGAAGTGGCAAAATATTCCTTCCACGATCTCAGACATACCTTTGCGGTGGCGTATTACCAGGAGCTCGTCCGGCAGGGGCGCAGCGAGCCCTGGGTAACGCTGAAAAATCTCCTCGGTCATAAACACCTCTCAACGACGATCAACACCTACCTGCGCAGCGTCTCATCTCGCGAAGCCGAAATGACGGATGCGATCACCAATTTCATGAGAGCTATCTGGAATGGCCAGACGACTTGATCGCGCCAAACTGCTTGGCGCTCCCACGGCCCAGACACATGACCGCGGCAGCCGTGCCGGCGGAGTGGTCCCCATTCCCACGCCGCGCATGGAAGGCGGCGTTGAGGTGGAACATCGGGCGGACGACGGGCCGGGGCGGATCACGATCACCCTCCCGTTCAGGCCGAATATGAAAAAACCGATCAGCATGAACCCTGGCGAGCACTGGCTCGCGGCGTCTCTGTTGGCGGAACCGTTCGCCAGAGCCTTCTTCGCGCACTACAGAACTAAACGGCCCGCGACGGTCCAATCGGCTCTCTCCCGCGTCAACACCTTCTGCCAGTTCCTCGCCGAGAAGGGGCGTTGCGACGCGACCTTGGCAGACATCGATGGGGACTTGGTCCGTGAGTTCGTGAAGTGGATGGACGCGACGGGTATGAGCGAGAGCGCCAAGAGCGGCGCATTCGGCGTCCTGAAGAAAGTCGTCGGTAGGTTATCACACTTGCCCGAATACAGGGCTTTCCTGCCGGCGCGGATCGATTTCCCAGAGGGCCTTTGGCCAGGCCGCCATCGTCGTGTCGTCTCGCGTGAGGGGCTGCCAATAACGACCCTTGCGGCGATTGAAGTGGCCTGCCTGCGGGAGATGCGCGAAGTCTTGCAGCGTCTCGACAAGGGTGATGCGTTGCTGGCCTCCGGCCGGGCAGCCATCGCGGAAGGCGTCGACATCACATCTGGTCGTCTTGATGTCTTGTTGGCCTTCATTGAAGACGAATATAGCGGTGTGATCAGCATTGGTGCGGAGAAGAAGGCCCAGGACCGCACCTTGCGGTATGTAATATTCAAGAATGGCGGATTGCTGCGAGTAAACGATTGGCTGGCCGCATCGAGCCGTGACTTGGTGCCGTTCGCTCTGATGCTGGCCATCAGGACCGCCTTCAATCCCGAGACAATTCTCGGCATGGAATTGTCGGCGTTACGTGAAAATCCGTTAGCCTCCGGATCTGCCGACCTGCATGGAATCGATGCCAGGCAAAAGATCGTCGGAAAGAAGAATCGAGCCGGGCGCGATCAAGTGCGTACCTACCCTTGCGACGATGAGAACATCGACAACCCCGTGACGATCTTCCGCAACACCGAGACGATCACCCGAAGAGTGAGGCGTTTCGCCGGTCCCCTCTCGACCAAATTGTTCATTTTCAGGGGGATCGGTGCCGGCAAGGAGGTTCAAGCCAACCACTTCCTGATCGGCGTGTTCAACAAGAAACTGAGAGAGTTTGCAGCCGCGCATGGGCTTCCCGAATTTACTTTGTCCCAGGTAAGGCCAACCATTTCTGAGTTGGTCGATCTCATCAGTGGCGGCGACATTAAGGCCCAGCAAACCATCCTGAACCACGGCTCAGTCGATATGACCGACGGTCATTATGTCTCGACCGCGGTCCGCAGGCGCCGAATGGAGAGGTTGAGTGAAATTGTCAATCGACGGGGGCGATGGATTGCGTCAGATGGACGGGCGGATAGCCGGCAGCCCTTCCCGCGGGGGACAGGGAGAGCGGCGACCGGCGGTTTCGAATGCTTCGACCCTTACGATTCGCCAATTCCAGGTCAAACCCAAGGGAAGATTTGCTCCGCCTGGGGCGAATGCGTGACGTGTCCGCTCGCATCGGTCGATTCCCAATCGCCCCACGCTCTGGCGCACCTCGTCCGCCTCACATCGGCCATCGACGCGGCGAAGGGCGATATGTCTCCGCAGCGGTGGCTCAGCGAGTGGGGTCCAGCCTTGGAGATGCTTCACGAACGCTGGCTGCCGTCATTCCGCGATCCTGCCGTCTTCGCAGCCGCCGAGACGATTCGTCTCCCTCCGCTCTTGGCCATCGAGTAAATCCGAGATGCAGACAAACCAGCACCAAACCCAAAACCAGGATTGTGTCCGGCCTATTGCCGTGAGCAATAAATCGGCCTGGGAAGACCCGAAGTGGATTCTCGAAGAGACGACTCCTGGTCAATACCCAAAGACGCTCGATTGGGCATTCGAAATGCCTGACGGCAGTCTATTTACCGATATTTCGTGGGGCACGTTGCTTGAGTCTTGCCGCCAAGTGATATGGACCTTTATGAACTCCTGTATTGGCGGCCGTGTGTCCAAGGCCAATACCACCTACGCATTTTATCATTCTATGACGAATTTCGTGAGGTGGATGTGCAGCAACGACTACATCGCGTTCAATGAACTGGACGACGGCGCCTTCAGGGACTTTCTCGATGTCGCCAGGGTAGACGCATATCGCCGCAAGAATAAGAGGGGACCATTCAATACCCTCCGCAATGCTGTCGCCTTTCCGATAAAACTCTGGCAATTCCACGCTGTCCTGGAAACGGCTGGGTTGCCTGTGCCGCAATGCCCGCCTTTCCAAGGAAGGCGGGCAAACGAGGTGGCACGAGAAACAGCCGAGCGGCAGGACGGCACCATTCCCCCAATTCCCGACGATGTTTTCCGCCGGGCCATCGAACTCTCCTTGCAGGCCACCGAAGAGGACATCTTCGCGGAAGCCATGCAGTGCGCCGCCGCTGTATTCGAACACAGGGGGCTATCGAGCAAACACTACACCAAGCTAAAAGTTGTCGATGAATCGCTTCCCCAAGATCGGATAAAGGCGATCATCAAAATTAACCGCGTCAGGGACGCCTGCGTCATCCTCATTCAAGCCCTTACGGGGATGCGGGCCAATGAGATCTGCGCAATCAAGACAAGTGGGATCGACCCCACCACAGGTTTGCCCGACTGCATTGTCGTAAAACCCTCGCTTAGTGGCCTCGACGAACTCTTTTTCATTCGCAGTCTGTTGTCGAAAACCTTACCCACCCCGGCTGAGAATGACTGGCTAGTCGGCTCCCGGCCCGTGGGTAGCGGCCCGGAATCATTGCCAATCCCCGTACTGGCAGTTTGTGCATTGGAACGGCTCTATCGGCCTTGGCGGGAAGCGGATGGCACAAATGAACTTGTGCTGGCAATGGGTGTCGACGCCGTTTCCGGCAAGCCTTACTCAGTCCCGATCATGATCTACGCCGTCAAAGACTTCTTCGACACGGACGATCTCTTGGCGAACCACAATCCTAGCACACACCAATGGCGCAAAACTTTCGCCCAGTACGTCATACGCTCGGACAGCGCCATGCTCCCCGCGCTTAAGGACCACTTCAAGCACCTCAGTATTGCGATGACGGAGCAAGGCTATGTCGCCGCGGATCCTGAATTGCTCCAGCTGCTCGACGATGCCGCTGTCCAGAACACCGTGGCCATGATCGGTTCGATGATGTCTGGGAAATCACGCCACAATGGGCCGCTGGTGGACGAGCTTCAAAAGACAGCGCGCAGGCTCGGCATATCCCTCGGTAACCGCTCGACCGAAGACAGGCAAGCCGACGTCGAGGAATTGGTGCGTTCTTCCAGCATGCGGGCGTGGGAGGTGCGGTTCAGGGGTCAGCCAGCCGGCGATTGCATGTTCAGGCCGGGCACCGGGAAATGCACGGACGGTTGTCCAGCCAAATGGATGCTGCGCGCCCCGCTTTGGTCGGCGGCACGGCCGGACCTCTGCTGGGAATGCAAGAACCTGGTCGTCGCCAACAATATGCACATGGCCTTCTGGCAGGACCGATTGGCCAAGCAGACCGGTGCCATAGAAGACGCCGAAGCCCAGGGCGATATCGCGCTGGCCATGCTGTGCCGGCAACGTGCGGCTCAATGCCTGGCCGTCCTCAAAAAAATGGAACAAAGTGGGGACAACGGCGATGTCGCGTAAGGCAAAGGAACCGGCCGCGATCGGCCGGGTGGAGAAGGATTTCCTCGCGGCCATAGAGCGGTTGGTGGCGGGAAAGCCGATGAATCGGGATCTCGCGAAGAGGGCGAAAGACGGCAAGCTGAAGATCAATAAGGCGACGGTGGCCGCCGAGGCTGGGCGGAGTCGCGTTACGCTCGATCGCTACGAGAACATCGTCGCCCAGATCGAAACTCTCGGCACAGAGCCCATCACCTCCGCCGACCACGTCATCGCCAGGCTACGGGAGGAGAACGCCAAGCTCAAACAGCAGCGCCAGGCCGCGACGGATGCCATGGCGGCGATGCTGCTCCGCATGCGCGCCATGGAGCGAAGCACCGACCAGGAGGTCAGGAAGGCGCTGCGACGCGCGGCCCGACCGCAGCCCAATAGGATTGTCGGCGCGACCGGCCATGTGGTCGCTTTCCCGGACGGCGAGGACGATGCCGGCTAAATCCATCGTTCCCACAATCATCGCTCTTTTGGAGCCCTATCTCGACGCCAAGCTGGCGGCGTTCGAGGCCGTGCCGAGCGATCGACGGACGCCGACGCTGCCGGCGACGGCGGACGGCAAGGTGAACGTCACCGGTCTGGTGCGCGAGCTCGGGCTGAAACCGTTCAGCGTCCAGCATTTCCACCGAAAGCGCGAATTGTTCGACGCGGTGAACATCGTGGCCGAAGCCATGGGCTTGGCACCGATCGGCAGCCGAGCGCTCGATGACGAGGCGGCCGAGACGGTCCGCGCCAAACTGGCCCGGGCCGGAAACGCCGAGAAGAAGGCGTCGGAGGACCTGGTGGAGGCGCTGCGTCGTATTGACCTGCTGACCGCCGACAACGAACATCTGCGGCAGAAGGTGCTGCAGCTTGAGGCGCAGATCGCTGCCATCTACGAGACCGGCGACCGGCCTTTCCACGATCCGTTCGGCGCCGCGGGCGACTGATGAATACCGCCGCGCCCAGAACCGCCGCCCAAACGGGCCTGCAGGGCGCCCTGCTGCAGCGGGTGCGGGGCATCGGTCCGGAGCGCGCGCAGCGTGTTCTTGCTGCCTTTGGTGAGGGGTTGGACGCCGCGCTGTCAAACATGAACAATGTCGAAGCGGTGGCCGCCGCCGTCGCGCCCGATCGGCCGGCGTTGGCCAGGCGGTTGGCCGCTGTGCTGATGGCCAAGTGGACGGACGAGTTGCGCCCCGAGCATGAGGCCGTGGCCTGGCTCGACCGGCACGGCATCACCGACCAACCTGGGTTGGCCCGCCGCATCGTCCGCGTCCTAGGCCCCCGGACCGGGGAGCTACTCGTAAGCAATCCTTACATCTTGGCCAAGACGCTGCCATGGCCCCGGATGGACCAGATCGGCCGGCGAGCCCTCGGCCTGCGCCTCGGCGCCGACGGCGCCCGGGACGCCCCGCAGCGGCTGCTGGGAGCCGTCGACAGCGCCGTGGGCGAGTGGATGACGGCCGGACACACCGCCATCGGCAAGGATCGCCTGACGCGCCTCCTTGCGACCCGCATCGGCCGGGAGTGGCATGGCCTCGCCCTGGCCGAACATCTCGGTGAGAAGCACGGCCGCCTGGTCGACGCGGGGGCGGTCTGGCGATTCGCCGGATGCGCTTTCCTCGAACGGGAGGTCATGGCTCGGATCGAGGCGATGCCGTCCGAGCGCGGACGCATCGTCGTCACCCCCGAGGCGGCCGACCGTGCCATAGACCAGATCATGCCGCTGCTGCCCAAGCCGCTGTCGGACGAGCAGCGGGCCGCCGTCCGGCATGCTCTGCTGAATCCCTTCGCCGTCATCGGCGGCGGCGCCGGGACCGGCAAGACGGCCACCATGCAGGCGCTGGTGCTGGCCTGGGAGGCCCTGGGCGGCGCAGTCCATCCTTGCGCCCTGGCCGGGAAGGCCGCGCTGCGCCTGTCCCAGGCGACGCACCGGCTGGCCAAGACCATTCACCGGACCCTGTCCGAACTTGCGGCCCGCCGGGCGGCCGAGGAGGACGGCAAGCGTCCGAACGGCGACTGGGCGCAGTTCGATGACAGGACCATGGTGATCGTCGACGAGTCCTCCATGCCGGACCTTGGCCAGTGGGCGCGTCTTCTGAAGGCCATGCCGCCCGGCTGCCGCTTGGTGATGGTGGGCGACACCGCCCAGCTACCGCCGATCGGCTTCGGCCTGGTCTTCCATCTGCTGGCCCAGCGGCCGGACACGGCCATGTTGACCAGGATCTTCCGCCAGGACGATGCCAGCGACATTCCCATGGTGGCCGACGCCATCCGCCACCGGATGCCGCTCGGACTGGACGCCTTCAACGGCCCGGCCGATGGCGTGTCCCTGTTGGACTGCAAGCTGACCGACCTGGACAGGGAGGTGGCGCGAGCGGTCACCAGCCTCGGTGGCTTCGGCGCCGACGGCCTGGCCCTGCATGTCGTCGCGGCAACCAACCAGCGGGTGGCGGCGCTGAATCTCCGGTTCCACGATTTCCGCCGCCAGGGCAAGGACGAAGTGAAGGGCTATCTCGGCGCGCTGTTCAGCGTCGGCGACCCGGTGGTCCACCTGGAGAACGACTACAAGCGCGGCCTGTTCAACGGCATGCTGGGGACTGTGACCGCCGTCGACATCTGGCGTCGGTCCGTCGAGGTGTCGTTCGAGGGTGCGACCCATGTCTTCGCCCGCGACGACCTGATCAAGCTGGATCTCGCCTATGCGCTGACCTGCCACAAGCTGCAAGGCAGCCAGGCGGTGCGGGTCGTTATCGCCATCGAGCCGAGCCGCCTTCTGGAGCCGTCCTGGCTGTATACGTCCCTCACCCGGGCTGAGCAGCAGGCCGTCGTGGTCGGCCCGAAGGCAGTGCTGACTCAGGCGTTGCGCCGAGAGTTTGCATGGAAGGATCGGTGTATTGGGATGGCGATGGCGGCGTAGAGACATGACCGCACGCGTCGGCTCGTCACCAGTGGTGTCGCAGCAACTACCTCACAACCAGCTTGTGGGTGAGGTCGCCGGTAAGCTCCTTGTGAACCCGGCCGACGCCGCGGCATCGCCATTGATCTTCTCAATGCCGGCGATCGCGTCGAATAGGGCGACGGCACGCCTTCCAGGCTCGGTGAAGAGTCCGCCGGTGCTGAGGCCGTTCACCGCGCAGTAGAGCCGTAAACGCCGGCGGGCGGCCGGGCTGACGCCATCGATACTGCCCTTGAGCCAATGCATGACTGTCGGCCTCAATACCGTGAGCCGTCCTGCCCGTTCCTCCCACCGTATGAGATCCTTCAGCCGGCGCGCACACGGCGTTGGAAGCGCGCCGAGAATTTCGCGCAGCCGTGCCACGTCGATGATTTGTGGCGCCACGCAAGCCACATTGCCGCTGACCGACAGCGCCGCCGGCAACGGCTCGTCCAGCAAGCGGCGCAATTGCTTGTCACCTGGAGGAGACCACCCGCGATCAGTGAAGTCGACGTGTATGTCCGTGACGGCCGCCGTCCTCGCCTCGCGCGACAGATAGACCTCCCCGGCAACGCTGCCCCGCCACGCAAAGATGATTTGCCAAAGGCGCACCTCACGGCAAGACGGCAGGTACGGCATTCCCTGATGGACGGCGTACCCTGCGTTCTGCCGGCGGGCAAGCGCCCGGTGGGCGTCGACCTCCGGCGGTGCGCCCGCCCGTCCATCCTCTTCCGCCTGACGGAGAAGGCTCCGGAGCTTGGCGCGTCGCCACGCCGGCACAAAACCGGCAAAATCGTCGGAAAGAGCGGACGCCGACTGCATATCCGGTTTTCCGTTTATATTATTCCGACTGGGATCGAGGTTCATCGACACTTCCTCGGATTCTAACCAGTGTCAGCAGCGCGTTAGCCAATTTCTCGACCTGCGATGCCCTGTACCAGCTATCCTCCTTTCCACGGCCGGCTTCGAACATCACCTGTTCAGCAAGTTCGATCGCCTCCTGCAGTTCGGTTTTCTTCTCGGGCTTACGGCCCATCCGTTTCATCCTTTTGCAGGCCGCCCCGACTGGCCTGATTGACCATCATCATTTTCGGTCGAATCAGCTCCGCCATCGGCTTCGCTTTCGACCCGCGTCAGCCACTCCTTTCGCTGGTCGGGCTTCATTATTTCCCAGGCAATAATCATCGATCGGATGTGCTTCGGGATCCCTGATTGCCAGTAGCCGCGCAACTGGCGAGAGATCGTCGTGACATCGTGGCCGGTCAGAATCGCCAGCGTCCGCTGCACCAAACCAGCGGCAATCGCCCGACGCTGCCAAGGGGTCTTCGTTCCCATCATGCCCACAACATAACGCCGATATTTACGTCACGCAATCTTTTGCTTGCGCCGGATATTTACGTGACGTAAAGTTATGGCCGTGACATTTAGGAGCCGACCCCATGCCCCTCGACACCTCCAACGCACCGATCCTCAGCCTGAAAGCCATGCTGCACCGGGAAAGTGCGCTGGGTACTACCGTCCTGCCCCCGCCGACAGCGGAAGAACCGACTGCGGCGGCCGACCAGCCATTGCTCGGCCGGAAACCAGGGCAGCGGAAGACGAAGAAGGTGGCCGACCTGTTTTGCGGGGCCGGCGGAAGTTCAAAGGGGGCGAAGCGCGCGATTGAGGCGCTGGGATTCATCATGGAGTTGGTCTGCGTGAACCACTGGCCGCTCGCCGTGGAAACCCACAAGATCAATCATCCGACCGCCCGTCATTATTGCCAGGATGTGTCCTCTCTGCGGCCTCTCGCCGCAGTGCCGGAGGGGTGGCTCGACCTGCTGATGGCCAGCCCCACGTGCACCTTTCACAGTCGGGCCCGCGGCGGCCGTCCGACGTCGGACCAACAGCGGATGGACCCCTGGCATGTCGTGACATGGCTCACCGAACTGCGGGTGAAGCGCCTGATGATCGAGAACGTGCCCGAATTCGTCGAATGGGGGCCGGTCGACATGAGGACCGGCAGGCCGATCAAGAATCGCAAGGGGGAATATTTCCGTCAGTGGGTGAAGACCCTCGAAGCCTTGGGCTACAAGTGCGAGTGGCGGATCCTTACCTGCGCCGATTACGGTGACGCGACCACACGTACGCGATTCTTTCTGTTAGCTCGCAACGACGGCAAACCGCTCCCCTGGCCGGTGGCGACCTATTCGAAAACCGGCGAACCGGACCTGTTCGGCCATGGTGCCAAGAAATGGCGTTCGGCGCGGGAAATCATCGACTGGTCGATACCCGGCAAGAGCCTGTGGGGTCGCAAGAAGGGGTTGGCGGCGAAGACGCTGGACCGCACCATCGCCGGATGCCGCAAATTCGGCTGGCCGGTCGCTTATCTCCATGCCTTGCTGCCGTTGCTGAAGCGCCAACTGGAGACCGAACTTGCCGAAGCGTCGGGCATCTTGACCGCCGAAATGCCGGTGGACGCAGCGAAGCAGGAAAAGGCGGAAAAGAAGCGCAAGGAGGCCCGGAACACCATCACCTATGCTTCCGCCCGCTTGGAGAAGCTGGCCCGCGAGATGTCGGAATTGGATCAGCCGCGCTCGGCAGCGCCGGGCGAGCCGATTATCGTGGTGCTGCGCGGCACCGAGGCCAGTCACATCCGGAGCGGGGCTTGCGGCATCGATGAGCCGTTGCCGACGGTTACGGCCAACGGATACCATTTGGCGGTTGCCTCCCCTGGCGCCGAGCCGTTCGTCTTCGGCAATCGCGAAAACAACGTCGGGAAGCCGATCGACGGCCCGCTGCCCGGCATGACCACCACCACCGGCGGCGGAATCGTCCTCGTTGACGGCGCGGCCGAGCCGCTCGTTCTTGGACAGCAGAGTTGTGCCGCCGCTCGAAGCGTGGATGAGCCAGTGCCGACCATCGCGACAGGTGGTTATCTCCGTTTGATCCAGGGCGACACGCGACCCATTTTGGTGACCGTTACGGGGGCCGATAAGCCGAAGGCACCGCGGGACATCGAAGATCCGCTGGGCACGATCACCACCCACAACGGCGTGGGTCTCGTGCAGCCAGTATTGCTGCAACTGAAAGGCCAGTCCGGCCCGGCCAGCATCGACGCGCCGGTCCCGACCATTACGACGATGCGCCACATGGCGGTGGCCGAGCCTGTGCTCGTCCAGATGAAGGGTCGATCCGACGCCGCCGACATCGACGCTCCGGCCCCGACCATCACCACCGTCCAGCAGTTGGCCGTGGCCGAGCCCCTGATCGCACCCTACTACGGCAATGGCAGTGGGCAGACTTGTTCTGGGGTCGATGATCCCCTCCCGACCGCAACAGCGAAAGCACGGTTTGCCCTGCTGGAACCCGGCGTGGAGAGCTTCGTTGTTAGCCCTCGTCATCGCCGCGAAGGGGCCGGGCCGGCGCCGCGGTCGACCAACGATCCGTTGCCGACCATCACCGCCGGCGGGAGCCAAATGGGGGTGGTCGAACCGACGGCCGAGCCCTACCTCGTGGTGGTGAGCCATGGGGTAGGCAACGAGAAGGACCAGGCCACGCGTCGCTCGATGAGCGTCGACAACCCACTCCCCACGGTTACTGCCGGCGGTCGCCAAATGGCAGTGGTCGAGCCGGCGGCCGAAGCTTTCATTCTTCGCAGCGACATGCATCAGAGCAATGCCGGGTGTGTCTACAGCACCGAAGAACCGCTCCGGACCATCACGACGAGCAACGGTCTCGGCGTCGTCGAATCGTCCACATCGCCCTTCGTTGTTCCGCAGTTCGGGGAAAGGGAAGGTCAGATTCCGCGCACCCATGATGTCGATGACCCGCTGCCGACCGTCACCAGCCACGGGGCCGGGGCCCTGGTGGCACCGGAATATCATCAGATCTCGCCCGAGGATTACGCCCATCTGCAGCGCTTCAGCGACGAAGGCCGCCTGGTGATGATCGACGGCAAGCTTCATGTCCTCGATGTCCGATTCCGGATGCTACTCAATCCCGAGCTCGCCCGGGCCACCGGCTTCGACGACGACGAATCGCGGTACGAGTTCGTCGGAAACCAAAGCGAGATCACGAAGCAGATCGGCAACGCCGTGCCGGTTAACACGGCCGCCGCCCTGGTGTCGGCGATTATGTCCGTGTGACGATATGAGAGCACGCCGTCAGAAAGTGCTTCACGAAAGCGCTTCGCCTCTGCGAATTCGGCTGTATTCTGTACGACGCAGCCGACGCGCGGCGGCGAACATCGTGGCAGCACAACGAAGGAACATACACACTGGACATGGTCTATGTCTGGTAATGGTCAATCACGACGAAATCGCAATCGCCGCCCACAAGGCGCTGAACCCGCATACGCGCCACCTTTGTGCGGACATTTACGAGGTCTGCCCGCTCGAAGCGACCGGCAACCGATACGTAAACATTTTATGGGGTAGCCCGGACTGTCGCGATCACTCGGTGGCAAAAGGCGGAGCCCCTCGTTCGCCTCGCGTGCGGTCGATGCCGTGGCAAATGTGCCGGTGGGTCGGCGTGCTCAAGAAGCGCGGAAAGGGCGTCGGCACCATCTTCCTGGAGAACGTGCGCGAGATTCGCGGCTGGGGTCCATTGATCGCGAAGCGAGACAAGGTTACCGGGCGCGTTCTGAAACTCGACGGCTCCGTGGCGGCGCCGGGCGAGCGCGTGCCCGTCCAGCAGCAGCAGCTCGTGCGGGACCCCAAGAAGGTCGGCCGCATCTATCGCGCCTGGGTGAAGCACATGCGTGGTCTCGGCGTCACCTACGAAGACCGCGACCTTCTCTGCGCCAATTATGGCGTTCCAACCATTCGCAAACGCCTGTTCGGTGTCGGCCATACCAATATGGCCCTGCCGCAATGGCCGATTCAGACGCACGCCCATCGTCACAGCGCGGAAGTGAAGAGCGGTAAATATCTCCGCCATGTTCCGGCCAGCAGCTTCATTGACTTCAGCCTGCCCATGACTTCGATTTTCGATCGGCCGAAGGATCTGGCGCGCGCCACGCAGAAACGCGTCGCCGTCGGCATGGGGCGCTATGTGATCGATGCGGCGGAGCCGTTTCTGGTCCACCTCACGCATCAAGGTGGCGACCGGGCGCGCAGCGGCGAGGAACCGATTTCGACCCTCACCACCGCGAAGCGCGGAGAAATGGCAGTGGTCGCCCCGCAGGTCGCCAATATCCGCGCGGCCAACCACCAAGCGGACAAATGCCAACTGGCGGCGGGACATCTGATCGGTGTTGCTCACGGCGACGACAGCCGCAGCGGTAGCAGGGCCTACGACATCCAGGAATCGCTTCGGACGAACACCGCCAGTAATGATCAGGCCCTGATCGCCGTCCATCTGGAGAAGTTCAACGAGAATTCGCGCGGGCAGTCGGTGAATGAGCCTCTCGATACCCTCATGGCTGGTGCACCGCGATTCGGCGTTATTGGCAGCTACCTGGTGCCGACCGGATACGGCGAGCGGCAGGGCCAGGTGCCCCGGTGTCAGGACATTCAAGACAGCATCGGCACCCAGGTGGCCGGCGCGGCGAAGCATGTGGTGGTGGCGGCTCACATGACCGAGTTCCGCAGCCGAAGCGTCGGCCAGGATCTCACCGATGGTGGCCCGACGCTGACCGTCCATGACCATCATGGTGTCGTCGGGGCCTATATGGTTGAGCAGCGAGGCGAATCCATTGGGCAGGACATTCAGGAATCGCTCGGTGCCCAGACGCAGGTTCCCCACCACACCGTGGCCGGAGCTTACTTGGTGCATCAACGTGGCACCAGCACGGCTACCTCGCTGGAAGACGCCAGCAGGGCGTTGACGACGGGTGGCAACCATGGCGGTGACCATGTTGGCGTCGCCGCCGCAAAGTTCCATCTGCATGTCGCAGATCAGCAGCCGGCGCGCTTTGGCCTGGCGCCGCATGAAGTCTATGGATTGACCGAAAGCCAGTACCGGCGCGCCCGCCGAGTTGCTGAGTTTCTGCGCAACTTCGGCGTTTGGGACGGTGGCGACGTCGTCATCGTCGGACAGTATGTGATCGTCGATATCGTGATGCGGATGCTGACCCACTGGGAAGCCGCTGCCGCGCACGAACTGAAGTTGCCGGACCTGATTCGGGTTCGCAAGCGTGACCGAAAGGGCAATTTCGTTTTCGACGAAAAAGGCGAGCACGTCTGGATCGAACGCCCGCTGACCAAGACGGAAGCGACCAGGCTGATCGGGAACAGTGTTCCGAAGCGGATGGCGAAGCTACTGGCCCTGGCCAACTGCCGGGCGCCGCTGGCGATGGCGGCCGCCGAGTAAGGCCAGTGTTCGGGTCGATCCGGCGCAATCCCGGATCGACCAGTTCCTCAAGGGCGCCCCCTCGACTTGAGAACATGATCGGAAGCTCGTTGCCTGACTTCGCGCAAAGGTTTGAAAATGGACGCGGGTCGCAGGTGGATAAGACAGACGGTTACTCTGCCTAAAATTGTCGAACCGCAACTCGGCGATAGCATTGCCTCATTAAGTCCGCTGATGGAGTTTTCTGTTCATGTCCCACCGCATCGTCGATGACAATGTTGCCGTGCGCTTTTCGAAAGATGAACTGCGCGCGCAGTTTGATTACTACGCGTTCTATCACGATTACGTCATTCTCTTTGAGTTGGGTGGCGACAATAATCTTTTCGGGCGGCATCCGCAGACTGGGCGCGAGGTTCGCTGTCGCTCCTGGAGCACTCTCGCCGTTGGCGCGGATTGGGAGGTCATGCGGGAAGCTGTCCGATTTGCCGTTTGTTGCGAAGGCGGCGGCATGCGCTTCAATGGAAGCAGCAGCACAATGCCCGAGACCTACATTCGGCGGTGCCGAGACGTCGTCGCCAATGCGGTTCCGTTCGAGCATGCCGGCCTGCTTGGTTTGTCCCTGACAGCAAAGATCCAGTGCGGCCCGGCCGGTGAACGCATGAAACATTCCCAAGACGACTTAGCCGAGCTGATCGCCTTGCAGCCGCCGACGGCAGTAAACGGGAAGCTGGAGTGGATCTTTCATCCTCTGCTCAGCATGCGTGACGCCGCGCTGTTCTTTGCCTTTCGGCATTTCGATGACGAACGCAGCATCTGGAATGTCGCCAAGGCAGATGGTCCGCAGTTCGAAATGCAGTCG
Organism: Desulfovibrio sp.; assembly: GCF_009712225.1. Classification (NCBI taxonomy): domain Bacteria; kingdom Pseudomonadati; phylum Thermodesulfobacteriota; class Desulfovibrionia; order Desulfovibrionales; family Desulfovibrionaceae; genus Desulfovibrio; species Desulfovibrio sp. The sequence goes on along the minus strand of NZ_WASP01000009.1, from coordinate 14,891 downwards.
CTTCGGGATCGGGCGAGGGTGATGGCGAAGCACACGGCGCAGGGGCCTGCGGTGGAGAGGAAACGGCCCTCTCGACCGATGCAGCAAGGTTTTCTGCATGGTCTTGTCTAGGCTGGAAGCCGACCCTCGGAGGATTGCATGACCACCGCCCTCGAGATGCTCGCTCGTTACGAAAGCTCCCCGGAGCACGTGCTGACTGATCTACTGCCAATGTTGCACCAGTTCCGCCAACACCATGACGCGTGCCTGCGGGACAGCCTCGCGCTGCATCCCGATGTTCGGCGGCAGCTTAAAGACGCCTTGGCCGCGCATGGTGTTCCGGGCCAGGCTGTGAGCGATCCGTCAGCGGCCGAAGCGGCGGCCAAGGTGACGGCCGCATGTGCCGCGCTGATCGCGCGTTGGAACTGCAGCGTCACCGAAATCGAAGGCACTATGACAGCGGTTCCGGGCGATGGATTTGCAAAGGCGCTCGCGGTGCTCGACGATCCCGTCGTCGTCGCCTGGAACAACGGCCAACCGCTCCAGCAGGCATATTCCAATTCCTACTGGGAGGTCTACAGGCAGGCCCAGGCGGAGCATGACGCGGAGAGCAAAATCCGGGTGCGGGCGTCGATCGTGGTCGGTTCAAGAGTGGCCCTGACCTTACTGGGCGGCGAGCCCGTCGACCAAACCGAAGTGACTGGAGGATCCGCCGAGGAGGGCTTCGTCTGCGCCGACGGCACGCGCCTCAAGTTCAACGACGGCGGTGGTGGCAGGTGGCTGATCGACCGTAAGCGCGAACCTAAATCGGGAGCACTTTTCTCAACCGCATGCGAAGCGCGGCCGGCGCGGGGAGAAGACTTGCAGATGATTGCGGTCATGCGCGGGACCCTTGCCCGTCGCCACTGGCCATACCATCCCGCCTCGTGAGGCCCGGGCCTATAAAGGCCACACCGGATCGCGGCTGGACAGCTGCTCGAAGGCTTTGCGCGCCGGAGACCACGGCGTGTCGGGCGGCGAGAACATGATCGACTTTGGTAACGGCACCTACCGCCATTACACCAAGCGCGAAGCTGCCCGTCTCCAGGACATGGATGACGCCTACGAATTTCCCTGCAGCTGGGGTGATAGCCTCAAGCAGCTCGGAAATGCCGTGCCCGGCGCGCTGTCCTACGCGTTTGGTGGCAGCGTCGCCCAGGCTCTGGCCGCGTGACGTGGTTCTGGTGGCCTTGAATTCGGCGCCTAAGATCGTTTTGAAAAGAGGAGAGCACCATGCCTGATTGCGCACATGCCTGTATTCAAATCGGCGGCGTTTTGGCGGAACGTCTGGTCGAAAGCTTGGCCGACGAATTCTTTGTGGCCCGTCTTGGGATGGAATGGGGTAACCCGTTCGCTTCGGCGCCGGAAGCGGAAGTCGCAGTGCGCGGGGCAGCGGCGCTGAATGCCCCGCTGACGCTGATGGCGTTCGATGCGCCCGGTGGCAAGTTCGAGGAGTTGGAGCACTTCTGTGTGGCCAACGGCCTGGCGTTCAAGCGCGGTGATGACGGCCACCCTTCCTGGCAAGAAACCGTGGTTCTCTTTCAGCCGGGAATGGCGCGGCCGCGTGAGTGGGCCGGGTCCAAGGATGACTACATCCCGCAGCTCTCGGTGGACGAGATCAGTGAACACCTGGCCGCCGGCACACTGCATGATGAACTCCTGATGATGGCGGCGGCGGCTCATTTTGAGGTGCCGATCGTCATCGAGGCGGAAGCTGAAGCCGCTTGATTGGTGACCTGTGAACAGTGGATGGGCTGGCGAATGGTTCGGCCCATCCTGAGGTTTGGGAGAATTTTCTGCATGATCAGCTTGGTTGGAACTGGATCCGGGCCAAACAGCGCCATCGTGGCGCTTTTTGAAATGGACGAGACGCCGGAGCAAGCCGTTTCGGCTCGCACCGTTCGGGCGCGAGAGGCGGCGGTTGGGATTGTCCCTGACGCGATCGTGATCGATCTTGGAATGCGCGGCGAAAAGGTGGAAGACGCCTCCCAGACGCGCCGGCTTTATGTCGAGGCCAGACCGGACGGGTGGAGGATCTATGTGCACAGCGACGGGACGGGGGATTGCGGCGTCTTGTCAGTAACGGATCAGGGGCTCCAGGTCTTCACCCCTCCTGCCGAAGGATCGGCTTAAAGTTCGGGGCGGTCAGGGCGAGATTTTGCGGGATCCGCAATGCATGGGAAAATGAAGGCGTTGGATCAAAGGAAAAGCCCATGACCGTATTTACCCCCACCATCACGGCGCTGCCTCCGCTGGAACCTGGGCGATATTACCGCCAATTCCTCGAAACTGGGCGCTGGGCCGTGTCTCTGCCCGATGGTGAGGTGATCGGGGAAGTCTGGCGTGGGTTGCGGATGGACAGCGTTGTGTGCTGGATGGTCCAACCATCTTGGATCCGCGCGTCTTTACCCCATTCTCGCGTGAAGTGCGGGTATGCCAGAACGTCGAGGAAAGGGTCGGCGGAAGAACTCGCGCGATGGGCATCGCTGCGCAGCCTTCGGCTCGAAGTCGCCGGCGAGGTACTCTGGTGCACCGATTTGCGGGATTTTGGCGATTACGAGACAAGGTCCTACCTGGCTGTTGCCGATAGTCAGCCGATCATCGACCTTCACTTCACGTTGAACCGCGTGCCACGTTGGTCTCCAGGCGCTACGGAAGGTGGTGGTGTTGGTTGGCATGGATATTCTTCCCGTGGACCACGCATGATCTGTGCGAATGACTTCCCGTCGCTAGAAACGGCGGCAGAAACGCTATTGACGGCCGCGCGACGGCCTTCGACTGAACAGGACCGGCGCGACGATCAGCTGCGCCGTCACACCGCCGAACGACACCACGGCTCACAGGGCGCAGCAAACGCTTCGGCTGGTCGATTTGCCGCTTTTATGGGTGGCGTGGTGCAGAGAACGCAGTCATGACAGGATTGATCGGTTTTGGAGAGAAAAGCGTACCTCAGACGCCATTTGGCCTTCTCCCCGACGTTGGGTCGAGAATCTAAACCATCCAGGGGTCCGGGGAAGGATTTGCAGTGTCGACGACCGCGGTAATCTAAGGTAAGGGGCCACAATGGCAAATATCGTCAGCAGCCATATCCACCCGATGCGATACATGCGCAACCGTCCTTTTGCTCGGAAGGCCATGCAGCTTTATCGCAGGATGGTCGGACGCGGCATACCTACTATGGAGGCGTTGCAGGCAATTACAGGGCTAATGATGCCCGCCTACAACGACGGCATCATGTCCTTGCCGTTTGAGAAGCGGCCGGAACGACCGACTGCCATGATCACCCAGGAAATGTCCCTGGCCATGCATGTCGGTGCCTTTGTGGAGCACGGTCGGAACATCTTCTTCCTGGAGCCGCACATCGTCGAGCTGCTCGATCGCACCGACCTCACCGGCGTGCGATGCTGCGACATCCGCCTGCCTTTCGACAGCTTTCATATCTCGTTCGGCGACGCGTTTGACGGCTGTCTGCCTGGGCCGCCGAACAAGATCGACGGAGCTTACATCACCACCCATCCGCAGCATGGCGGCAGCTTCCAAGTTGTGGTGACCAGCCGCCGCCTCGATGTGCGCAATCCCGACAAGCCCAATCGTTGGCCTCTTTCCCGTGACCTCTACTTCTATGCCCCGCTGGATATCTCCGATCCCGAGGCCACGATCGAGGATGCCGTCCGTAAAGCTGTGGTGAGCGGCGAAATCAAGATCCAACAGACCGCCCTGGCACCGGATGACGACGCTGTGGTCGAGACCCAGTCCGGGCCGGTTCTGGTGCGGGATGTACGGCACCTGACCGATGCTGACGAGACCGCCTGGACCCGTGAAGCGCTGCCGACGTTCCGCCGGGCGCTGGCTCTGGTTGTCAACGCGCTATGCTATCTGAACGCCACCGAGGAGGACGGCGAGGAGAGGGAATTGCCCGACGATGCCCCGCCGGACCTGAAGGCTCAGTGGAAGTCTCCGAAGGTCAATCTGCGTGATCGCGCCAAGGCGGGATTGCTTGAGCGCGGGTTTATCCCGGTCGTCGTACGGAAGTCCGCGCCCGGCCAACACGGCAATGAGCCAGGCGCCGGAGGCGAGGGCCGTCCTGTCGAAGCGCATTGGCGCCGCGGACATTGGCGCCGACAGCCCTATGGCCAAGGCCGGGCGCTGATCAAGCTCAAGTGGATCCGTCCGACACTGGTTGCGTCCGACGGGTCGGATATCCCGGACACGCCGGGGCATCTCTATCGGCTGACCTGAACGCAGCATGGGTGGTCCCCGGGAACCAGTGGTCATCCCCCCTCCAAGGGACCGATAAGATCGGACAGGTGAACTCCGGTTGGCGGGGGACACCCGTTATTACCTCTGCTGGTGAAAAGATGGCAGTTAAGCAGGCTGGTTGCCAAATGACGAAAATGACTGAGGAGTACTCGATGTTCATCGCCTACCGCTCGCCAGAAGCTTTCCCTGGTCTTGCGTATCCGATCGCGGAATTCGTCGATGGCGATCATTTCAGCGCCGCCAACGGGTATGACGATGCGTCTCGTGATGCAATTATGGCCCTGGAACTCGGCGACACCTGGAGCGACCCGAAACGCTCTGTCGGCCATGCGGTCACAAAGATACCGAGTCAGTTTCCGCCGGTTGGTGCCCGGGTGAAGCTGCGTGCCGATGCCGACTGGTGGCCGGATTTTCAAGTCCCCGCTGGTGCCGGAGGCACTGTGGTGCAAGCTGATGAGGCCATCATCTCGGTCAAGCTGGATGAGCACGTCGACGGGGCCGAAGGCTGGGAAAACTGTATCCAGTGGTATCCAACCAACCATCCAGGCAGCCTGGCTCTCTTCTGGCAACTCGTACTGGTCGAGGAAAATTCGTCTGTTACTCTTGATGACGTGGTGAATTAGAAGTGTGGCTGCTTGGCGGTCAATGGAGTGGCATATGGCGAAGCACATTGGCCTGGTGATTTTTCCGGACGGTGACCGCCGTTATTTCATCTACAACGGGTTCTGCGACCAAGCGTGGCCCGAGCTTTTCGGGACGCGCCCGCAAGCGGAGGCCGCGTGGGACGCTTACGACCGTGATCATTATGATCCCTTTGCTGTCGATACCGGCGTAGCGGCGGACGAAGAGCCGGTGGCCCTTTACGCGTGGGATGACGAGGTCGATAAGGGCTCGGCGCCGGATTTCTACACAAAGGCCTCTCGCTTGGCAGGCGTTATTACCGGGCCGCGTACTCTCGAGGAGGTTGTCGATGAGGTGGCAGCCGAACAAGCCTTTCGCGAATCTGCGGTGGGAAGAGGCTCTGGGGGTGGTCTCCCGCGTCCGGCGGTCGTACCCCCGCCCACGGAGCCGGAAAGAAGCCATTATGAGCCACATGACCACCAGTTGGCAGGGGCCTCTCTGACCGAGATCGCCCAGCAGATCCAAGACTTGAACGCCCGGGGCGCAGAGCGTTTCCGTTTCGCCCGAAGTGTTGAGCCTGGTCCGGTCTGCTACGAGGCGATGAAGGAAGCGCGTGAATGCTTCGAGCAGGCTGATCACTTGAAACAGAAGACGTCTTAATCGGAGCCAATGGGGAATTGGGAATTGATGGTAACGGACCGTGACGCGTCGAATATCGAATCGGAACCGGGTTCGAGTGAACTCGTTGTCGCCGACAAGAAGAAAGGCGCGTTGGCTCACCTCGACCAGGATATGGTCGGCAAGATTTTGGGTCTTGCCGAGCGAGCTTACGCAAATGCCGGCATGGTCCTGCCCGTGGAGACGGGTTTGCGCGAACAGGTGGCGACGGTCCATCAGGCGGCGAAGATCGATATGGCCGCGCGCACAGATCAGGAAGAGATCAAGGACTTTCTCCGGCTGATCGCCGAGCGGCGGGGGCTGCCGGCGCCATCGGCTAAGGCGCTTGAACTCGACGCGGCGGTCATGTCGGCTTGGCCCGCCGATCTGTACAGGAAAGCGGAATTCCTTGTTTGGGAGCGATTTTCGGAGCAACGCGTGCCGAATCCGCCGGATTTTAGACTTTTCATTGCCGAGGATTTGGCCGAGCGCCAAAAACAAATTGCGGCGCTTCACACCTTGGAAAAGCGTCTTGAGACCCTCGATCGCAACGGCGGACAGCAATTTCCCGCCGATACCTTCAACGGCGGGACGGGAGAATGTCTATGACAGCCATCAACAGGCCTGATTGGATGGTCAAATTGGATCAGGTCGAGACAGCCCTGATTGGCGCAGCCAAGGCAGCAAGCTTGTCGGCAGAACAAATATTCTTGCTTGGAATGCGGTGGTCCAGCTATCGGCGCGCTCTCTGCGCCGAAGAGGTGGAAGACGCCGCCAGATATCGCGCAATGCTCTGCAAACGATTGGAAGACGCCGGCATTGATCCGGCGCCATGGCATGAGACATTCCGGTCTTGCGCAGTGCCCGGCAACTGACCTGGAGTCGAGCACTCGTTTGCCGCGGGCTCCGGATTACGATACCAGCCCTGGAGAGCTGAGCATCGACAACGTGCATCCATAGCTGCTCGCCAACGCTACCGGTTGGCGGGAGACACCCGTTTTCTCGGCCAGGGTGCCTCAAGCGATCCTATATACACCGACGTTGGTCGGATTCGACTCCGACGGCCTGAAATTGTCTTACAGCCTGTCCTCCATAGATTGAAACCTCAGTTCGATGGAGGACCTGATGGCTCGCACCCGACGCAGACCCCGTTACAATCCGCGCATAGACGCGGCGACAGCTGTTGCCAGCCGGTTGGTTTCGCTAAGGGAGGCGATGACCTCCGGTCAAATCCGGTTCGACCAGGTGCCTGGTGCATGCAGCGCAAAGCGATGCCTGGAAATTGCTGCGACGGGCGGTCATCGTTGCCAGCTGGTAATCGGCACCGACGCACCCGCTTATTCACCAGCGACCCATAGCGCTGTGGTGGTCGAAGCATTGGTTGCCGCTTTTTCGAACGCCTTCCCCGATGTCCCTGCGCCGGCCATCGTCGCTCACGCCGATCTGAACCAGATGAGTTGGGTGGTCGCCGTCCCTGACTGTGATGTCGCCTTGCCACCCCCTGCCGAGCCGGCGAGCGAAATTGTGGCCCGGGTCCACGACGCGCAGGCACGCCGGCCACCGATGCGCCAGATTCATCCTGATGCTCAGGCATTGTTTGAGGAGGCCAAACGACGCATTCCTCTGACGGCAGATACTGCTGCTGCCATTCCACCGGTGGCAAATTCGATTGCCGCTCTCGCAAATTCTCCAGTCATTCGCCGTATCGATATCGCGGAAGCTCTCTGCTATTTCCGTCACACTAGGTGAAGGCGATCGGCATGGTGCACCGGCCATACCGGTCGGCTCAAATTGTGAGCCCGATTTCCTTCGATAGGGTCCTCTTGTCGAAATATGGAGGACCTTATGGGAAAGACACTGTCCCAGGCCGAGGTGGAACAACTCTACGCTGACAACGCCGCCCACGAGGCTCGGCTGGCGGCACTGACGAATATCGACGTCGCCGACGTCATAGCTCTTCATCGGCACGTTCGCTTCTTCGTCGCCAGCGAGCTTTGGGCACGTCTTACCCAAGCCGGGCGTACCGCTCTGTTGAATGACGGGCACCCCCACGTTCGCAGCGCGGCGGAAATCTCTCATCGTGGGGATGTCCCCGTGTCAGTCGCTGTTCTTTGACGCAGCAACGTCGCCTGTTCCCTTTTCCCAAGGAACGGGCGGCGAATAGGCGCGGCCAAAATTGTGTTGCCGTTGTCCGTTGCTAGGTTGTCGCATCGGTATTTACCAAGTGGCGGTGCAGCAATGGCCCACATCCTGTTGATAGAGCCTGATTACAAAAACAAGTATCCGCCGCTCGGATTGATGAAGATCGCGCAATATCATGGCCCCCATGGCAAAGGTGATTATGTGCGCTTCATCAAAGGTGAGAATAAGTCGGTGATGGGGCAGGCCTGGGATCGAATTTACGTCTCAAGCTTGTTCTCCTTCGAATTTGCGCGCACTGCGCGCACGATCGACTTCGCCCTCAAAGTCGCACGGGGCCACGCGAACAGGATCTTCGTCGGTGGAATTGCAGCGTCCCTTATGCACGAGCGTTTCTCCTCCGATATGCGCTGGCCGGGCGTTAGGTTCATCGCCGGTCTGTTGGATAAGCCGCCGGCGGTTTCGCTGGAACTCGATGAGTTCGAAGAGGAACTGTACGCCGACGATACCAAAGGGACGCCGATCGAGATGCTGGTGCCTGATTACAGCATCCTGGACCAGGTGGATTACCGCTACCCGGTCACTGACGCCTATTTTCTTTATGCTTCGCGCGGCTGTATCCGCAGCTGCAACTTCTGCGGCGTGCCGAAGATTGAGGGTGGCTTGCGCGAGGGGGCATCGATCACGTCGACGGTCCGGGAGATAGCGCGTCTGTATGGTGAAAAACCCGCGCTCATCATGATGGACAACAACATCACTGCATCGCCGAGGCTAAAGGAGATTGTCGACGAGATCGTCGGTCTCGGCTTTCACCGGGGAGCCACTCTAACCCGCCGCGGCGTCACAGTGCAGAGGACCGTCGACTTCAACCAGGGCGTGGATGCCAGGGAATTGGCCAAGAATCCGCAGTTGATGAAGCAATTGGCGCGCCTGTGCGTCAGCCCATTGCGGATTGCCTTCGACAATTCCGCGTTCCGCGAGCCTTATGAGACTGCAGTGCGCCAGGCGGCTGACAACGGCATCACAGACCTGTCCAACTATCTGCTGTTCAATTTCAACGACGATCCGGCCGACCTGTTCGGTCGCATGCTGCTCAACATCGAGCTAAACGAAGAACTGGGAACCCGGATCTTTTCGTTCCCGATGCGCTACCAGCCTGTTGACTTGCCCGATCGCAGCCATGTCGGTCCGAACTGGACACGCTACCAGTTGAGGTCCCTGCAGATCATGCTCCAGGCGACGCATGGGATTGTTTCCGGTTCACCTGATTTTTTCCGAGGTGTCTTCGGCAATTCAGCCAGTGAGTTCGAAGACTTTCTCACCATGCCACACTCTATGCTGTTCAACAGGGCCTGGTACCAGCAATACGGCGGGAGATCAGAGCAGGAAGCGTATCGCGCGGCAATGACGAAACTGTCTCCTACGGATCGGCGCGACCTGCTTGCGCTGCTGTCCTCGACGTTGGGCCGGATGCCGGTCGACAGCGTCCAGCGCCATTTTGCGGCGCAGACAAATCCAGCTTTGGCGGCAGTGCTGCCGTTCTACCAGCCGCTGGATAGGCAGTCGGAGGCCGCAATCTGGGCCGAGATGCAGCAGATTCGGAGCAACCGGCCGGAGATCTCTGTGAACGAGTCGGTGGGAGATGCGTTCCTCGATATGGATGACGAATCTTCGCCAGATGGTGCGGTGGCCAAGTTGGTTGCGTGAGAAGCGTCGCAGCCATTTGAGGCAGAGGTGTTGTGGCGCTCAAGATGTTCACCACATTTCGCGACTGTCGAAAGTCCATCTTGGACCAAATCGTGAGGCTTTGACGCCCTGATAGCCTGTTTTTGTTAACGGGTTACAGGCAGTACTTATGGCCGCACAACTCCCATTATTTATGGGTATCAATACCAAACCGCCTCTGGTCGTCAGTTACGGTATGGGTGTTGACTCAACGGCCTTGTTGGTCGAAATGCACAATCGGGGCATTCGTCCGGATCTAATCTTGTTTGCCGACGTCGGTAGTGAGAAGCACTCCACCTACGCGTATCTCGACATCATCAACGCCTGACTGAGCAAGGTGGGCTTCCCGGCCGTGACAGTGGTCAAGAATCCCCGTCCCCGCAGCGGAGATCAATCGATCGGTGACGCCCTGTTACGGTGTCGAGTGCTGCCGGCGCTGGCCTTCAACAAACACCAGTGCTCCATTGTCTGGAAAATCGATCCGCAGGACGCTTTCATTCGCCGGCATTTTGGGTGGAGCAACAAGTCCACGTGTTGGGCGTCTGTTCCACATGTCGTAAAGGCGATCGGGTATGACGCCGATCCGCGCGATCGTTGTCGTGCCGGGAAAAGTCACGGCAAGGACAGCCCTGGCTGCGTCAACTGGTATCCGCTGATCGAATGGGAAATAAACCGCGAGGCGTGTTCGGATATCATCGCCGCGGCAGGTCTGCCTGTGCCGCCTAAGAGCAGCTGCGTCTTCTGTCCTTCGATGCAGAAAGCGGAGATCGACGAGCTGGCACGCACAGAACCCGACAACTTTGGCTTGGCGATCGCCGTCGAAGATGGCGCGGTGGAACGCGGGCTGGAATCAGTCAAGGGGTTGGGGCGCGGCTTCAGCTGGCGCTCCTATGCCAGTGAGTCGGCACCAATGGATGTGCGTATGGTTTTGGCCTATCACGACCATCGGGTTGGCCTGTCCCCTGCGCTGCAGCACGTCGATGACGAGACCTTGCTCCGGGCGATCCAACAGCATCCAGATCTGTCTTTTGTCGATTTTCTGCGCCAGGAGAGGCGACGGCGCCCAAGCGGCCGCTGCGGACCTTGCGACGGCCGCATAGCGGACCCTGATCGCGCAAGGCCAACGGTCTCAATTTGAGACGCTTTTGAGCGATATAGCCGGTGGTTTTCGGCCATCCGCCAGTTGATTTTTGGCTTGGCGGAATTTGTAAGGTCTGTCAGCCTTATCGCTACGCCGTAGCGTTTCTAATTGCGCCGCTACGGCGTAGCGATATACTGAGTCCATCTCAGTTGTGGAGACAACCTTGACCAACACTGACATCCGCGCCATCGCTCCCGAAACAGTCGATATTGCTGTGATGCGTGCGGTGGCTAATTTGGCGCCGCATGCCCGTCTGGATGACATCCGTGACCGGGCAAGCGCAGTTCTGGGCGCGCAGTTGCCGCGCGGTTTTAGCGCAGCGTGTCCGCTGTCGGCCAGGAATAAGGGGTCCATTGGAATGTATCGTTCTGAACTGATCGAGCAGTTGAGTGGCGGAAAGGTGAGGCTGCGCCATACCGCGCGCTTTACCTGCGAAGGTTATTTCGAGGTCGGCGGCGATCCGGGTTGTTATACGATGACCTTCAAAGGCAGGAATCTCGACGGGTCCACCTTCACCGTGCAAGACGCTGGCGGCCAGTTCGACGATCTCGAGTCGGCGGAGGATTTCGCGCGAGAGTTGACGGCGGAACATGCTGCCTTTTTGGCCTGGTTTCAGACGCTGACCGTAGCAGATCGCGCTTATCTAGATCAGCGCTCCACTCGGTCAATTTGAGATGCAGAGAGGGGCCGTATTGAGCGTTTCGCTTGGCTACCTGTGATGGAGTGAAAATGGTGCGGTCTTGGCGAGGATCATGGTTCCGGGCGCAGGATCGGGCCTACAGCGTCGAAATGGTGCTCGCCGGCGGACGGCGTCTGCATCGAGCGGTGCTGCCGGGCGAACGAGCGTTGGGTTCGTTTATCCTGCCGCCATTTCAGCGCCCACCAGTCTGGTCTTTGGAACAAAAGGTCAGGTTGATTGAGAGCATCCTCGATGAGTTGCCGGTACCGCCGTACGTAGTCAACAAGGATCTTGAAGAAGGTTATGTTTACGACCGTTGGCTGTTGGATGGCCAGCAGCGCATCACGGCGATCGTGGGCTTCGTCGATGGCAAATTCGCGGTCCGCGGGCTGGCGTTTTCCGAGGTCAGTGCGGCAGACCAAGCCTGGTTTCTCAATCGCCCGTTTTACTGCCTGGAAACGGAGCTTCGAGACGAGACGCTGCTGCGGGAAGTATATGATCGGCTAGCCTTCGGTGGAACGCCTCACCAGCCGTTGACCGCATGAACTTAAAGGGGAACTTTGTCCGTGCAGAAGAGATGCGAAGACTGCCGCCGTTGGAACGCCGACTACTGTCCGGCGACGTGTCACCCCGAAACCGGCGCGTTCTGCAACTGGGTGCCCAATCATGGGGAACAGCCCGCGCCGCTGCCTCCCAACAAAGACTGACAAACGGGAGGTCCTGTTGAGGACAATTCAGACGCGAGCCGATCTCGCCGCCGTCATCACCCAGATGGTCAACCAGGCGGTATCGCTCCAAGACATCGGGCGTCGCATCATGCTGGAGTTTGATGCTGCCGACTTGGTCGTGGTGCCGATCGAGGAAACCGAAGACATGCTCGACGCCGCCATCCAGGCTGAGGCGAGCGGCGATGACACTTGGGCGGCCAAATTGCAGGCCAGCCCATTCGTCCTGACCGCTGACAAATGATCACGACGGAGCCTTGCCCGTGAACGAGGATGATCTGGCTGACCCGGATGTGAGCGTGTTCGTGATCGTCAAGCCGAACGGTGAGGAAGAGGAATTTCCGCAGGGCAATTCGAGCCGCTTTCTGACCCGCTTTTGGGATTTGTCCCGTGCCCTGCTCGACGGCGAGGAAATGACCGTCAAGCGTTTCGACCTGTAGGGAGGCCTCATTGCCCACGTCCAATACCTTCAATCCTCTCGACGGTCTAACCGCCGACCAGGTCATTGCCCTGATCAACCAACTGATCGTCGACCAAGCCCCCCTGTCGCATGAAGATCTCTGTGAACGTGAGGATCGTCTTGACGCGATTATTCCGGCTCTGGTCGAACTGCGCGACGAGCATCATCAGCCTTTGACCTTCTTGACGATCGCTGAGGCCGAATCGCTTGACTGGTTTTTCGAGGCTGCGGAAGACGATCGCCTTTCCCCCGAGACGCGCCAGAATCGCATAGCGCTGCGCGACCGTTACGTTGTACAGGGCGTGAGAAAGTTGCTTGGCTACTTGCCCGGCATCAGCTTTTCGGGAGAGAGCGATGAGGGGGCGAGAAGATTAACCGCGCCACAGGGCGCGGCCACTAACGGGAGGTATCCGTGACTTTGATCGATGATTTGGGCGCCCATAACTTCGACGATGCTGCGGATCTGATCGGCCAGCTGGCCGACGTCGCCGCCGGCCGGGTGAGGCACATCTATCGCGGAGCATGCCCCGACGACCTCGAGGGCGACAAGTTGCGCGATGCTGACTGCCCGGCCTGCCGTGCACTGATCGCAGCCGACCAGGCTATGGGCGTCACCGACGCCAAAATCCTTTGAGGGGCACGAAGATGACAACGCCAATTTCGACGGGAGCGCGACAACCGCTGAGATTCGGGTGGCGCGCAACCTCAAGGACGCGGGTTTTCTTCGTGAGGCCGAAGGGCACGGCAGTGACGGCGCGGCGCAGGACAACCTCTATGTCGTCTTCACGGGATTGGGCCTCGAAGCCTTATTCCACGTCGCTACGGCGGGTCGGTAAAGGAGAAAATGATGAAGGCCAGAGACATCGAGGTCGGCGTCACTTTTGTCGGGGAGATCGACTGGGAACGCGGGCTCGGCAGCCATCGCACCCCGTTCGATATCGACGACAACCGCGTGCTGTTCCGGGTGGAAGTCGGCGAAAACCCGCCCGCCTGTTATGTCTCGCACGCTTCGATGAGTCTGGCAGACTTCGCTGCCTGGGCGCGTGACCGGGCTCCCGCGAAGGAACCCTCCGCTGCACCGTCAATCTGAGGAGGCCCTTTTGAGCGCAAAAAACGATATTGCGACCCCCGCCCAGGTCCCTGCGATTCCTGGCAGCGAACCCTCGCCGTTCTCGCCGGATCTGGTCAAAGAGATCGCCATGGACATCGGCAAGGCTGTGGCGGCCCACATCGAGACAATGTATCCCGCCGCGGTCGCGGCCGCCGGAAAGAACATGCTGCTGTCGGTGCGCAACTGCACCCACAACGAGATCATGGCGGCACTCGAAACCACCGACGAAGACGCGATCCGCCGCCGTTTGGCGGAGCGAAAGTTGCACCGCCGCCGTAGCAAGGCAGCATGGAAGAAGATTCGCGATCAGGACGTTTCGTCCGATCCGGTCGAGGACTGACAAGGGGCGACCATGGATGTGAAACCTATCATCGCTTGGCCAAAGACCGGCCCGGCCCCTCAGAAGGGCAAAGCTCTCGTGCTCGAACCGAAACGCGGATGGGTGGTGGCCGAAGTGGACGGCTGGGGCTGGAAAACTGTGCCTGGCGGTTGGCAGGTCCGGCCGACCCATTACTGTGATCTAAGGCCTAAAGCGGGTCGCCTCGTCCAAAGGAAGATCGAAGCGGTACAGACCATGGCGAAGACGAAAGCACAGAGAGTGCGCGAGGCAGAAGCAGGTCACCTCGCCCGGAATGAGAAACAGATCCGAGTGTGGGTGCCAAACCGCGCTGGCGACATTAGGCAGGTTCGAGATTTGGCGGCCAGCCTGTGCGCCGCCCGCGACCAGCGGGAGCAGTGCGCTCCGTCGCTCGAGCGGGACTGCGTCGCCTTCACGAGCGGTGGCGGCATTCTCCAGGGTGGCACGAAGGTTGGACAAATTGACCGTCGGGCATTGCAGAAAGGTATTCGTTGGAAAGTCCGGTTGAACGAGGCCTCCGGCAAACCCGGCATCGTTGGAGATTTCACCACTCTGGGAGATGCAAAATCTGCGGCGCTCAGTGCTCTTTCAGCGAGCCAACAGGCGGTAGCCTCGTCCGCTGAATAACGCAATCGCTTCGGAACGTGTCAATGATTTTGCGACAGGCGCCGGCGTGAGTTTAAGCTCATCGGCGTTCACGCGGCGGCCTTCTTTTCCGGCGGATTGATCCAGGCGGCATCCGGCAATTCCGGTGGCTGAGGCGGCTTTCTGACGAAGCGCTGTGGATTTTTTGCATACACGTCGGCCAATGTTTTCAGGCGGGTTTCGCGGATGGTCGGGGCTTGTCCGGAATGAACCTGCCAAGGCGTCATCAGGCCGATGCCGGTGTGATGATGGTCGTGGTTGTACCATTGGAAGAACTGGACGCAGAACGCCCTGGCGTCCTGGATCGAGCCGAACCTTTTCGGGAAGGTCGGGCAGTATTTCATCGTCTTGA